>NZ_CXON01000003.1:0-497089 GCF_001269405.1 Limnohabitans sp. 2KL-3
GCGGGATGATTGGAACACTGGTGGTCTGAGCAGATGCGGGCGGTGTGCTTGGGAAATGTGGGACATGTGAGGCGTGTTGGCGGTGCTTTTGGAGCCAGCGGCGCAGTACGTTGGCATTCATGCCGTGGGCTGCCGCGATGGCACTGACGGATGCGCCGGGGAGTTGGCAGGAGGCCACCAATTCAGACTTGAACTGAGTGCTGTAGATGCGACGCGTGCGCGAAGGCGTTGAAGGGGTAGGAGTGTCTTGATTCATCATCGTGTCCACGTTGTTGTTGTGTGGCCAGGATGTTGCCGGGATGGCATTTGAATCTCAAGATGGGTTCACCGGACGCTTACGCTCCTACAAGGGAAGGCCCTGCTTTTGTGAGCGCCCCTTCATTTTGTGGGAGCCCCGCCCTCGGGGCGATGGGTGGTGGTCTGCGAGGCTTTTCGCGGCGGGGGCGTCGCTCCTACAAGGGAAGGCCCTGCTTAAGCGTTCGTGCCAACATCATTGGGCAAAGTAGGCTCCCAGGACATGGGGTTAAGGGGCACAGCCCACAATCAGGTGGCGCTGCTTGAGCGCACCTTTTTTCAAGGGGATGACCATGCGCCACCCGTTTGTCATGGCTTTGTGTGCCTGTCTGTTGTCTTGCAACTTGGGCTGGGCGCAAGCTGCCGGGCAGACGGCTTCGGCACACAACAGTACCGACCACACCCACCAAGCCTTGCCGCCCGAGCCACTGCAGCGGGTGCTGCAGTCGGTGGTCACCGTGCAAAGCCGAAGCCACGCGCAGGCCAACACCAGCCGCACCCTGGGTCAGCGCCGCGAAGGCTCGGGCGTGGTGATCGGCCCCGACCTGGTGCTGACCATCGGCTATCTGCTGCTCGAAGCCGAAAGCGTGGACCTGATCGACCACCAGGGCCGCCGCATTCCAGGGCAAGTGCGGGCGGTGGACAACCTCAGTGGTCTGGGCCTGATCCGCGCCTTGGTGCCACTGCGCCTGGAATCGGTGCCGCTGGGCGACTCGGACAGCCTGCCCACCCCCGGCAAGCTCTGGACCCTGGGTCAAAACGAAACCGCCCCGACGGCCCTGGAACTGGTCTCCAGAAAGGTCTTTGCGGGCGGCTGGGAATATTTGCTGGAAGCGCCTTTGATGACGATGCCAGCAGTGAACAACTGGAGTGGTTCCGGTCTGTTTGATGATCAGGGCCGACTGGTGGGCATTGGCTCTTTGTTGGTGCAAGACGTCTACGGCGACCAAGTGCCGCTGCCGGGCAATTTGTTTGTGCCGGTGAACCTGCTCAAAGACCCCCTGCCCGACTTGCTGCGCAGCGGCAAGCGTCCTGGCCCCGGCACGCCTTGGCTGGGCATCACCAGCCAGCGCCTGCCCAGCGGCGGCTTGGCCGTTTTGCGCGTCTCGCCAGGCAGTCCCGCAGCGCTGGCGGGCATTGCCGTGGGCGACACCTTGCTGGCCCTGCAAGGCCAAACGCTGCAGGACTTGCCCGACTTTTATCGCCGCCTGCGGGCCTTGGGGCCTGCAGGCAGCCCCTTGACCCTCACGGTGCGCAACAAGGGCCAAAGCCGCGATGTGGATTTGCTCAGCACCGACCGTGCAACAGCTTTGAAACGACCCAGCGGAATTTAACGGCGTTTGGGGTTTGAAAGCCCTGCATTTTTTTGGGGCCACCATTTTGGGGGGCTTCGCATTTTGTGGGAGCCCCGCCATCGGGGCGATGGGTGGTGGTCTGCGAGGCTTTTCGCGACGGGGGCGTCGCTCCTGCAGGGACCATGCCTTGCGTCTGGAAAACCCTGATATCCACTGCGCGACAGGCTCAGGCGAGCAACTGCCTATAGTCCCCAAAACGTTGGGCATCCCCCACACGTCTGGCTTTCACTGCAGCAAGGTTTTTGACAGATGCACGATTTGATCATCCGCAACGCTCAGGTTTATGACGGCTCCGGTGCGCCCCCGGTGCAAGCCGATGTGGCCGTCTCGCAAGGCCGCATCACCCACATCGGCACCGTCGAAGGTCCGGCACAGGAAACCGTCGATGCCCAAGGCCTGGCTTTGATGCCCGGCATCGTGGACCTGCACACCCACTACGACGCGCAGGTCACCTGGGACCGAACCATGTCGCCTTCTCCCGCACTGGGCGTGACCACGGCGGTGATTGGCAATTGCGGTTTTGGCATCGCGCCCTGCCCTGCGCCGCTGCGCGAGACCATGCTGAAAAACTTGTCGGTGGTCGAAGGCATGGACTTGCAATCCTTGCTCACCGGTGTGGACTGGCAGTTTGAATCCTTTGGCCAATACATGGACCAGCTGCGCCGCATCGGCCCTTACGTCAACACCGCCGTGTTCGCAGGCCACTCGGTCATCCGCACCGCCGTGATGGGTGCAGACGGCTCTGCCCAGGTCGATCCCACAGAGGATCAACTGCAGACCATGCAAGCCTTGGTGCGCGATGCCATGGACCACGGTGCCATTGGGTTTGCGTCTTCGTTTTCGCCCAACCACAGCGGCTTTGGCGGGATTCCCATGCCTTCGACCATTGCCTCCGAAAATGAGCTGCGGGCTTTGGCCGGTGTGCTGGGCGAAAAAAACAAGGGCGTGTTCATGATGGCCACTGGCACCCGCGCCAGCCCCGACGTGATGGAGTCCATCGTGCAAGACACGGGCCGACCCGGTTACATCTCTACGGTGCTGACCATGTACAACGAGGGCAACCCCGGCTTGGGGGCCACCTATTACGAGCGCTGTGCCCAAGCCCTGGCGCGCGGCCACGAGCTGTATGTGCTGACCAGCTGCCAGCCGCTGTCGTTTGACTTCACCTTGACCGATCCCTATGTGCTGCTGAGCCATGCGGCCTTTGATGCGGTGAAGACCGCAACGCCAGACCAATTGCCAGCGCTGTACCGATCGCCCGAATTCCGCGAAGCCTTTCGCCAGAACCTGCGCCAGCCCAAGGCGGGCATTTTGTTTCTGGGCAACTGGCGGCACATCGAAGTGGGCCAAACCGTGCGCCCAGAAAACCAGGCGCTCGAAGGCGTGAGCATCCAGGCCCTGGCCGACCAGCGCGGCCTGGACCCGGTGGATGTGTTCTTTGACCTGGCCCTGTCCGAAGACTTGGGCACGCATTTTGTGGGCAAGTTTTTCAACAACAACGACGACGGCGTGGTCCCCTCGCTCAAACACCCGGCCAGCGTCATCACGCTGTCGGACGCGGGCGCCCACCTCACCTACATGTGCGACGCAGGCTTTGGCCTGTACTTTCTGGCGCACTGGGTGCGCGACACCGGCCACTTCACCTTGGCCGAAGGCGTTCGCCGCCTGACCAGCGAACCTGCAGACCGCTTTCGCATTCCCGACCGAGGCCGTTTGCAAGTGGGCCTGCCTGCCGATTTGCTGCTGTTCGACCCGGCCACCGTGGGCATCTCCAAACCCTTGCCACGCCAGGACTTGCCTGGTGGCGGCACGCGCATGGTGCGCGAAGCCACAGGCGTGCATGGCGTCTGGGTCAATGGCGTGAAAGTACACGACGGTCAGGACTATGTGGACCATCCACACGGGCCAGGCCAAGTGCTCGACCAATTCAATTCATAAGGAGTGTGTTCATGTCCATCCAACGTCGTATCTTGACCGGCCTCTTGCTGGCCTTCATGGCCAGCAGCATCTGGGCCCAAAGCTGGCCCAACAAGCCCGTGCGCATGATCATCGCTTTCCCGCCCGGCGGCCCCACCGACCTGGTCTCAAGGGTGCTGGCACAACGCCTGTCTGAACAACTGGGTCAACAAGTCATCGTCGACAACAAGCCCGGCGCGGGTGGCAACCTGGCGGCCGAACTGGCCGCCAGAGCCACACCCGATGGCTACACGATTTTCTACAACACATCGGCCATCGTGATTGGCCCAGCCTTGTACGGCAAAGTGAACTACGACACCCTGAAAGACTTTGCGCCCGTGGCCCTGACGGCCAGCGTGCCCATGGTGCTGGTGGTTAACCCGCAACTTCCAGCGCGCAGCGTCAAGGAGTTTCTGGACCTGGCCAAATCGCGCCCCGGTGCACTGAACTACAGCTCATCCGGCACCGGCACCATCACGCATTTGGCCAGCGCCATGATGTCCACCCAAACCGGCGTGTTGACCCAGCACATCCCCTACAAAGGCAGCGCCCCGGGCTTGGTGGATCTGGCTGCGGGCCAAACGCAATTCATGATCGACACCATCAACACGGTCTTGCCTTATGTGCGTGACAACCGCCTGCGCGGTCTGGCGGTGACCAGCATCAAGCGCTCCAGCCTCTTGCCGGACCTGCCCACGCTGGCTGAATCGGGCATGCCCGGTTTTGATGCCGCCGCCTGGCAAGGCATCGTGGTGCCCACCGGCACCCCGGCCGACATCATTCAAAAGCTCAACACCGAAGTGAACAAGGCGCTGGCCCACCCCGATTTACGCGCCCGCTTGGCCGCACAAGGCGCTGAAATTCTGGGCGGCACGCCCGCCGAATACGCGGCCCACCTGCGCACCGAAATGCCGCGTTGGGCCAAGGCCGTGAAAGACTCGGGCGCCAAAGCCGAGTGACCCTCGGGGCCAGCCAAATACAGGGCATTCCCCCGTAGGAGCGACGCCCCCGTCGCGAAAAGCCTCGCAGACCACCACCCATCGCCCCGAGGGCGGGGCTCCTACAAAATGCAGGGCATTCCCCAGTAGGAGCGACGCCCCCGTCGCGATCAGCCCCGCAGACCACCACCCATCGCCCCGAGGGCGGGCTCTTACAAAATGCAGGGCATTCCCCTGTAGGAGCGACGCCCCCGTCGCGATAAGCCTCGCAGACCACCACCCATCGCCCCGAGGGCGGGGCTCCTACAAAATGCAGGGCATTCCCCTGTAGGAGCGACGCCCTCGTCGCGATAAGCTCCGCAAACCGCCAAGAATCGCCCCGAGGGCAGGGCTCCTACAAAGGGGCGGGTCCCATCGCCAACAGCGCTTGCACCGCCTCTTCGCTCAGACCCGCCTCACGCAGCACCTCGGCGCTGTGCTGGCCCAGACGTGGGGCTGGTTTTTGCACGCGCAATCCAGGCGTACCAGAAAAACTCACGGGCACTCCAATCTCATGCACCCGCCCCTCACTGGGGTGGTCCACTTCCTGCAGCATGCCCACCGCCCGCAAATGCGGGTCCTGCAACAAACTCTCGACATCGTGCATGGGCATGCACGGGATATCGGCCTGATCGAGCAGCGCCATCCAGTGTGCGGTGCTTTGCGTGGCCATGGCATCGGCCACCATGCGGTACAGGTCGTTGATGTGCCGGGTCCTGACCCCAATGCTGCCAAAGCGCGGATCTTGCGTGAACAAATGGCCCTGGCCCAGAAGTTCCAGAAATTTTTGCCAATGGCGGTCGGTGTAAATCAACACGCACAAATGGCCGTCCGTGGTGGGATAAGGCCTGCGCTCTTGCACCAGCAGTCGGGCGTAGCCGGTCGGCCCCAGCGGTGGCTCGAAAGTGGCACCCGCCATGTGCTCGCCCAACACATACTGCGCCATGGTTTCAAACATGGGCACCTCCACCGCCTGCCCCAAGCCCGTTTGGTAACGGGACAGCACCGCCGCCAAAATGGCGTTGCAGGCCATCAGTCCCACAGTGCGATCGGCCAAGGTCAGCGGCACATAACGCGGTGCACCACCACTGGCGCGGCTCATCAAACTGGGCACTGCAGCCACGCCTTGAATCAAGTCGTCGTAGGCCGGTTTGCCCGCGTAGGGGCCTTTTTCGCTGTACCCATAGAGCCCGGCATAAATGATGCGCGGGTTGATGGCCTTGAGGCGCTCATGATCGATGCCCAAGCGCTGCATGGCCTGCGGCCGAATGTTGTAGACCACCACATCGGCGGTTTCCGCCAGTTTAAAAAACGCCGCCAGGCCCTCGGGCTTTTTCAGGTCCAGCACCACGCTGCGTTTGTTTCGGTTGACATGCATGAAACCCGAGCCCATGCCGGGGTTGCGCATGGGTCCAATGCCGCGCACCGTGTCGCCTGTGGGTGGCTCGATTTTCACCACATCGGCGCCCATGTCGGCCATGAGTTGGGTGGCGTAAGGCCCCATCAACACACTGGTCAAGTCCAAAACGCGCAATCCACTCAGGGCACCAGCCATGGATCTTCCTTCACAATGATCGGTTGAAAAAACCAGGCAGTGCACCCCACGCTGCCCCCTTGATTGATCCATGATTATGTCTGCCACAAGCGCCCAGGGCTGTCACGCACAGTGCCACTGCAGCGGCAAAAAACAGACAACCCTCGCCACTTGACGCTCGCGGGTCACCGAAGACCCACAGGCTTGGGCGATACTCCCAAGCATGCAAAGAACCATCTTCACCACTCCGGTCGTCAACACCTTGCTGAGGTGGTTTTCCATCGGTTTTTTACGCCTCAAAGGTTGGCGTGTCGAAGGGGCCTTGCCGCCCGCCGGCCACAAAAGCGTGCTGATTGCGGCACCGCACACCAGCAACTGGGACCTGCCCTACACCCTGATGGTGGCCTTTGCCCTGCGCCTGACCCCTTACTGGATGGGCAAAAAAAGCATTTTTATGTTCCCATTTGGACCCCTCATGCGCTGGCTGGGCGGCATTGCGGTCAACCGCGAACAATCGACCAATTTGGTCGCCGCTTCTGCGCAAGCCCTGGTGCAAGCACAAGGGCCTGTGCAACTGATAGTGCCCCCCGAGGGCACACGCAGCAAAACCCGCTATTGGAAAACCGGCTTTTATTACATTGCCCTGCAAGCGCAAGTGCCCATCGTGCTGGCGTACATGGACTACAGCACCCGCCGCAGTGGCCTCGGGCCCGTGTTCACCCCAACGGGGGATGTGGAGGCCGACATGGCGAGCATCAAAGCCTTTTATGCGCCATTCAAAGGCAAAAACCCTGACCAATTCAACAGCAAGGAGTAAAGCATCATGGCCAAAGACTTCAGCACCCTGGAAGACAGCAACCGCTCGACCAACCCCGACATCCACCAGGTGATTGCCGCCTCGCGCCGCCGTTTCTTGCAAGGCGGTGCGGCCGTGACGCTGGCCTCAGTGTTGGCCCCCTTGGCCGGATGTGCGGCCTTGGGCCAGGGGCAGCCCAAACTCGGCTTCAAAGGCATCCCGGTGGGCATGGGCGACCGGCTGGTCGTGCCCGAGGGCTATGTGGCCAGCGCCCTGGCCGCCTGGGGTGAACCGGTGGGGATTGCGGGCAACATGCCCGCCTTCAAGATGGACGGCTCCAACACCGCCGACGAACAAGCCGCACAAATGGGCATGCACCACGACGGGCTGGCCTACTTTGCGCTGGACGGCTCGCGCCGAGGCCTGCTGGCCATCAACCACGAATACACCGACGATGGCTTGCTGCATGTGGGCGGCTTCAACGCCATGAACCCCGAGAAAGTGCGCAAATCACAAAACGCGCACGGCCTGTCGGTCATCGAAGTCGAGCTGAAAAACCAGCAGTGGCAGATGGTGCGCCCCTCGCGCTATGCCCGCCGCCTGCCCATGAGCGCCCCTTTCAGCGTGGGCGGCCCAGCCGCTGGCCACCCCCTGATGCGCACGGCTGCCGACCCCGAAGGCCGCACCGTGCTCGGCACCCTGAACAACTGCGCCAGCAGCAAAACCCCATGGGGCACCTACCTGTCGGGCGAAGAAAATTTTGCCTTTTACTTTGGCGGAGCCGACAAGCCCACACCCGACCAAAGCCGCTGGGGTGCCCGCAAAGATGGCTTTTACGCTTGGGACAAACACGATGCCCGTTTCGATCTGAAACAAAACCCCAACGAATACCACCGCTTTGGCTGGGTCGTCGAACTCGACCCCATGGACCCCACCAGCACCCCTGTCAAACGCACCGCACTGGGCCGCGCGGCGCACGAAGGCGCCTGGGTGGGGGTGACGCGCGATGGCCGGGCCGTGGTCTATTCGGGCGAAGACGCCCGCTTTGAATACATCTACAAATTTGTCAGCCGCGACAAAATCGCGCCCGCTGGCAACGGCCTGACACAAGCCCAAGCCAATCGCGAACTGCTGGACCACGGCACCTTGTACGTGGCCCGCTTCGACGCCGATGGCCGGGGCCAATGGCTGCCGCTGGTGCATGGCCAGGGGCCGCTGACGGCCGCCAATGGCTTTGCCGACCAGGGCGAGGTCGTCATCAAGGCCCGCCAGGCCAGCGACCTGTTGGGTGGCACCAAAATGGACCGCCCCGAGTGGCTCACCATCGATCCGGCCAATGGCTGGGTGTATTGCACCCTGACCAACAACAGCCAGCGCGGCACCGCCGGCAAGCCGGGCGTGGACGCGGCCAACCCCCGCGCCAACAACGTCATGGGCCAAATCATCCGCTGGAAAGATGAAGGCGATTTTGACGGCCGCCGCTTCGAATGGAACCTGATGGTGCTCGCGGGCGACCCTGCCAACGAACGCGCCGAAGCCAAAGGCAACATCAAGGGCGACATGTACGCCTGCCCTGACGGCATCACCTTTGACCAGCGCGGCGTGCTCTGGATCCAGACCGACGCCCACGCCACCCAGATGTACCAAGGCGAGTTGGCCCGCATTGGCAACAACCAAATGCTGGCCTGCGACCCCGCCACAGGCGAGACCCGCCGCTTTCTCACCGGCCCCACCAACTGCGAAGTCACAGGCGTGGCCCTGACACCGGACGGCACCACCATGTTCGTGAGCATCCAGCACCCGGGCGAAACCCCTTCTGACCGCAGCGACCCGGCCCAGCCTGCCAAATACTCCAACTGGCCTGACTACGCAGCGGGCGGCCGTCCACGCTCGGCCACGGTGGTCATCCGCAAACTCGATGGTGGTGTGATCGGCACCTGACCCTGTTACACATGCCAAGGCTGAGGATGAATTTCCAACGAATCGGGGGCCGAGCCCTTCTGTGCTGGGCCTTGCTGCTGGCGGGTGTGCCCAGCCTGGCGCAACGCACCGTTGACCTGCAAGGCCACCGAGGGGCACGGGGCCTGCTGGCCGAAAACACCCTGCCCTCCTTTGCTCTGGCGCTGCAAACGGGCGTGAGCACGCTGGAGCTGGACGTGGTGGTCACGCGTGACGATGTGCTGGTCATCAGCCACGACCCGGCCTTGAACCCCGACATCACCCGCGACGCGCAAGGCCAGTTTCTGCGCGACAAAGGCCCCGACATCCGGCAGCTCACGTTTGAACAACTGCAAAGCTACGATGTCGGGCGCATCAAGCCCGGCTCGCGCTACGCCCAGACTTTTTCAGCGCAAAAGGGCCACGACGGCGTGCGCATTCCCCGGCTCAAGGACCTGTTTGCGCTCGTCAACGCCCAGGGCGACACGCAAGTCCAGTTCGCCATCGAAACCAAAATCACGCCACAACGCCCGGACCAAACACCCGACCCCGAGCGCTTTGTGCAGCTGCTGCTGCAGGAGGTGCGTGAGCACGGCCTGCAAGGCCGGGTGCAAATCCTGTCGTTTGACTGGCGCACCCTGCAAGCGGTGCAAAAACTCGCCCCCGGCATGCCCACGGTGTACCTCACCGCGCAGTTGCCCACGCTGGACAACCTGGGCATCCGGTCCGGACAGGCTTCGGCCTGGACGGCAGGCTTTCAACATGCCCAACACGGCTCGGTGCCGCGCATGATCCAAGCTGCAGGCGGCTCGCATTGGTCGTCGTTTTGGCGCGAACTCGATGCACAAAAAGTACGCGAGGCGCAAAGCCTGGGCCTCAAGGTGCTGGCCTGGACGGTGAACGACCGCCAGAGCATGGGCCAGATGCTGGACCTGGGCGTGGACGGCCTGGTGACCGACCGCCCGGACATCGCCGCTGAGCTGCTCAAGGAACGCGGCATCCGCTGGACTAGCCCGCGTTGAAAGGCCGTTGATTGATCCCGGCCCTGTGAAGTTTGAATACCTGCCTTTGTGGGAGCCCTGCCCATGAGGCAATGCCCCGCATTTGTGGAAGCCCTGCCCAGTCGCAGATACTGCGTTTGTGGGAGCCCCGCCCTCGGGGCGATTCTTGGTGGTCTGCGAGGGTGATCGCGACGAGGGCGTCGCTCCTACAGGGGGATACCCAGGATTTTTGCGAGCCCCGCCCAATGGACAGTGACCTGCCTTTGTGAGAGCCCTGCCCAGTGGCAGTTACCTGCCTTTGTGGGAGCCCCGCCCTCGGGGCGATTCTTGGTGGTCTGCGAGGGTGATCGCGACGAGGGCGTCGCTCCTACAGGGGGATACCCAGGATTTTTGCGAGCCCCGCCCAATGGACAGTGACCTGCCTTTGTGGGAGCCCTGCCCTCGGGGCGATTCTTGGTGGTCTGCGACGGTGATCGCGACGAGGGCGTCGCTCCTACAGTGAGATACCCAGGATTTTTGCGAGCCCCGCCCAATGGGCAGTGCCCTCCCTTTGTGAGAGCCCTGCCCAGTGGCAGTTACCTGCCTTTGTGGGAGCCCTGCCAAGTGGCAGATATCTGCGTTTGTGGGAGCCCCGCCCTCGGGGCGATTCTTGGTGGTCTGCGAGGGTGATCGCGACGAGGGCGTCGCTCCTACAGGGGGATACCCAGGATTTTTGCGAGCCCCGCCCAATGGACAGTGACCTGCCTTTGTGAGAGCCCTGCCCAGTGGCAGTTACCTGCCTTTGTGGGAGCCCCGCCCTCAGAGCGATTCTTGGTGGTCTGCGAGGGTGATCGCGACGAGGGCGTCGCTCCTACAGGGGGATGCCTGCGTCGGGGCTGAAGCCATTGACCAACCGCTTTCAGACGTGCTGTTTCATGACCTCGCCACCGGATCGTCCAGAAAACTGCCCGAACGCAAAGTGACCACCAGCGTATCGCGCCAACCGCCCGCCTGCTCAGGCTGAATGGGCGTGGTTTCGTGGATCACGCGGGTGTCGTCCATCAACAGCAAGGACCAAGGCTCGCTCAGGGTAAAGCGCTGACCTCGTGGACTGTCCACATCAAAGACCCGAGTTTCGCCGCCTTTGATGCCATGGCGGCCAATCAAAAACACCGCCACCCAATTGACGCCATCCCGGTGCGCCCCTTCCGGTGTGGGTCGGCCAATGCCATCGGTAGTGTCGATGCGAAATTGGTGCGCCTCGGTGAACCAGGTCTGCGGCCCTTGCGCCGCCGATGCCACACGCGCCAGCCATTGCAGCAAGGCCGACCAGGCCGTTTGTTGCACCACCTCGGCAGCCATGGGGTCGAACCAGCGCTGCATGCCGCCGTGCAAGGCGTTGTAAGACAGCGGCTGCCAGTGAGCGCGATGCGGCACGGGCTGCGAAGCCTGTGCCGTCACTTCAAAACTCGCATGACGCCTGCGGCGATAGCGTCCACCATCTTTGAGGTGCTGATCGGGTGGTAAATCGTTCCAGCTCGACTCCAAAGCCTGCAAGTCCTGCGGCTCGACCCCGGCCAAAGCGCACACAGCGCCAGCCCCCAGGAAGGCGAAACCCTGCGCTTGCAAGGTGGCGTTGAGTTGTTCGGGGGCGGTCAGTGGCGGCGGCAGTGAGTTTTGAGGCATGAAAACGTCCGTGCAATCAGGCAAAGAGTGCAAGCATAACGCCCTCTAGCCCAGCTCAGGGAGGTGAGCTGGGTCTCGCCACTGACTGCGCTCAGGCGTAGCGCTGGCTGGCCAGCTTGGCGCCTTCGGCCAAGGCCTTGAGCTTGGCCTCGGCCACAGCGCGGCTCATCGGGGCCAGGCCGCAGTTGGTGCAAGCAATCAGGCGGTTCTTGGGCACGAACTGCAGGGCACGGCCGATGGTGTCGGCGATTTCTTCGGGCGTTTCAATGACTGGGTTGGCCACATCGATCACGCCCACCATCACATCCTTGCCCTCCAGCAGCTTCATCATCTCCATCGGCACATGTGAGTGCATACACTCCAGGCTGACCTGTTGAATGCTGCTCTTGGCCAAGGCCGGAAAGACTTTTTCGTACTGACGCCACTCATGGCCCAGGGTTTCTTTCCACTTGTTGTTGGCTTCGATGCCGTAGCCGTAGCAAATGTGCACGGCGGTGGTGCAGGTCAGACCCCGGGCGGCCACCTCGAGTGCCTTCACACCCCAGTCGGCCGCATCGTCCATGTAGACGTTGAAGGCGGGCTCGTCGAACTGGATGATGTCCACGCCATCGGCTTGCAGCGCCAGCGCTTCTTGGTTGAGCAACTCGGCAAAGGCCATGGCCATCTTGACCTTGTCGCCGTAAAAGCGGTCGGCCACGGTGTCCACAATCGTCATCGGGCCAGGCAAGGTGAATTTGAGTTTTTTCTTCGTGTGGGCACGGGCGAGTTGGGCTTCAAAAGCGTGCACGCGGCCCTTGAGGCGCAACGGCGCAATGACTTGCGGCACCTGCGCGTCGTAGCGGTTGTTGCGGATGCCCATGGTGACTTTGTTCACAAAGTCGATGCCCTCGACCTGCTCGACAAAACCATGCACAAAGTGCTGACGGGCCTGTTCGCCGTCACCGATCACGTCGAGACCTGCGTCTTCTTGCGCCTTGATCCACAGCAGCGTGGCGTCGGCCTTGGCTTGCTGCAGCTCGGGGCCTTGGGTGGTCCACTGGGGCCAGAGTTTTTCGGTTTCGGCAAGCCAAGCGGGTTTGGGCAAGCTGCCAGCGATTGCGGTGGTGAACATGTCAAAAATCCTGAGGGTTTCAAAAATCAAAGCGTGGAGTTTGCCGCAAGCGCAAATTCTTGGGCGAGCAGTTCATACGATCGGCATTGGGCGGCGGGGTCATGCGTCCAGGTGATGACCACCAGCTCGTCGACCTCCAGACGCGCCGCCAATTGGCGCAGCTTGCGGCCCACCGTGGCGGCCGAGCCGATCAAGGCCCCATCACGCAGGCGTTGGAGTGCGAACTCTTCGGCCGGGCTGTAGTCACGCGCTGCTTCTTCGGGTGGCAACAGCACCCCAATGCGACCCAGGTTGCGGTCCATCTTCCAGCGGGCGCGGCTCTCGAACAGGCGCAGCGCTTCTTCGTCGGTGTCAGCGGCCAGCGCCCAGACACACAAGGCGGCATGAGGCTTGCTCAAGCCTGCACTGGGGCGGAATGTTTCGCGGTAGATCTGCAAGGCTTCGTCTGCGCCATGCCCATCGGTGATGAAGTAAGCAAACGCATACGGCAGACCCAGGTGTGCGGCCAATTGGGCGCCATAGTCGGAGCTGCCCAGCATCCACACCGTGGGCGCGGTGTCCGACTGCGGGTAGGCGAACACGTTGTGCCCCGGGTGGCTGGGTGGCAGGTTGTGGCCACTCACCCAAGCTTGCATTTCCATGGCCTGCTGCGGAAAACGCTCAGAGGCGCTGCGATCGGGGTTGAGCAACTGCGCGGTGCGCCCGTCGCTGCCGGGGGCGCGGCCCACGCCCAGGTCGATGCGACCGGGGGCCAGGGCGTCCAGCACACGGAACTGCTCGGCCACTTTCAGGGGCGCGTAGTGCGGCAGCATCACCCCCGCGCTGCCGATGCGGATGCGCTGGGTGCGGGCGGCAATCGCGGCCATCAAGACCTCGGGGGCACTGCCCACGATGCTGGGGTGGCTGTGGTGCTCACTCACCCAAAAGCGGTCATAACCCCAGGCCTCGGCTTTTTGCGCCAGGTCCAAGGTCTGGCGAATGGTCGCGTCCTGGCCGCGCCCGGTGGCAGCGGCAGACTGGTCAAGGATGGAAAGTCTCAAGCTCATTCGGCAATTTTTCTGGGATGGGCTTTGGCGGCGGGTCGGACTCAGCCCTTTGCAGGTGCGCCCAAAGCGGCCATTTCGGCCTCTTGCAGGGCCCGCCACATGACTTTGCCACTGCCGCTCTTGGGCAGCGCATCGACAAAACTCACAGCGCGGGGCATTTTGTAAACGGCCATGTTCTCACGGCACCAGTCGATGATGTCTTGCTCAGAGACCTTGCCCTTGTGGTCTTGCCGCAAAACCACCACCGCCTTGACCGACTCGCCCCGATAGGCATCGCGGGTGGCGATGATGCAGGCCTCTTGAATGGCCGGATGGCGGAACATCAGGGCCTCGACCTCGGCAGGCCAGACCTTGAAGCCACTGGCGTTGATCATGCGCTTCAAGCGGTCGGTCATGAAGAAATAGCCTTCCTCATCGACCCGGCCCATGTCGCCCGAGCGGAAAAAATGAAACCCATCGCGGTCAAAGAAAGCTGCGGCAGTGGCCTCGGGGCGCTTCCAATAACCCTTGAAAACTTGGGGGCCACAAATCACGATCTCGCCCGACTCGCCTGTTGGCAATTCGGCCAAGGTGTCTGGATCAACGATGCGGGATTCGACACTCATGAAGGGGATGCCCAGGCACTGTTTTTTGGGTGCGTCGGGCGGGTTGGTGTGCGAAGGTGCCGCCGTTTCGGTCAGGCCATAACCCTCCACATAGCGCAGGCCAAACTGGTCCAGCAAACGTTGCGCCACAGCTTCGGGCATGGCGGCACCACCACCGCCGATGTAGGTCAAGCTGTTCAAGTCATAACGGTCCATGTGAGGACTGCCCAGCAGGTCAATCACCATGGTCGGGATGTTGGTCCAGTGGGTGACACGCCATTTGGAGATCAAATGCCCGGCCACATCGCGGTCCCAACGCGGCATGATCACCAAGCTGGCCCCCAACAAAATGCTGGTGTGCATCACACTGACCATGCCGGTGATGTGGAACATGGGTACCACACACAAGGTCACGTTTTCGGGGGTGCCATTGCCCCACAAACCGCTGGACATGGCGTTGTGCATGATGGTGCCATGTGTGTGCATGCAACCCTTGGGCAGACCGGTGGTACCACTGGTGTAGGGCAAGATGGCCAGATCGTCGGGCTTCGCCTGGGGCGGCGGCAGGTCCATCGCAGGCGCTGCCATCAGGTCGGCCCAGGCGTGCACCGGCCCTGAAGTCAAAACGGGCAAGGCCCGGATTGGCAACAACCACGGCCGCCAAGCCTCGGGCATTTCATCGGGCCCGACCGTTGCCGGATCAAAGACATCGGTGAATTGCGTGACCACCAGGTGTTTCAGCCGCTGCTCAGCGGGCAAGGCTTCACTGGCCAGCGCCAGGTCAGGAGCCAAGTCAGCGGTAGTCACAGCGACTTGGGTGTCAGGGTCGGTGATGTAGTGCTTGAGTTCTTCGGCCCGGTTCATCGGGTTGACCGGCACCACCACCGCATCGATGCGCAAAATCGCAAAGTGGGTGATGACCAACTGCGGGCAGTTTTGCATGTCCAGGACCACACGGTCCCCGGCCTGCACCCCCAAAGCCTTGAGCTGCCCGGCCAATTGTTCGGCACTGGCCATCAATTGACGGTAAGTCCAGACCCGCCCCATGAAGACCAGTGCAGCCTTGTCGGGATAACGCAGGGCACTGACTGCCAGGTTCATCCACAAAGACGTGGCGGGCGCGTTGATTCTGGCGGGCAGACGCGCTGGCCAAACGGCAGCATGTGCAGACATTGAAGGTCTCCTTGAGTTGGTGCGCAATGTTAATCGTCACCTTGCGCCGCGCCGCACAGTCCTTTGTCACAGGCGGGACCATCACAGAAATCTGGCCCCACCTCGTTTAAATTGTGTCTATTTGTTTTAAAGTCCGTATTAAAGTACTATTTTTAATCTTGTTTCACACTTTTATCATTAAAATAAAGTCATGCAAACACACCACACGCCCGACACGCCAGAAGACTACTGCGGCACCACCTATGCAGCCAAATTGCTCGGTTTGTCCGTGGGGACCATCCAGACTTTGGTCGAAAAAAACGAGCTGCAGGCTTGGAAAACCCAAGGGGGTCATCGCCGCATCTCCATGCCCTCCATTCGGGACTACCAAAAAAAGCACAACATGCTGATGAGCCCGATTGAAAGCCGTGAATACCGGCTCAGGGTGTTGTTGGTCGAAGACGACCCGGTCACGCGTGACATGGTGCGGGACTTTTGCAACCGTTGCGAAATGCCGGTCGATTGCACCGCCATGTCTTCGGGGCTCGAAGCCCTGATCGACATGGCCAGCATCCAGCCCGATGTCCTGATCGCAGACTTGAACATGCCCGGCGTCGATGGGTTTGAGTTGTTGCGCACCCTCAAACATTCGGCCCAGTTCCAACGCATGACTTGCTTGGTCATTTCTGCCTTGTCACAAGAAGAAATTGCCGCCAAGGGTGGCCTGCCTGAAGGCACCATCTTCATGGCCAAGCCCGTGAACATGCAATGGTTCAATGGCTTCTTCACCGCCCTCATTGCCGGGCGAAAATTTGACCATCACCCTGCCTGATGCCTCAGGCAAGCCTAGCCCCAGGCGACTTTGGGGTTCAACTTGGCTTTGGAAAACCCACCTTTTGAGGCCATAGATTGACAAACGCGTGCACGGCAGTGCTGCCGTAAAGCCCGGCTTTGGTGAAAGGCTCTTGGGCAATCCAGGCGTGCGCAGCGTCTCGGTCGGGAAAATCAATGACCAGCAGGCTGCCCAGCATGGTCTGTCCGTCATCATGGGTCAAAGGCCCGGCAAAGGCGATGCAGTCCGCCATGTCTGACAAATAGGCCTTGTGCTCGGGTCGAACGCGTTGACGCAGTTCGGCACTTTCAGGTTTGTCAATCAAGATGAATGTAAACAACATGGCTTGTTTCTGTCTCGAGAATGAGTGGGGTCAGAAATTCGATCAAGCCAGGGCGTCGGTCATGATGAAGTTGTAATCCAGCGTGAAGAAGTCCCGATCCATGCGTTTGCCGTCCGGTGCCTGTCCTGGCGTTTGGGGTTTGAAGTCGGCAATCAGGGATGGGCGGACGCCAAATACGGCATCGCTGTCCAGGTTCTTGCTGTTGCGGTCAAAAATGTGGGTGATCAGGGGCCGTTGACCCGGGGCCTGAATGCGAAAGTGCAGATGTGCAGGACGCCAGCTTCTGCCGGTGGTGGCTTGGAGCATCTGAATGGCGGTGCCGTCTTGCGGAACGGGATAGTCCACGGGCAACACAGACCAGAAGCTGTAGCGACCATCGGCGCCTGTGGTCAATTGTGCGCGAGCCCAGGGGCCTTTTTCTTCCATGCCGTCTTGCACGTCGTACAAACCCCGATCGTCGGAGTGCCAGACATCGATCACGGCATGGGCCACGGGCTGGCCGTGCATGTCCAGGATCTGCCCTTGTGCATACATGGGCGTACCTGCTGCGCCTGCGCTGATGTCTTCGCCCATGGCAAATTCAGGCGCATTCTCCAGCAAAAAGGGGCCCACCAGCGTGGGTTCTGTGGCGTGTTCAGGGCGGGGGTAGTCTTGCGTCACGGTCAACATGGACAGACCCAAAGCGTCTGAAAAAATCATGAACTCGTTGCGACCAGGAGAACACCATTGGCCTGTCTGCTCAAGAAAATTCATGGTGAAGGCCCACTCCTCAGAAGTGAGTTTGACTTCTTTGGCAAAGCTGTGAATGTGTTTGATCAAAGAGAGCATCAACTCGCGCAATCGCGGGTCGGGCGTTTTGGCATAGCGTGCCAGCACTTCATCTGTGATCAGGTGCAAAGCGTCGTAGCGCTGTTCGGTGGTGTTGGGGGTGTCGCTCATGGTTGAACTTCCTGCAATGAAAAATCGGTGGCTTGTCGGCGCAAGTGGTCTGCGGGTTTGAGTCTGAATTTGGCAATCTTCATGGAGCCAGTGTGGGGCAAGCTCTCGACCATGACGATGTAACGGGGCCGCTTGATGGGCGACAGCTGCAATTGGGCATAGGCATGCACTGCTTCGGGCGTGATAGTGGTGCCAGGGCGAGGCACCACGGCCAACAAAATTTCTTCTTCGCCCAGGTCAGACGCCACACCGATTGATGCGCATTCGAGGATGTCCGGGTGGCTGCCGATGGCCGAATCGATTTCGGCCCCCGAGATGTTTTCGCCGCGGCGGCGGATGATGTCTTTCTTGCGGGTGAAGAAAAACAGAAAATCGTCGGCATCGCGGCGCACCAGATCGCCAGTGAGGAACCAGCCATCCTTGAAGCTGGCCGTTGTCTGTTCGGGGTCTTTGAAGTAGCCCTGCATCAGGGTGGGCGTCTTGACGGCCAGCTCACCCACTTCACCCATGGGCAGATCCTGGCCGTCCTCATCGATCACCCGGACCTGTGGACGCTCAATGGCGGGATCGGGATGGGCAGATATGCAGCCCATGCTGCCCAGTTTGTGAGGTCCCATGAAAGGGTTGCTCAGCACGCCGGGAATTTCGGTCATGCCATAACACTCAATCAGCACTGGCACATGAAAGCGTTGTTGGAAGGTGTCCAGCAAATCGCGGTTCAGCGGTGCCAAAAACATCTTGCGGATGCTGTGTTGTGCGTCAAATTCTTGGATGGGCCTGCGGGCCAGAATGGCCGCTGCGGACATGATCACATTGACTTCGGTGGCGCGGGTTTGGGCGGCCTGTTGCCAGAAGGTGGATGCCGAGAAGCGGCGGATCAAAATCAAAGTGCCACCACACGCCATGGCGCCGCCCAGCGAGTACATCAAGGCATTGATGTGAAACAGGGGCAGCACACACATGAGGCGCTCATCGGGCTGCAGGTACATGCGGTGCACA
The DNA here is from genome assembly GCF_001269405.1 of Limnohabitans sp. 2KL-3. NCBI lineage: Bacteria > Pseudomonadati > Pseudomonadota > Betaproteobacteria > Burkholderiales > Comamonadaceae > Limnohabitans > Limnohabitans sp. 2KL-3. The sequence continues at coordinate 18,523 of NZ_CXON01000003.1, forward strand.
AACGCTTCGGCCGTGAGCAAATAACTGCGCTGGCTGTGCATCACCCCTTTGGGAAATCCTGTGGTCCCTGAGGTGTAGATGATCATGCAAGTACTGTCGGCGGTGCCTGTGCGCGTGAGCAGGTCTGGGGGACTGCACTGCCACTGCAGCAGCAAGGACATTTCACCGTCGGGCTGGTCTTGCTCGATCACGACTTGCCAGGGCGCAGGGCTCATCAGACAGGTAGCCTCTTGGACTTTGCTCAGTGCTTCGGTCGAGCAGATGACCCCCCGCACGCCTGCGTGTTCAAAAATATATTGGGCTTCACGCGCTTCAAATTCGGGGTTGCAGGGCACCAGGATGGCACCCACGCGTGCGCAGGCGATGAGTAAAACCACCGTCGCTGGATGGTTGTAGGCCATCAGCCCGATGCGGTCACCCGCTTGCACGCCCCTGCCCAACAACCAGCCCACAGCGTGGTCGGCTTGTTCGGCGCATGATTGCCAGGTGGTGACGCTGCCCTGGTACTCCACCATGGGCTGCTCGCTCAATCGGCGAAGTCGTGCCTGAAAGAATTGATCGATCGAGAAGTCATGCGCATCGAATAGGCGCAAGACTTCCAGTGGCGACAAGAGTGTGGGCGTGGCCATGGTGTGTGCTTGCAAAATTCAACGGGCCACGGGTGGGCCGTCGTAAGTCATGGCATGCTCGGCCGCACTGGCGAGTTTGAAGCCGATAGGTCGGGTTTGCTCTTCCAGAATGTGTGCCACCAGAGAGGCGGTGCGGGCCAGCAAGGGGATGCCTTTGAGTGCACCGGCCGGGTAGCCCGCATCCAGCAAGACAGCGGGGATCGCCGCCGACACGTTCATGGGAAAGGGCCGGCCATACACGCCTTCGACTTGAGAGGCGAGCGCCTCGAGAGCACGTACATGCGCACCTGCCACACCCCATTGCCGAGCCAATTCAATCAGTTTGGTCGCGCGTGGATCGCCGAGTTTGTGCACCGGGTGCCCAAAGCCAGGCAGGGCTTGCTTGGCGGTGCGAAAGGCTTGCAGGCGTTCGCGAGCCACAACCTCTAAGGTTTGGCCTTGTTGCGTTGACTGGGCGAGCATTTCGATCAACAGGTGTCCGGCTGTTTCAGAAGCACCCAAGATCACAGGTCCGCAGCCCAGCAGACCTGCAGCCACTGCGCCTTGCACCGACTCGGGTGCTGCCGCCAAGGTCATGCGTGCGGCTTGAACCGAGGGCACCAAGCCGTGTTCGGCCAAGGACACCATGGTGGCATCGGCCACACGCACCAAGTTGTCGCTGGGTGTCTCGCCCGTCAACAAAAACAAAAAATAGGCGGTGAACGATTGCTGGCCAATCACATCGCGGCAGAGGTCTTTGCCGCGCACCACGATCCGGTCCACTTCGGCAATCGCCATGTGTGTGGAGCCCGAGGGCGTGAAGGCGCTGGAGGCGGGGGGTGTGCTCATGGGTGGTGGGCTCTTGTGAATAATCAAACAAACGAATTGGCTTGGTGCGATCTCGCCGCACTTCGGTGCACTGTGAATTGCAGGAGCGCTAGTTCGCAAGCGCGTTGGCGACAGCACGTCAGCGGGTTATTCCCAATGGGCGAATGAGCGCTGGATTCCATAATGGATTTTCAATTTTTGCGATTTTCATCTACACAGTTTTGAGGAATCAAACATGCAAAAGCGGCCTCTTTTGAAAGCACTGGGTTCGTCCTTGTTGCTCGCATCGACTTCGACATGGCTGCATGCGCAGACCAAACCGATCCGGGTGGGCAGCACCTTGTCCTTGACGGGCCCATTGGCAGGGACGGCGGTGATGCACAAAATTGCCGGTGAAATCTTCATAGAACAATTGAATAAGCGTGGCGGCTTGTTGGGCCGCCCCGTCGAATGGGTGGTCAAAGATGACCAATCCAAACCCGACCTCGCACGCACCTTGTATGAGCAGTTGATTTCAGGTGAGAAAGTTGACTTGCTGATGGGGCCCTATGCCACAGCCAACTCGCTGGCGGCCATGGGCGTGGCCCAACGCAACGGCAAAGTCTTGATCACCAATTCGTTTGGTATCCCATCGCTGGCCAAATACGACATGCACTTTCCTGCGTATGTCATGGGCATCGACCCGGGCACCACGGTGCCCAACACCTTGCTCGATGCGATTGCGGCCAGTGGTGCAAAACCGCAATCTGTGGCCATGGTCAGCAGCAAATTCCCCTCGGTGGTTTTTTTATCGGTAGGTGCGCGTGAAGTGTTCAAAAAGCGGGGGCTGCGTGAAGCCTTGTGGCTGGAGTGGGAGTTTGGCAACCGCGACTTTGGGCCGATTGCGTCACGCTTGAAAGAGGCCAATGCCGATGTGGTTTGGATCGGCTCGATCGGAGCAGAAAGCCTTCAGTTGCTCGAGGCGATGAACAAGATCGATTACAAACCAAAGATCCATTTCCATGTCTATCCCACTCCAGGCCCTCTGGCGCAATCACCGCTGGCTGCCAATGCGCTGACCTTGACCACTTTCGAGCAGCATGCGCCCTTCACCAACAACCCGGCTTACGCCGAAGCGATCAAGTTGTACAACGAGCGTGCAGCCAAAGCCAATTTACCCGACACCGTGTTCGAGTTGCAAGCGGCCAACGCGTTCACTGGCTGGCAATTTCTGGAAGCCGGTGTCAAAGGTTCAGGCAGCCTGGAAGACGCCAAAATTTCTGCATGGCTCAAGAAAAACCGCTTGGACACCATCGTGGGCAAAGTCCGATTTGATGGACCTAACAACTATGGCGATGACTTGAACCGGATCAAGCAATTGCAAGGTGGCAAATGGGTCGTGATTCACCCCAAAGACGTTGCTCTGCCTGGCAGCAAGATGAATTTTTAACATGCCCAGCGCTGGGCTTTTACTTCAAGCGCTCGCCTCCGGCGTCTTTCTTGGTGCCCTGTATGGCCTGATCGGTCTGGGCATCGGTTTGGGCTGGGGCTTGCTGCGGCAAATCAACTTGGCGCACTTCGCCTGGGTGTTTTTGTCGGCCTACATCACCTACGAGCTCAAGACCCGGTTGGGCGTTGACCCCTTGATCTCGTTGCTGGTTTTGGTGCCGCTTTTTACCTTATTGGGCATGGGTTTGCAGGCTGTTTTCGCTCGATTTGCCATCACGCCCTTCAACTCATTGCTGGTGACTTTTGGCATCACCGTGTCCGTGGAGGCTTTGCTGCAGTGGATCTGGAGCGCCGATTTTCGCCGCATGGCCTCTGTCTACGATGAGCATAAATTCCGTCTGGGCAGCGTGGTGGTGACCTACTCTGAAGCCTTGACCTTGGCCATGTCTTTGACCGCTGTGGGCCTGGTGTGGTGGATGCTGCACCGCACCGACATGGGCAAGTCTGTGCGTGCCAGTGCCGAGGATCCTGCAATTGCCACGGCTTTTGGCATCAATGCCAAGCGCTTGGCTATTTTGATGGCGGGTTTGTGTGCAGCACTGGCCGCGTGTGCGGGTGTTTGCGTGGCCTTGACTTTCACTTTAGCCCCCTCGCAGATATTTGCTTGGGTGGGTGTGGTGTTTGCGGTGGTCATGATTGGGCGGCTGGGTTCGGCTTTGACGCCCTTGCTCGGTGGCTTGGCCATTGGCATCAGCGAGTCCATGACCCAGGCTTTGATTGCCCCCACTTGGGCACCCTTGGTGGCGTTCACGGTATTGATCCTGATTCTTTTACTCAGGCGTGGTGATGAATAAGATTCAGCGATTTACCCTTTTATTCGTGTTGTTGGTGGTGCTTTTTGCGGCACCTTACATGGGCTTGCCCGTGCACCTGCAGTCCTTGTTGTACGTGATCTTTTTCTGGATGACGCTGGCCACCTCCTGGAACATGCTTTCGGGCTACTCCGGCTATTTTTCATTTGGCCATGGAGCGTTTTTTGGTGTAGGCATGTACGGTATGGCCACGTTGGCCACCAAGGCTGACTGGCCTGTGGTGCCCGCTGCGCTGGGCAGTGGTGTACTGGCCTCGCTGCTGGCATTGGCCATTGGGGCGCTGGTGTTCAATGTGCGCAAAATCCGCGGTGAATCCTTTGCCCTGATCACGTTGGCGGTGGGCTTTGTTTTGGCCACCGTGGTGGTGAACACGCCCATCGATGGTGGCCCAGGTGTGTACCTGATGGGAATCAATTTGCCACAGTGGGGTCCCAAACCGGCCTCCACTTTTTATTACGCCAGTCTGGTACTGACGGTCTTGTGCGTGTTGGCTGCATGGTGGTTGTTCCATGCCCGCGCTGGTTTGGGCTTGCTGGCCATCCACGACGATGAGGACGCCGCTGAGGTCAACGGTGTTCCTACCTTTTGGCTCAAGATGGGTGCTTTTGCCTTGTCGAGTTTCTTTGCCGGCGTCATGGGTGCCATCCATGCTTTGTATGTTTCTTACGTCACGGTGGGCGAGACCTTCAACATCACCGTACCCTTGACCGTAGTGCTCATGAGTGTGCTGGGTGGAAGCCGCCACTGGGCAGGCCCCATGTTGGGCGGCATCTTGATCACACTCTTGCTTCATGCGTTCACTGCCGGTGAAAGTGCGCTGATTGGCAAAGTCATCATTGGCTTGGTGTTAGCGGGCGCAGTGCTGATCATGCCGAGGGGCATTTTAGGCACATGGCAGTTACGCCAGCACAAACGACTGATTCAACGGACCCAAGACTTGTCTGGCGATGTGCATGCGTCAGAACATACCAGCGAAGACAGCTTGGTGATTGAACGTCCTTTATCGCGACCAGCCGACTCGCCAGACCGTCAAAAAGTGCTAGAAGTGCGCGGTCTGAGCAAACACTTTTCTGGCATCCGAGCCTTGAATCAGGTTGACCTCGATTTGTACCGTGGCGAAATTTTGGGGCTGCTCGGACCCAACGGCTCAGGCAAATCCACCTTCATCAACGTGGTCACAGGCCATTACCGCCCCACTGCGGGATCGGTGCTCCTGCGTGGCCAGTCCTGCGCGGGCTGGGCTGCCCACCGCATCCGTCGTCAGGGCTTATCGCGCACCTACCAAATTCCCCGTCCATTCAACGGTTTGACCGTGTTGCAAAACGTCACCCTGGCAGCGCATTACGGCGGCGCACGTTTAACTGACGCACAGGCTCTGGCCGAGGCCCGTGAGTGGATGCTGTTCACCGGCCTGCAAGACAAGGGGGATCATTTTCCGGATGAACTCAATTTGCACCAGCGCAAGTTCTTGGAGTTGGCTCGAGCGCTGGCAGCGCGGCCCCAAGTGCTTTTGCTCGATGAGGTCTTGTCGGGTTTGACACCTTCCGAGATGAGCGCTGCAGTCCAGACCATCCGACGCATCCGTGAGCGTGGCACTTCCATTGTGTTTGTTGAACACGTCATGAGCGCCGTGCTGGCCTTGTCTGATCGGCTGGTGGTGCTCAATCAAGGTGAAGTCATTGCCGAAGGCCATCCGCAGGATGTCATGTCACGCCCCGAGGTGGTCAGGGCTTATCTGGGTGATGAGGCGGCGGTTTAAACATGCTCCAAATAGAACAAATTCAAGTCAATTACGGTGCGGCCCCCGCACTTTGGGATGTGTCCATGCAGGTCAATTCCGGAGAGTTGGTCTCAGTCATTGGGCCCAATGGCGCGGGCAAGACCACATTGATCAATGCCATCATGGGCCTGAGCCCGCTGAAATCCGGCCAGATCGTTTGGGAAGGCCAGACCGTCTCGTCACTGCCGTCGCACCGGCTGTGTGAAAAAGGCTTGGCCTTGGTACCCGAAAGCCGCAGATTGTTCACGGGCATGACGGTGCGGGAAAACCTGGAACTCGGAGCCATGCACCCAGCTGCCCGCGCCGTGCGTGAGCAAACTTTTGAGAAGGTGTGTGAACTTTTTCCAGCCGTCCGCGCCAAGCTGGGCCAAGTTTCCGGGACTTTGTCGGGCGGTCAGCAGCAAATGGTCGCCATTGGCCGGGCCATGATGGCCTTGCCCCGTCTGCTTTTGCTGGACGAGCCCTCTTTGGGCTTGGCCCCCAGCATCGTGGGCGAGATGTTCCGGGCCATCGAAGCCATCCACCAAAGTGGCACGGCCGTGATGCTGGTGGAGCAAAACGTCAGCCGCGCTTTGGCGATTTCTCAGCGCACCTATGTGCTCGAAAACGGTCGCGTGGTCACCTCGGGTGTCTCATCCGAGTTGAGCCGGAGGGACGAAATCCGCAAGGCTTACTTGGGGATTTGATCTGTCGTCTCAACAGGAATTGCTGCCGTTCATGACCAGCGTGTCCCCATCCAAAAGTTGGGCCGAAGGCCCCTACTGATGTGATTGATTTAGCAATGGGCTGTGCACAAGTTGGCGCCAAGGCCAACACGTCAACTGTTTCTTTGGACCAATTCGACAATGAGCGCCAGCACGAAAAAAACTGCAGAAAAAATGCCGATGCCTACAGCGTAATAGCCAGCAGAGAGATTTCTGATCTTGGTGATTTTGAGTTTGTTCATCATTCATTTCCATTCAAGAGAATTCATTATGACCTTGATGTGCGTTGATGTGAATCGTTTTGTTGAGGTCAACGCTCCAAATTCAACCGCCAGGATGGCAAATTTGTCGTGAGTCTTGCACCACACACAAGCGTAGACTTCATTTGATCAATGGTTCAAGCTCAAGGTAGAAATTTAGTTTTACAAGCCCTGCGGACCTTTGCAAAATCATTCAACTTTTCAACACAACAGGTCTTCGAATGCAAGCATTGGCAGTGGGCTGTGGCGCAGGTTTTTCAGGTGATCGTGTTGATGCGGCTATTCCTGTGGTCAAAACGCTGATCGCCCGCGGTGGGCCTGCTGCCTTGATGTTTGAAAATCTGGCAGAGCGTACTTTGGCCCATCAACACCTGATTCGCCGAGCCCATCCCAATTTGGGTTATGAGCCCTTGCTTGAATTGGAGTTGGGGCCCATCCTGGCCGATTGTTTGCATCACCGCATTCCCATCATTGGCAACTTCGGTGCTGCCAATCCGCAGGGTGCAGCCTTGTGCATCCTGAGATTGGCCGAAAAACTGGGCTTGCCCAAACCTCAGATTGCGGTGGTCATGGGCGATGACCTGTCCACACCCGAGGGCCGCGACCTGGTCAAACAGCATTTAGACACCGCCTTTGAAGAAGCTCGTTTTGTCTGCGCCAACGCTTATCTGGGAGCCTTCGAAATTGCAGCAGCCCTCCAACAAGGCGCTCAAATCGTGGTCACGGGCCGTGTAGCCGACCCCTCCTTGTTGCTGGGGCCTGCCATTGCCCACTATCGGTGGCATGAACACGATTGGGACAAACTGGCGGGGGCCACCATGGCCGGGCATCTGCTGGAGTGCGGGGCGCAGGTCACTGGCGGTTACTTTGCCGATCCGGGCAAAAAAGAAGTTCCGGGTCTGGAAAATGTCGGGTTTCCAATTGCAGAGATATTTGCGGATGGCTCCTGTGTGATCAGCAAAGCGGATCACACCGGTGGCTTGGTCGATTGCCGCACCGTCAAAGAACAACTGCTGTACGAAGTGCATGACCCAGCCCAATACATCACCCCCGATGTGGTTGCTGACATCACCCAAGCCAAAGTTGAACAAGTAGGACCTGATCGCGTTCGACTCTCTGGTGTAAAAGGCCATGCCCGAACCAGCACCCTCAAAGTACTGGCCTATTTTGAGGGTGGCTGGCTCGGTGAAGGTGAAATTTCATATGCAGGACCCAACGCCGAAGGGAGGGCTCGGTTGGCCATGCAAGTCATGCAACAACGCATGGGCCTTCAGTTGCCACTGCGCTTTGACTTGATTGGCATCACCAGCATCTTGGGCGATGACGCAGGCAGCATGTTGGCTCAAGCCCCCGTGACCCACTCCATGGATGTCCGTTTGCGGGTCGCATCCAGACACGAATCCCTGCCCATGATTGAGTTGTTGTTGCAAGAGCTGACCGCCCTGTGGACAGGTGGGCCTGCTGGGGGTGGGGGTGTACGGGTCGCCAAACGCCAAAGATTGTCCAATTTGGCCTGCCTGATTCCACGTGAAAAAATTCCTGCCAGTTTTCAATTGATCTCATCTCTGCCCCACATTGCCCTATGACCCACATTGCGCTTTACGACCTGGCCCATGCTCGAACGGGTGACAAAGGCAACCATGCCAACATCAGCTTGATTGCTTACAAGGAGGAAGACTTTGATTGGTTGGTCCATCAGGTCACTGCAGAAAAAGTGGCACTTCATTTCGGGGCTCGCAAGCCCAGTCAAGTGCGCCGCTATGTTTTGCCCAACTTGGGTGCCATGAATTTTGTGCTCGACAACGTGTTGGATGGGGGTGTCAACGACTCTTTGAACCTCGACATGCATGGCAAATCTTTGTCTTTCCACTTGCTGACCCTGCGCATTGAAAAACCTTGAAAATACCTTTCAAAAATACGGAAACGACAAGGTAAAAACTGCGTGATTTTTTAACCAAAGACACCCAAGGATTGGCAACACCAGTGACATCAGCCTCTTTTCAACGCCGATAAATACGGGTTGATTCCCTGATGACCAACTCGGCCTCCACGAGCCTGGGCGGTGATTCGGTTTTATTCAATAAATCAAACATGGCTTTGGCCGCCGAAGTTCCTATTTCATAAACAGACTGCCGCACAGATGTCAGTGGTGGCAAAGTGAATGCCGAGTGTGGCAAATCATCAAATCCAATCAAAGACACATCTTCCGGCACCCTCAAACCTGCGCGATGCAATGCCAACCGAGCACCATAGGCCATTTGGTCGTTGGCAGCCAGAACAGCGGTAAATTGAACCTGCTTTTCCAGCAAAGCGTTCATCGAACGAAAGCCGCCCGTCTCTTGGTAATCGCTGGTGATCACAAGCGCATCGTCCACATCCATGCTGCGATGCCGCAATTCAGAGCGGTAACCTTCAAGCCTCTGCATGGCATCAGGATGATCCATAGGACCTGAAATGAACGCCACACGGCGGTGCCCCAAGGCGTGCAGGTGCCGCACAGCCAAGCTGGCACCTTCGGCGTTGTCAAAGTCAATACTGAACAAATTTGGAGCACTCAAACGCCGCCCAGTGACCACCACAGGAATGTTGGCAGCCATGTCCACCAAGGTTGCGTCAGCCAATTTGCCTGTTAGAACAATGATTCCGTCCACCTTCCGTTCTTGAAGCAAGAACAATCTATTTTTCTCTTCCGCCTCGTTCCAATGGCCACTGACAAACAAAGGCACGTAATGGGCCTTGTGCAACTCGTCCTCGATCCCTCGCAATGCTTCACCATAGTAGGGGCTGTCGATAAACTGGGTCAGAACACCGATGCTCATGGTGCGCCCGCCCGCCAGACTGCGGGCGGCAGGATCAGGTCGAAAATCCAACTCTTCGATGACCGCTTTGACCAAGGCCTGCTTTTCTTCGCTGACTTGAGCCGTTCCATTGAGGATGCGCGAGACGGTACTCGGAGAGACGCCCGCACGCTCGGCCACCATGGTCAAGGTGGCACGGGTTTTGACAGGTGTCGAGCGCAATGAGGCCGAGTGTGGCATGACACGTTTGGATGAAATGCTCATGTTCTTCTGATTCTTTTGTACATTGAAATCAGATTATCGACGGCTAAGGATTTTGCCAGACCTTGACGTAGTCGACCTGCAAGGTCATTGAGGGCAAGTCATTCAAATTCACTGCACCACCTAAATTTCCACCGACTGCGACGTTCAGCAAAATATGGGCTTGTTGATCAAACGGCCACTTGTCAGTGTTGGCATTGCTGGGTTTTTTATAGGAAAAAGTCGGGACATCGTCCACGCCGATGAGAATTTCGTTGACTGTCCAATGCAACTGAAAGCGATGAAATTCACTGCACATGGTGCTCACATTTTGTTTGGCAAATAGTGCCGTGATGCCATAGTTGTTCGATGTGTGCACCGCAGATTGAACTTGGTTAGGCTGAGCCGTGAAAAAAGCCCCGAACCACTCCATGATGTCGATCTCACCTCGGGCAGGCCAATCACCGTTTCGACCCATCATCCAGATCGCAGGCCATGCACCGGCCACACAGGGCACTTTTGCCCTGATTTCATAAAAACCATACGGTGTTGAGTTCAAGGCGTTGTAATAGGCTGCTGTATCGGTTTTGATTCGGGCTGAGGTCGCCAGCAGTCCAAGACCTGTAGGTGCATCCACAGGCACCCCTTGTACAGGCTGAATGGTCAACACCCCATTTGCGGCCATCACGTTGGCAGCATCGCTTGTATAGAACTGTTTTTCGTTGTTACCCCAAACAGTTCCACCCAACAATGGAGACCCCAAGTCATAGGTCCAAGCCGGCCCAGGGGAACCCGGGGTGTCGAAGTCGTCAGACCATTTCAAGACATAACTGTCGGGTTTGGTCAGGGTCAGGGCTGGCGGCGTCATGGACACAGTGTTTCCACCGCCCCCACCGCACGCCACCAAGGCGGCCATCACACCCGTTGCATAACCGCCTTTGAGCCATTTAGAAAGTGTAGACAAGGCCTGCCCCCAGCCAGTTGCCCGACTTCGCAACACGAGAATCGACACCTGTAAACGCGGCATGCGCCGGCATACTCAATGGGGCCAAGCCCTTCTGGCCAAAATTGACCATGCCCGCAAAACCGTAAACCGAGAAACCTGGTTGGATTTCGTAACCGACACCGACCGTGTTGAGCAACATGGTGTTGGATTGGCCCCGTTCCACCGGGTTTTGGGTACTGGCTTTGCCCAGATACACCAGACCTGTATTGACATTCCACTTGGGCGCAAATCTGTAAACTGCCCCCAAGCTGATGTCGGTTGAGCTTGCGCTGTAAGCCTTGTTGGCCACGGCGTCGACGCCATCCACGTTGAACATGCTGTTCCACAAGGCATTTGGCGCAACGTAACCCGTGACCACAGCTTTGTGACCACTCCAACGGTTGTGACGAATACCTGCATAAAGGTCCGTCTTGGCGTTCAACTGGTAACGCGCCATCAACATCACAATGGATTGCTGATTGCCATCCACCACATTGCCTTCGAAGGGGTCAGAAGTGGCCACCCCAATGAATGGACCATGCCCCCAAGAGATGGCTTGACCGTTTTTAGAAGACTGGGCAACGGCATCGACCATCCACGGACCTTTGACAAATTTGGCATGCAGCTCCAACAAAGCAGGTTGACGAACCTTGGCTTTGGAGCTACCTGCATCGTAGGTGGCCTCTAGGTAGACATCCCCCCCTGCCACATCCAACAACGGAGATCCATAGCGTACGGCCTGCGTCAACAAACCATAACCAGCACCACTGGAGGCCCAAGCGTCTGCGATTCCAAGACGCGTTCCATATGGGTAATCGGCCAGACTCCAGCTTCGGGTTGGGAATGCACCCAACTGCACCAGACCATGGTCTTCATGCAGCAGGGTGGCATTTTTTTCGTACACAACGCCCGCAATGTCTGGCTTGCCGTCTCGCCAACGCTGGCTCAACAAACCCTTGACCTTGAAACCACCACCCAGATCGAATTCCTTCGTGCCGATGTAAGGCTGAAACAAAGTCAGGTGACTGCCTGAAGTGCCGTAAGGCACGCCTTGAGCCAGTTCATCGGCCCAAGGACGATGCCTGTCCTCATTGGCATTGAGCTGGCAATTGCTGCACTGATTGGAGGCTCTCGATGTCTCTATCTTTGCAAATCCAGTGAGAGTAAATGGTCCAAAATCAACAGCAAAAACAGAAGTCGTCGTTAATAGCGAGCTTATCGCAATTGCATTTATTGCGCACTTATTCATTTACAAAGCTTTCATAAAATTAAATTTAAAAATATTATTTTATTTGAATCAATCAAATATCATAATATAAATTAATTTTTACTAAATGCAATAGGACCAAGAGTAATCAATGTTTCTGTTGAATCACCTGAAGCCGCATCACTAGGCAAGTTGTTATCTCCAGGCAAAACTTTAACAACAACTTGATTTAAGCTTGATTTAAGATTGGTTAATGAACCAGAATCACATGTAAAACTAGCCAGACTGACTGCATATGTGGTGATATTGTTATTGTTATCTTTATCTCTTAAAGAAATTCTAGACTTGCAGCTGTTTGAATAATTAAATCCTGATGCCGTTCCTCCTTCCAAAAACACAGTCACCTCTTTGTGTGTATTTGCAGCAGATCCGATTTTATCATTACCTAAAGAAATCAATAAATTATCGGTTGCAGAAATATCAACGGAACCTGTAGTGCGAGGTGTAACTTTGTAATAAATGTAACTATCATTGGTCAATGCAGCAAGATGTTTAAAGAGCACACCACCACCGCCAAAAAAGTCGATTGCACCCTGACCAATATCGAACCGGTTGTCAGTTTGCTGAAAAATTCCGAAACCGCCATAACTCCAACCACCACCAGAGCCAATGTGAACCTTACCACCTTGCTTTGTACTGTATTTCAGATCTGGATCATTCGCATCAAAGGGAAGCACTGAATAACCCATTGCGAACAAAACATGCTCGCTCGGTGCCACGACGTTTGCAACCGTGCTCGTGATCCCCCCTCCTCCGCAAGCGACCAATGTCCCAACAATGCCCAGTACGCCCATGCTGAACGATTTGCCGATGTAACCCATACGAAGATTTGCCATGTCAGTCTCCTGTTGAAAAAATGATGAAGCCTGAAAGCGCTTTCTGAAAACGCTTTCACACCAAGATTAAAAAACTCTGCGAACTTCCAATCAACTGGCGTTTACCCTTGGTTTTACAAAAAACTTAACGTTGTACCGTTAACTTTCCGGGCTGAGCCTGAACCGTCACACCATCACTGAACTTGACCGTGCGAGTTTGGGCCTCGGGGTTGAAAACCATGTATGTTTTGCCCTTGTCTGCATGCCTGAATACGGCATAGAAGTGGGTGTCGGCGGTCACACCCAGATCAGGTGGACCCGCAGCTTCCAAAAATGAGAGCCAATGCTGCGCGTGGGTACGTGTATCGCCAAGCTCGACCGATCCCCATTCATCCCACCGGGCTCGGCCCTTGGCAGGCTCAACCAACGCCACATATTTGGCAAACAAGTCTTGCCAGATGTCATGTGGCTTGGCACGCTTGCCTCGACTTTCATAAATCTTGATCTCACGATCAAGCGCTGCCATATTCTTATGCACAAACGTCGGACTTTCGGCCAGATAGGTCGAGCTTGCAGTCAACGGCAACAAGTTGATGCCGTGAATTTGACGAGGTTCGTCTATCCACCATGTGTTGTGCGCGAGCTTGCCGCCAAACAACATGCTCACCTCTGCGTTTTGATATTCCTTGGGCAAAGTCAAACCATGGATGTCAAACCAATAATGGTTGATGGCCTGGATTTCCGTGGTGTACAAGTAAGTGCCTAACTCCACCAATTCTGGTCGCCCTTGTAATGCCCCCCAAAGCATCAAGCCCGCCCAAGCATTGATGGCCTCTGAAGATGACTCTTGGTTGTTGCCGTCGGGCGAAAGCGCTACACCCGAAGCCCATGAGTGGCCTTCATAGGGGTCAAAGTTGCGCAAGTAAGGAAAGTCTTTTCGACCGCGCTCTGCCGTGGCGATGTCGGCCACCAACAAGTCAATCATGCCGCCCCAACGCTCAGACTTGATCCACTGCGGATCACGCAGTCCAATGTCAGCAGCGGCACGAATCCAGTAACCGTAATGAAAGTGGTGGTCGTTCATGTCCTTGACCGCGTCATACTCTTCTGGGTAGCTGACCACGGTACCCAAGGTTGGGCTGTAATGAAAATAAGTGCGCTTGCTTTGCCCTGAAAGCCACTCTTCAAACCTCCCTTTGACCAGCGCCAGCAATTCATCACGCGTTTTTGTATCACCCTGCGCATCTGCCACACCCATCAGTTGACTGATCCGTTGCAGGCCCTTGCCTTGCCAATAGGGTCCTTGTCCAATTTCGAGCATCATCCGACGAGCCCGCCTGGCCTCCTTAGACAGATTGCCAAGAATGGCTTTGCTTTGGACTTCATCCTGAACGCCTGGCCATTGAGGCACAAATCCGGTGTGCCGATAACGCGTTTCAAAATGGTCGCTGGCAAATAATCGAATGTCTCCCCTGATGCTGCCCAAACTGCCCACTGATTTTCCCGGGAGCAACTGATTTTGGTGCCAATGGTGAGGATACAAACCCATTACGCCAGTGCCAGAGGGGCCCTCAAATGTCCGGGTCTTGACTTTGAATCCAGTGACCACTTCACTCTTTTGTCGATCAACGCGGTATTCGGCGCGTGTATCAACAATGTGGCTATATGCTTGAGCCAAAAATTCTCGGATGGTGCTTTCTTGGTCGTTTGGCAAAATGGCCAGTGATGCATATCGACGCTCTACGGGCATTTGCATTTGCCAGGAGGCCCCCGTCTGCACCCATTGCGCACCCGTTGGCGCAAATGCAGCATAGGTCTTGATGGCATCGCGAATCAACAAAACACGCGGATCGGCTGGCCACAGGCGACCCGTCAAAGAACCGGCCAAATCCAAGGACAAATCGCCCTGAGAAATCTGGGCGTAAACGAAAGGACTGCCATGCGCCAATGTGGTCAGCATGGTGCTTTTTTCTGCCTCAAAAGCAATGTCAACAGCCCAATCCGAATGACCAGCCAACAGCGCTGCCTTGGGCTGAAAACCCAATGGGCGGAGCGTGATATCGGCCTTGTGGGGGTAAAGAATCTCGACGTCCTTGCGCTCGGTTGGAACCACTGTTTTTTGTGGAAAACCGACTTCAAGTCCCTGTGCGCTGGCCTTGGCCGTCAAAGGAACCGCATGCAACACCTCTGACCAACGGGTGAACATGACCGACGAATACCACTGATTCGTGGGGGCTGCACGCTCCAGCATGGCTGGTGTGCGAAATGGTGCAGACGGAACAGGGTTGTCTGCTGAACTGACCTGTGCGCGCCAAGCCCCTGAGCCTCGCTGAACAATCTCCGAGGCTTGTGCCATGCTCAGGGTCATACTCAATACAACGCCCACCCACTGATAGAAATTCATGATGTTCAATCCTTTGACTCAGGTCATTCTTCGGCCATCTGACCCAAAAATGAGGGTGCTGGACCAATCCGGCAACAAACCAACGCGTTGACCAAGGTCCCATTTCAGAAGGTCCGGTCTCACCTTGATACGAACAGGCTCCGTCAAGCCCTCGACCTTTGCATAAACCACCATCACATCACCCAAGTTCTCCAGGAACTCGATGACACCGGGAAGTCCCCTGTCTTCGGTCGTCAATTCCATGCATTCGGGTCGAACACCAAGATGAATGCCATTTGCAAGCTCGCCGTGCAGCGCCTTTGCCAGGGTCTGGTCAAGGCGTAATTTTTGCGAACCAACACGCACCTCGAGAGAGGCACTCTCCCATTGATAAGGCAACAGATTGATATTGGGCGTGCCCAAAAACTGCGCCACAAACGTGTTCACCGGGGCACGGTACAAATCCATCGGTGCCCCCACCTGTTCAATTCGCCCCTGATTGAACACAGCAATCCGATGACCCAGGGTCATGGCCTCCGTCTGGTCATGGGTAACGTAGATCATGGTGGTTTTCAAATCGGCGTGAAGCTTGGCCAGCTCGATGCGCATTTGTACGCGCAGCGAAGCATCCAGGTTGGACAAGGGCTCGTCGAACAAAAACACTTTGGGTCTGCGCACAATGGCTCTGCCAATGGCCACACGTTGCCGCTGTCCACCCGACAACTGTTTGGGGTAGCGCTGCAGCAAAGGCGTGAGTTGCAAACGTTCGGCCGTTGCCAGTACCTGTCTCTCGGTTTCACTTTTGGAGGTACCCGACATGCGCAAGCCAAAGCCCATGTTTTGCGCCACCGTCATATGTGGGTACAGCGCATAGCTTTGAAACACCATCGCGGCACCTCGGTCTGCAGGCCCTTTCGCCGAGACATCTTCGCCATCGATGCAGATCTCGCCACGGGTCATGTTTTCCAGTCCAGCAATCATGCGCAACATCGTGGATTTGCCACAACCTGAGGGACCGACAAACACCATGAACTCACCATCATGAACGCGAAGGTCTAAGCCCGGAATAACGACCGTCTCACCAAAATGTTTTGCGACCCCTTTGAGTTCAATTGCTGCCACGGCTTTTCTCACTCAAAAAATGTTGGTACCAAATCGCGCTGTTTTTGAGGGTCCGCTTTTGGGTTTCAAAATCAACATGGACCAGACCAAATCGCTTGGCGTAACCACTGGCCCATTCGAAGTTGTCCAATAAACTCCACGCGAAATAACCACACACAGGAACACCTTGCTCTATTGCCGCGCGAGTTGCAGCAATGTGCTCGCGTACGTAAGCCAGACGTGATTCATCATCGATGACACCCTCTTTGTATTCGTCCTTGAATGCAGCACCGTTTTCGGTGACCATCAGCACCTTGGGTTGGTAATCTTGGTGGAGTCGACACAAGAGTTCAGTCAAGCCTTGTGGATAAACTTCCCATCCCATGTCGGTCACTTGATTTCCGGTGGATGCCACATCCCACGGGTTGCCGCAGGACGAGAAGTTGCGCGTGTAGTAATTCACGCCCAAAAAATCCAGCGATTGCGCGATGGTGGCCATGTCCCCGTCATGCACCACGGGGGCGTCTTCTGCCAGATGATGGATCACGTCTTGCGGATAGGTTGCCCGATAAAGTGCGTCCATGTACAAGCGCAAAATCAAGCCATCGTCGAGTTTCGCCTTGGCGATGTCTTCGGGCGATTCGCTGGCTGGGTAAATGGGTGACAGATTCAGCACTATGCCCATGGGCGTTGACAGCCCTAGCGCTCGCATGGCTTGCAATGCCATGCCATGGCTTAAGAGCAAATGGTGCATGGCTTGCATGGCTTGGGCCCTTGACTGGATACCGGGTGCAAATATGCCTTGCTCATAACCCAAAACGGCAATCACCCAAGGCTCATTGTGTGTGCAGATACTGGCCAAACGAGAACCAAATCGGCGAGCTACCTCGGTCGCATAGCGCGTGAAGTGGCCACAAATTTTGCGGTTGGCCCAACCGCCCTCATCTTGCAAGGCTTGAGGCAAATCCCAGTGGTTCAAGGTCAAGTGCAGCGCCACACCCTGGGCATTCAAGGCATCAATCAACCGTTCATAAAAAGCAAATCCCGCCTCGTTCCATTCTCCCCGTCCATCTGGCTGAACGCGCGGCCATGACATGGAAAATCGGTAGGCATTGACGCCCAATCCGGCAATCAACTCGACATCTTCCTGCCAGCGGTGATAGTGTTCACAAGCCGCATGGCCGTTGCTGCCGTCGGCGATTTTCCCCTTCTGATCACAAAAAGTGTCCCAAATGGATGGCCCTTTGCCATCCGCTTGATGTGCACCTTCTATCTGAAAGGATGACGTGGCAACGCCCCAGATGAAATCGTTGGGAAATTGTTCTCGGGATGGTTTTGGATAAGTCATTTTTTTCAAAGTTTCAGCCGCGCACAGCACCCGCTGTCAGGCCTTCAATTAATCGGCGAGATGAAAAAACAAAAATAATGAGCAATGGAATCACTGCGATGGCAGAACCCGCCATCAAAGCCCCCCATTCGGTGTCCACAGGGCTTTGTACGCTGCGCAGGGCAATTGGAAAGGTGTACATCTCTACCGAGCGCATGACCACCAAAGGGCCAATGAAGTTATTCCATGAAGCGATGAATGCAATCAGACCCAAGGTGCCAAATGCCGGTCCTAGCAAAGGCACCACCACACTCCAGTAAATTCGAAACTCACCACAGTGGTCCATGCGAGCGGCTTCGATGAGTTCTTTTGGTATCGCGGATGCAATGTATTGCCGCATCAAAAAAATGCCCATTGCAGGTGCCGCACCCGGCAAATACAGGGCCCTGGGTTGGTCTATCCAGCTGAGGGCATCCATGATCAAAAACGTTGGAATCATGCCCAAAAAAGAGGGTACCAACATGGTCCCCATGACCAAGCCAAACAACCATTTTTTGTAACGAAACTCATAGACGGCAAAGGCAAATCCCGCCATGGAGCAAAACAGCAGCGTCAGTGCAGTGCTCATCAGGCCCACATACAAGGACCAACCCAAATTGGTCCAAAAAGGAATTTTGGCCATCAGGATTTTCATATTCTCCAGAAAGTGATCACCAAAAAACAAAGGGGGGGGGACGCTGAAAATGTCTGTTTTCGATTGAGTGGCAAAAACAAACATGAAATAAAACGGCCCCAGCATCAGCAGTGCCCCAATAATCAGAAACACCCAACCAACCAGCCCCAGACTGGCCTGGTCGTCACGCATCATGGATTGGCTCATGACTGCCCCTCTTTGCTTTTGAACGCTTTGTTCGTGATGAGCGTCATGAGCAAGATGATCACAAATAACATCCATGAAATCGCGCTGGCCAGACCGAAGTCGTTGAAGTCAAACGCTGTTCTGTACATGTACATGGCAGTCGTCATACCGGCATACTCGCTGCCGCCTTTACCGCCCGTCAAGATAAAGGGCTCTTCGAACAACTGCAGACCTCCAATCACTGTCAAGGTGACACCAAAAAACATGATGGGCTTGAGTTGCGGCAGTGTGATGTAAAAAAACTGCTGCCAATTTTTGGCACCATCCATTCGAGCAGCCTCGTACAAGTCTCTGGGGATGCTTTGCATGGCCGCCACATACAAAATCACGTTAAAGCCCAAATAGCGCCAAAAGACCACTGCAGAGACCACGGGTTTGATGGCTTCAGGACTGCCCAGCCAATCAATGTTTTTTCCAGGCAGCAACAACTCCAATACAGGCCATTGGGCCATCTCAACCAAGGCCGCGTTGACCATGCCGTAGTCAGTAGAAAACAATGTGCTGAACATGATGGCAATGGCCACAGTTGACGTGATGTAGGGCAAGAAATACGCCCCCATGGCTGCATTGCGCCAGCGACCCAATTTTTCATTGATCAAATAGGCCAACGGAATGGCCACCAAATGCTGCGGTAATCCGGAAGCCAATGCCATCCACAAAGTATTGCCCAATGAAGTCCAAACCAAAGGATCTTCGATGGCAAAAATCAGGTTCTCCAAACCCACAAATTCCATCGACCCCAAGCCTTGAACAGGGTCCCACATGTGGAACATGAGAACAAACGAAAAAACGATCGGGAACAAACCAAAGACCAAGAACAGCACCAAGAACGGACTGATCAGCACATAAGGTGCAACATCAGGCTTCAACCAAACTCGCATCAGCGACCTGCCCTTCTTTGCACCAATCGATGCGCATCTTTGAGGGCCTGATCAATGGACTTGTTCTTGTTCAGCACCAAGTCCAATTCAGCATTGACGATTTCTTCGGCCACTGAGTCACTTTTGAACACCATGGTCGGTTTGATCTGTAGCGCTGTTGCTCGCCACTCGGGTCTGGCTTTTTGCCCACCCAAGAAGGCCACAGGTTGGTCAAAAAATGCACCGCTTTGTGCTTCCAACAAGGCCGGGAATGCGTTGTATTTCTCAAACGCCAGCTGTTGTTGTTGACGATCGAGTGTCAAGTACTTGATCAAGTCCCATGCAATGTCTTTGTTTTTGGCGTTTTTGGGAATGGCGTAAAAAGTTCCTCCCCATGACGTGGCAATGCCTTCGGGCAGCACGGTCGAGCGCCACAAACCCGATGTGTTCGGTGCAAGCCAGTTTTGCAAATGTCCGCCCAACCATGCGCCCATCATCTGAACGGTCACATTTCCACGCTTGAGCGACTCTCCCCACTCGTTGGACCACGGGTTGATTTTGGCATCCAGGCCTTGGACCCTGATTTTTTGGGCCATCTCAAATCCACGTTTAAATCGTGCGGAGGTGGAGATCACTGATTGCCCTTTGTCATCAAAATACACCCCGTGACCTTCAGGAATGCCGCTGCGGATGACGATGTCTTTCACATCACGCGCATGTGCCACCAAGTAAGCCCCACTGGCTTTTTTTATCTTTTCGCCACTTTGCACAAAGGCATCCCAAGATTGGGTTAACTCCGATTCTTTGACTTTGGCTTTTTCTAGGATGTCTTTTCTGTAGAACATGGCACCTGGACCAATGTCCGTGGGCATGGCCGTGAGTCCATTTGCGACTGTCCGCCCTTGTGCCAGGGCAAAACCAACCAATTTGGATGCATGCTCTTGCGCCTTGTAAGGCGGTTTATCCAAGTCTTCGAGACCGCCACTTTGAGAAAACCTGCCAAGATATCCGTACTCAATGGTCATGACATCAGGCAATCCCGTTGAAGTTGCCAAAGCCGTGGTCATGGCCGTGTGGTGATCACCGTATTCGCGGCTGACCACCTTGACTTCGACATTGGGGTTTTTCTTTTGCCATTCTTTCAATGCCGCCTTCACGATGTCATCAACCGCCGGATAGGCAGCGACGGTGATCGTCGTTTTCTGCGCATGGGCTGAATGCATCAGGCAAGCGAAAAGCATCATCGAGAGCATTTTTTTCATGGCAACCTTGTATCTTGAAAGCGCTTTCATTTTCAATTTAGCTCATTCAAGTGTCAAGTCATCCAAGGGTATCCACTGATCCTCAAAAATCGAAGTTAAGAAGAATCGGGGGCCTTGAAGAGCATGTTCTGGATTTCTTCGCAAGCAGGCCAGGGAGTTGGTGTCTTTAAACCCACCAATGCGCCACCGTGATCAATCTGCTGAGTACAAAACCATCTCAGCTTGAGATCGCCCGCATCTCCGATGGGGTCAAAGCCTTGATTGCAGCCAAGCTGTTTGTGACCCGATGGATCACAACTGACGCGGCACAGGTGTTGCAGTCCATCTTTCACAAGCACTACAAGCTGCGTCGATCATTGGTGATGACCTCCATCAGAACTGGGGCATGTATTTGGGAAACATGACCATGATCAGCACCATTTTTGATCAGCTGATACACCACGGCACGATATTGGAGTTTGAGCACAATCGCTAGAGGCCCAAGAAGGCGGCAGATTGAGAATAGGACTGCAAAACCAAATGTAAAAAACGGGCAAGCGCCCTCCTGCTGCCAGAAGTTGAGTGCAAATCAATAGGCCAGAGAGTCAGGCTTGACTTTGGATTCCACTGTATTCATTCGGCCTTGATGTTGGCTTCCTTGATGACTTTGCCCCACTTGGCGTGGTCACTCTTGACCTTATCGACAGTCTGCGCGGGGGTCAGAAATTCTGCGTCGCAACCCAGCTGCTTGAATTGCTCTTGCAGATTTTTGTCCTCTCCCGCCTTGAGCAGCGCCTGTGACAGTCGCGTCACAACCTCCGGTGCCATGCCCGCCGGGCCCATCAGTTCAAACCAACCGGTGGAATCAAAACCTTTGTAGCCGAGCTCGTCCATGGTCGGAACATCCGGAAATGCGCCTGAGCGTTTTGGCGAAGTCACTGCCAAGGCACGCACCTTGCCGGACTTGTATGGCCCCACTGCCGCCGTCAATGAAGAAAAGAGCATGGGCACTTGGTTGCCCATCAGGTCAGTCATAGCCGGTGCTCCACCTTTGTAAGGAATATGCAACAGGTTAATGCCGGTAAAACTCTTGAGCAGTTCACCGGAAAAGTGATGCGGACCTGCAATGCCTGAGGTGCCGTAGCTCCATTTTTCCGGTTCCTTTTTTGCAGCGGCCACCACGTCGGACACGCTCTTGAACGGCGAAGAGGGATGCACCACCAAGACGCTTCCAGTGCTGCAAACATGGCCGATGTGGGTGAATGAGTTCAGGTGGTGGTACCCCACTTTGGTCAGGTGTGGCGCAGTGGTGAAGGGCCCGCCATCGGCAAAGTAAAGGGTGTAACCGTCAGGTGGTGCCTTGCTGATGAACTCTGCGGCCACCCCGCCAGCGGTGCCCGGTTTGGGTTCCACAATGATGGCTTGCCCCAGCAGCGGCTCGAGCACCCGCATGAGAGGACGGGCGGCAGCATCAGCAGCGCCGCCAGCGGTGTAGCCCAGCACGACGCGAATGGGTTTGTTGGGGTAACCCTGGGCTTGAGCTTGTGTGACCCCAACAGTGGCAAGGGTCAGCGCAATGGCGGTTATTTGCTTGATCATCCTGTGCTCCGAGTGGTTTGAGGGATAAAAATTTAGCCGTTTGATGAACCAATGCACCGAGTCTGCAAGAGCCGCGGATCAGTCGACTCGGACCACCAGCTTGCCAAGATGCTGGTTTCCCTGCATGCACTGCTGCGCAGCCGGCAGGTCATCGAGCGCGAAAACTTGGTCGACCAACGGCGTCACACGGCCATCGGCCAACATGGGCAGCAGGTCGCGCTCCAGGGCTTGAGCCGCAGCAATGCGGTGAGACATATTGCGCATCTTGTTGGATACACCGAACAGCTGCAAGCGCTTGCTGTGCAGCGCCCCGAGGTCGATGCGCGCGTCAACCTGGCCGTCGACATAGCCCACCATGGCCAGCCGTGCTTGGAAGCCCATGGCTTCGATGCATGCGGCAAAGACACTGCCGCCGACGGTGTTTACCACCAGGTCCACGCCCTGGTTTTGGGTGGCTTGCATGACGGCTGGGACGAAGTCGGGCGCTCGGGTGTGCAACGCAACGTCAAGGCCCAGCGCCTTCAGGCGCTCGAGTTTTTCCAGCGACCCAGAGGTGCCGATCACTCGCGCACCCAGAGCCTTGCCCACCTGCAGCGATGCCACACCCACGCCCGACGAGATGCCAGTCACCAGCATCGTTTCGCCTGCAGCCAAGCGGCCATGCGCCATCAAAGCTTCGTACACCGTGAGGAACACCACCGTTGTGGCGGCCGCCTGTTCCCAGGTCAGGCGCACGGGCGCTGAAAACACTTCCTCGGCATTCATGCAACCGTGTTCGGCAAAAGCGCCGTCGCAGCGGCCCATGACCCGATCACCCAGTTTCCAGCGCGTGACACCTGCGCCCAGCGCCGTCACTTCGCCCGCTGCCTCGAAACCCGCAGGCCGTGCCGTAGCCGCCGTGTGCAGGCCGTGGCCCGCGATGAACTCACCACGGTTGAGAGCAGCCGCTCGGATGCGAATGCCCACCTGACCGGGCCCTGGTTGCGGTACAGGTACGTCTCGCATGTCGAGCGACATTTCTACACCGGCTGTGCGGATCCACCAAGATTTCATGTTGTTTCTCCTATTCGCGTGGAATTTTCGCTTCGCGGATGACGCGCGTCCAGCGATCAATGGCTGCGCGCAGTTCAGCTCCGAAGTCGTCGCCGATGCTCGGCTCCACATCAAAACCTGCGCTGCGCAGTTTGTTCAGCAACTCTGGATCTCGCAGCACCTGCGCAGACGCCAGTTGCAGCCGGGTGATGATGGGTCGCGGAACGGCAGAAGCTGCCACCACGCCGTACCAGACTTCGTAGCGTTGCATGTTCAAGCCCGATTCGACCAGTGTCGGCACATCTGGCGCCTGCGGTGAGCGCTTGTCACCGGTGATGGCCAGTCCGCGCAGTCGGCCTGAGTTGAAGTGCGGCACCATCGGTGACAAGGTCGAGATGATGAAGTCCACCTGTCCTCCCACCGCATCCGCCGTTGCTGGCGCGGACCCTTTGTAGGGTATGTTGGTGAATTTCGCACCAGTCTGGATCGCAATCAGCTGCCCAAACAGGTGAGGGCCGGTGCCAACGCCGGGCGAAGCGTAATTGAGGTTTTTGGTCCGACCCATGGCGATCAGCTCTTGGATCGTCTTTACCCCTAGGCTGGGATGTACCGCAATGGCGGCGGCATTGCTGGCCACCTTGGCGATCGGTACGAAGTCTTTGAGTGAGTCGTAGCGGATCTCCTTGAACATCAGCGGGTTGGTGGCCAAGAACTCGTTGGCGAAAAGCAGCGTGTATCCGTCGGCAGGCGCTCGTACCACCAGTTCGGCACCGATGTTGCCGCTGGCTCCTGGCTTGTTGTCGATCAGCACTGGCTGCCCCAGCAGTGCCGACAACTTCTCTGCGTACGTTCGAGCGGCGACGTCTGCACCACCGCCTGGAGGGAATGGGACCACCAGTTTGATCGGCCGATCGGGCCAATTTTGGGCCGATGCACCCATGGCCATGGTGGCAAGGAGAATCATCAGTCCACGGCGGCTGCGGTGGAAAATTGGATACAACATGGTTGATCTCCTGTGAGCGATTCAGCCCATTACCGGAATTTTCTCGTCTACGGTGTAGAAAAAACTTAAGCGATCAAATCCATTATTGCACCGATTTTGAAATCCCAAGAACCATCTTTCAAGTTGCACATCGGGGTTGTGTTGCCCCTAAGGACTCAAAAATAGTAAGCCCGCAGTGCGTTTTCGTCGGGGTTGCAAGGTCTGGTTGCTGGACACCCTACAAAGCAAACGCAGCGCGTCCACCAGCAAGTTTCTACACTATTGCCAAAATTAGTGATTTTTGTTAATTTGTAGTTTTTTTGCTTGCGGGACACCTATGCGAAATTTGATCGGCTTGTTTTCGGTCGCACTCATCACAATGAGTTCATCTGCTTTTGCCGCCACATGTGATGCACAAGCTGCCGAAAAGAAACTGGTGGGTGCTGCCAAAAACAGCTATGTCACCAAATGTGAAAAAGACGCAGCAGCAACTCTCGCCACTGCCACATCCACATGTGAAGCACAAGCCTCTGAGAAAAAGCTGGCGGGTGCTGCCAAGAACAGCTTCACAAAGAAATGCATCAAGGATGCAACGGGTGGTTGATTTTTAAGGGGCAGACGGGCTTCAAAAAAGCCACGAGCGCTTTTCTTCTTGGCCTCTCTGGGCCGAGTACTGGACTCGCTCGGATACTCGCATTGTTTTTGAAGCAAGGCACAGCGCTTGCTGATTCAGAGCAGGGGCAATAAGCCATGAAGCATCGACACAATGCGAGCGTCACTGCTCAGACATTGAATGCTGGATGCTTGACTGTTCCGTCATCTATCGAAAAAACCGTGCTCCGAAGTGAACCTGAATGCATCACTCTGGAATAAAAAAAGCACCTTGAAAAAAATTTCAAGGTGCTTTTTGATCGGGTGTTTTTGGTGGGCAGTACAAGTTTCGAACTTGTGACCCCTGCAGTGTGAATGCAGTGCTCTACCCCTGAGCTAACCGCCCTACGCCTCTCAGCGAAGAATTCGATTATGGCATAAAAAAATTCGATTACAGAAAACAGGCTTCAAAATTTCAGCAATTTTTTTAAACCGCCGCAAGTTGACGCCATACGGTTTTTCCTCCGCTCGATTTATCAAGCTGGACCAAGACCTCATCGTGCGCGGCCAACTCCTGAACATTGGCGGGCAACACGGGCAAGACATAGGTGCTCAAATCGACCTGCACCACCACAGTCTGCGTATCAGTGGGCGTGTCACCTGCATCGATCAACAATGCCTCTTGCCCCCGAGTCATGTTGATGTAGACATCGGCCAGCAGCTCGGCGTCGAGCAAAGCGCCGTGCAGGGTGCGACCGGAATTATCGACTTCGAGGCGGTCACACAGCGAGTCGAGGCTGTTGCGTTTGCCGGGGAACATTTCCTTGGCCATGGCCAGGGTGTCGATGACGCCGCTGACATAAGCCTTCAAAGGCTTTTTGCCAACGCGTTCGAGTTCCTTGTTCAGAAAGCCAATGTCAAACGCGGCGTTGTGGATGATCAATTCCGCATCGGCCAGGTAATTCAGGATGTCATCGGCCAACTGAGCGAACTTGGGTTTGTCTCGCAAGAACTCGTTGCTGATGCCGTGCACTCTGAGGGCGTCTTCGTGGCTGTCGCGCTCGGGGTTGAAATAAAAATGCAAGTTGTTGCCGGTGAGCTTGCGGGCATACAACTCCACACAACCGAGCTCGATGATGCGGTCGCCGCCCTCGGCTGAGAGGCCGGTGGTTTCGGTGTCCAGAACGATTTGACGCATGGCTTGCAGCTCCGGCTCAGTGCAGTTCTTTGGCGTGGTTGATGGTGTAGCGCGGGATCTCGATGACCAGATCGCTCTTGGCCACAAAGGCCTGGCAGCTCAGGCGCGAGTTGGGCTCCAGGCCCCAAGCGCGGTCAAGCAGGTCTTCTTCGGTTTCTTCCATCTCATTGAGGCTGTTGAAGCCTTCGCGCACCACCACATGGCAGGTGGTGCAGGCGGCGCTCATGTCGCAGGCGTGCTCGATGTTGATGTGGTTGTCGAGCAGCGCTTCACAGATGCTGGTGCCCGCTGGCGCGGTGATCTCGGCACCTTGGGGGCAATACTCGGCGTGGGGCAGGATTTTGATGACGGGCATAAGAGTCTTCTGAATTCAGGACAGGTCGGGCTTACAAGGCCTGGATGTTTTGACCGGCCAGGGCTTTCTGGATGCTGTGGTTCATGCGCTCAGCGGCAAAGGCTTCGGTGCCTTTGGCCAGCGCTTGGGTGCAGTCTTCCAATGCCTTGGCGTCTTGTTCGGTTTGCAAGGCGGCTTGCAATGTGGCCATGAGTGCGTCGATGGCGCTGCGCTCTGACGCTTGCAGCAAATCGCCGTCGGCTGTCAAGGCGCTGCGCGTGGCCAGCAGCATGCGATCGGCATCGACCCGCGCCTCAACCAAGGCACGCGCCTTCATGTCGGCTTGCGCGGTGGTGAAGCTTTCTTGCAGCATGGTGGCGATCTGGTCGTCGCTCAGGCCATACGAGGGCTTGACGTCGATGCGCGCTTCGACACCGCTGATTTGCTCTTTGGCACCCACGTTCAGCAGGCCATCGGCGTCCACCGTGAAGGTCACGCGGATACGGGCGGCGCCTGCGGCCATGGGCGGGATGCCGCGCAGCTCAAAGCGGGCCAGACTGCGGCAGTCTTGCACCAGGTCGCGCTCGCCCTGCACCACATGCAGCGCCAGCGCGGTTTGGCCATCTTGGTAGGTGGTGAAGTCCTGCGCCATGGCGGTGGGAATGGTCTGGTTGCGCGGGATGATGCGCTCGACCAAACCGCCCATGGTTTCGATGCCCAACGACAGCGGGATCACATCGAGCAACAACAATTCGCCTGCGGCGTTGTTGCCTGCCAGCTGGTTGGCCTGAATGGCCGCGCCCAAGGCCACGACTTCGTCGGGGTTGAGGTTGTTGAGCGGGGCTTGACCAAAAAAGTCAGCCACGGCTTGCTGGATTTGCGGCATGCGGGTGGAGCCGCCCACCATGACCACGCCTTGTACATCGTCTTTGGCCAGCTGCGCATCGCGCAGGGCCTTGCGCACGGCGGTGACGCAGCGGGCCGTTAGGGCCTGGGTGGCTTGCTCGAAATCAGCGCGGCTGATTTGCGCCGACAAAGCGCCAGTGGACAGGACCACATCCAGGCTGGCCGTGTCTGCGCTGGTCAAGGCTTCTTTAGCCGCACGGGCTGCCCCCTTGAGCCGGGTTTTGTCTTCGGCCGTAGCGGCTTGCAAGCCGGGCTGCTGGGACATGGCGAAGTCGGCCAAGGCCTGGTCGTAATCGTCACCGCCCAAGGCCGAGTCGCCGCCTGTAGACAGCACTTCAAATACGCCTTGCGTGAGGCGCAAGATGGAAATATCGAAAGTGCCGCCGCCCAAATCGAACACGGCATAGACACCTTCGCTCGCGTTGTCCAGGCCATAGGCAATGGCCGCTGCGGTGGGTTCGTTGATCAGGCGCAGCACATTCAGGCCCGCCAGTTGCGCGGCGTCTTTGGTGGCCTGGCGCTGGGCATCGTCAAAGTAGGCGGGCACGGTGATCACGGCGCCGTACAGGTCGTCGTTGAAGGTGTCTTCGGCGCGGTAACGCAAGGTGGCCAAGATTTCGGCGCTCACCTCGACGGGCGACTTGGGGCCTTGCACCGTCTGGATGGAGAGCATGCCTTGCTCACTGGCAACGAACTCATAAGGCAGTTTGCTGCGGTCGGCGATGTCGTTCAGGCCTCGCCCCATGAAGCGCTTGACCGAAGCGATGGTGTTGACCGGGTCGGAAGCGGCAGACGCCACAGCGTCAAAACCGATCTGGCGGCCCTGGCCCGGCATGAAGCGCACCACCGAAGGCAAGATCACCCGACCATCGTCGTCGGGCAGGCATTCGGACACGCCATTGCGCACCGAAGCCACCAGCGAGTGCGTGGTGCCCAAGTCAATGCCCACCGCGATGCGGCGCTGGTGCGGGTCGGGCGACTGGCCCGGTTCAGAAATCTGCAGTAACGCCATGGTCAATCAGGGATGGTGTTCAAGTCGCCCACCTGCATGAGGCGCTGCGACCCGAGGGTCAAGTCAATCGGTCGAGTTTAGCGTTCACTTCTTGCGTGAAGCGCTCAATGAACATGAGCGCCCTCACCTGCCCCACGGCCTGCGCAGGGTCTTTGGCCACATCCAGCAAATCGCCCAGCGTTTGCTGCACACGGCGCTGCTCGGCAGCCACTTCCTCCGCCAAGGATTCGAGGCCTTGGGCGCTGCCCGTGTCTTCGAGGTTTTCGCGCCATTCCATTTGCTGCATCAAGAATGCGGCGGGCATGGCCGTGTTGTTTTCGGCCTGCACGGGCGCACCTTGTAACTCGCACAAATAGGCGGCACGTTTGAGCGGGTCTTTCAGGCGCTGGTACGCCTCGTTGATGCGCACCGACCACTGCATGGCGATGCGCTGGGCGGCTGCGCCTTCGGCCGCAAAGCGGTCGGGGTGGGCTTCGCGTTGCAAGGCCTTCCAGCGGGCGTCGAGCTGAGCGCGGTCCTGTGCGTACTGCACCGGCACATCAAACAGCTCGAAGTCGTTGGCTTGGAGGGAAATCACGCGCAAAAACTCACACTCGGCTCAAACACGGAACGACTCACCGCAACCGCAACGGTCACGCTCGTTGGGGTTGTTGAAGCGAAAGCCCTCGTTCAGGCCTTCGCGCACAAAGTCGAGTTCGGTGCCGTCGATGTAGGCCAGGCTTTTGGGGTCCACCAGCACCTTGACGCCGTGGCCTTCAAAGACCACGTCTTCCGGGGCGATCTCGTCCACGTACTCGAGCTTGTAGGCCAGGCCCGAGCAGCCCGTGGTCTTGACCCCCAGGCGTACACCAACACCCGAGCCACGTTTGGCCAGGTATCGGGTCACATGCCGAGCTGCGGCAGCAGACAGTGAGATGGCCATGTCAGTTCAGGTGTTTCTTTTTGTAGTCGTCCACTGCAGCCTTGATGGCGTCTTCGGCCAAGATGGAGCAGTGAATCTTGACGGGCGGCAGCGCCAGCTCTTCGGCGATCTGGCTGTTCTTCAGGGCTGCCGCTTCATCCAGCGTCTTGCCCTTGACCCATTCGGTGACGAGTGAGCTGGAGGCGATGGCCGAACCGCAACCGTAGGTCTTGAAGCGTGCGTCTTCGATCACGCCGGTTGTCGGGTTGACCTTGATCTGCAGCTTCATCACGTCGCCGCAAGCCGGTGCACCGACCATGCCGGTGCCCACGCTGTCGTCGCCCTTGTCAAAAGAGCCCACGTTGCGGGGGTTTTCGTAGTGGTCAACCACTTTTTCAGAATATGCCATGGTGTTTTCTCCGTATTCAGGTCAGTGTGAACTCAGTGGGCAGCCCACTGGATGGTGCTCAGATCGATGCCATCTTTGTGCATTTCCCACAGGGGGCTCAAGTCACGCAGCTTGGCCACATTCTCGCGGATGGTCTGGATCGCGTAGTCGATGTCTTCTTCGGTGGTCCAGCGGCCAATCGTCATGCGCAGGCTGCTGTGGGCCAGCTCGTCGCTGCGGCCCAGGGCGCGCAAAACATAGCTGGGCTCCAGGCTGGCCGAGGTGCAGGCCGAACCGGACGACACCGCCAAGCCCTTGATGCCCATGATCAGCGATTCGCCTTCGACGAAGTTGAAGCTCATGTTGATGTTGTGCGGCACACGCTGGGTGGCGTGGCCATTCAAAAACACCTGCTCCATGTCGCTCAGGCCGTTGATCAGGCGGTCGTGCAAGGCGCGGGCTTTGGCGTTGTCTTGCGCCATTTCCAGTTTAGCGATGCGGAACGCTTCGCCCATGCCCACGCACTGGTGGGTGGGCAAGGTGCCCGAGCGCATGCCGCGCTCGTGACCACCGCCATGCATTTGTGCTTCCAGGCGAATGCGCGGTTTGCGGCGTACATACAAAGCGCCGATGCCTTTGGGGCCATAGGTTTTGTGCGAGGCCAAGCTCATCAAGTCGATGGGCAGTTGGGTCATATCGATCTCGACCTTGCCCGTGGCTTGCGCCGCATCGACGTGGAAGACGATGCCTTTTTCGCGGCACAGGTTGCCAATGGCGGTCACGTCCTGGATCACGCCGATTTCGTTGTTCACGAACATCACGCTGATGAGAATGGTATCGGGGCGGATGGCGGCTTTGAGCGCATCCATGTTCAGCAAGCCATCGGCCTGCACATCGAGGTAAGTGACTTCAAAACCCTGGCGCTCGAGCTCACGCATGGTGTCCAGCACGGCTTTGTGCTCGGTCTTGACGGTGATCAGGTGCTTGCCGCGCGACTTGTAAAACTGGGCTGCGCCCTTGATCGCCAGGTTGTTCGATTCGGTGGCACCGCTGGTCCAGACGATTTCGCGGGGGTCGGCACCAATCAGGTCAGCCACTTGCTCGCGGGCGGTTTCAACGGCCGCCTCGGCTTCCCAACCCCAGGCGTGGCTGCGGGATGCTGGGTTGCCAAAGTGCTCACGCAGCCAAGGGATGATAGCGTCCACCACGCGGGGGTCACAGGGATTGGTCGCGCCGTAATCAAGGTAAATGGGGAAATGAGGTGTAGTCATGGTCTGGTCTGCTTCGGTAATCAGGATTTGGCGAACATATTGCCCAAGTCAAAGACCGAGTTGGGCACATTCACACGGATCGGTTGGCTGATGGGCATGGGGGCAATGGCACGCTTGAGGCTGGGCTTGTTTTCAACGACCAAGCCTTTGGCCAATTGATCGTCCACCAGCTTTTGCAGCGACACCGAATCCAGAAATTCCACCATTTTGGAATTGAGGGAAGCCCACAGGTCGTGCGTCATGCAGCGGCCATCGCCGCCGTTGCAATTTTCTTTACCGCCGCAGTGGGTGGCGTCAATCGGCTCGTCAACCGACAAAATGATGTCGGCGACAGTGATTTCGGTGGATTTGCGGCCCAGGGTGTAACCGCCGCCGGGTCCACGGGTGGACTCGACCAGGTTGTGGCGGCGCAGCTTGCCAAACAATTGCTCTAGATAAGACAGTGAAATCTGTTGACGCTGGCTGATGGCGGCCAAGGTCACGGGGCCAGCGTCTTGGCGCAGAGCCAAATCGATCATGGCCGTCACGGCAAAACGGCCTTTGGTGGTTAAACGCATGGCAGACTCCTGAGGTGGGGGGAAGGTCGTCGAAGCCTGACTGATCAGGTTCCCGACTAAACGAGTCAAGTATACCCCAATCCCGATTAAATCACTCGGGTTATAGGGTCATTCAGGCCCGGATCAAAGGCACGATGTTGTCGCCACCGGTTGCACCAAAGGCCTGCTCTTTCAAAATGGTCAACTGGTCCCGCACTTGGGCGGCTTTTTCGAACTCCAGGTTGCGGGCGTGCTCCATCATCTGCTTTTCCAATTGCTTGATGGCCCGGGCAATGTCTTTCTCGCTCATGTCTTCGACTTTGGCTTTTTGCATGGCCGCTTGTTCCAGACGCTCAGCCTCTTTGCCCGATTTTTCGCTGTAGACACCGTCGATCAGGTCTTTCACCTTTTTCACAATGCTCTTGGGCGTGATGCCCATGGCCTCGTTGTGCGCCAATTGCTTAATGCGGCGGCGCTCGGTCTCGCCCATGGCTTTTTTCATGGACTCGGTGATGCGGTCAGCGTACAAAATCGCCCGGCCGTTCAGGTTGCGGGCTGCGCGGCCAATGGTCTGGATCAGGCTGCGCTCGGCCCGCAAAAAGCCTTCTTTGTCGGCATCCAAAATGGCGACCAGCGATACCTCGGGAATGTCCAGGCCTTCGCGCAGCAGGTTGATGCCCACCAGCACATCAAAAGCGCCCAGGCGCAGGTCTCGCAAAATCTCGACCCGCTCCACCGTGTCCACATCGCTGTGCAGGTAACGCACCTTCACGCCGTTGTCGCTCAAATATTCGGTCAACTGCTCGGCCATGCGTTTGGTGAGGGTGGTGATCAGCACCCGTTCGTGCTTTTCGACCCGGATGCGGATTTCCTGCAGCACGTCGTCCACCTGGTGCGTAGCGGGACGCACCTCGACCTGCGGGTCCACCAGGCCTGTGGGGCGCACGACTTGCTCGACCACTTTGCCCGAATGCGTCTTTTCATAATCAGCGGGAGTGGCCGAGACGAAGATGCATTGGCGCATGCGTTTTTCAAACTCTTCGAATTTGAGCGGTCGGTTGTCCAGCGCGCTGGGCAGGCGAAAGCCGTATTCGACCAGCGTGGTCTTGCGGGCCTTGTCGCCGTTGTACATGGCATTGAGCTGGCCGATCATCTGGTGGCTTTCGTCCAGAAACATGATCGCGTCGGGTGGCATGTAGTCGGTCAGAGTGCTGGGCGGGTCACCGGGGGCAGCGCCCGACAAATGGCGGGTGTAGTTCTCAATGCCTTTGCAGTGGCCGACTTCGGACAACATTTCCAAATCGAACCGGGTGCGCTGCTCCAGGCGCTGGGCTTCGACCAGCTTGCCCATGCCCAACAATTCTTTGAGGCGCTGGGCCAACTCCAGCTTGATGGTCTCCACCGCCGCCAGCACCTTGTCACGCGGCGTCACATAGTGGCTGGACGGGTAGACCGTGAAGCGCGGAATCTTCTGGCGGATGCGACCGGTGAGCGGGTCAAACAGCTGCAAGCTCTCGATCTCGTCGTCAAACAGCTCAATGCGGATGGCCAGCTCGGAGTGTTCGGCTGGGAAAACGTCGATGGTGTCGCCCCGCACCCGGAACTTGCCGCGTGAAAACTCCATGTCGTTGCGCTGGTACTGCATGCGGATCAGCTGGGCGATCACATCGCGCTGCCCCAGCTTGTCGCCGGTGCGCAGCGTCATGATCATGCGGTGGTAGCTCTCGGGCTCGCCAATGCCGTAGATGGCCGACACCGTGGCCACGATCACCACATCGCGCCGCTCCATGATGCTTTTGGTACACGACAGGCGCATCTGCTCGATGTGCTCGTTGATCGCGCTGTCTTTCTCGATGAACAAATCGCGCTGCGGCACATAGGCCTCGGGCTGGTAATAGTCGTAGTAACTAACGAAATACTCGACGGCGTTCTTGGGGAAAAACTCGCGAAACTCGCTGTACAGCTGCGCCGCCAGTGTCTTGTTGGGCGCGAACACGATGGCCGGACGCCCCAGCTGGGCGATCACATTGGCCATGGTGAAGGTCTTGCCCGAGCCGGTCACGCCCAGCAGGGTCTGGAACACCTCGCCGTCATGGACGCCTTCAACCAGCTGCTCAATGGCCACGGGCTGGTCACCTGCAGGCGGGTAAGGCTGGTAGAGCTCAAACGGAGAGCCCGGGTAGCTGATGAACTTCCCCTCAGCGTACTTGTCCACATCAGACACAACTTCTACAACGGGGGCTTCGGG
Source organism: Limnohabitans sp. 2KL-3 (assembly GCF_001269405.1). NCBI lineage: Bacteria > Pseudomonadati > Pseudomonadota > Betaproteobacteria > Burkholderiales > Comamonadaceae > Limnohabitans > Limnohabitans sp. 2KL-3. The sequence goes on from NZ_CXON01000003.1 coordinate 51,937, forward strand.
CACGGTGGTCATCTTTGTAAGGACCGCCTGGCCAAACCAGACGGCGGGGGCCGTTAAAATCAGGGTCAACCCGAAAGCCTAACCGAGGAACGGGTTTTCTGCCACCACTGAACACAATCCAAGGACTTTCCATGTCTCTGTTTTCCGCCGTCGAAATGGCCCCCCGCGACCCGATCCTGGGTCTGAACGAGCAATACAACGCCGACACCAACCCCAACAAAGTGAACCTGGGCGTGGGCGTGTACTTCGACGACAACGGCAAACTGCCCCTGCTGCAATGCGTGCAAGCGGCCGAGAAAACCATGATGGCCACCCCCACCGCCCGTGGCTACCTGCCGATTGACGGCATCGTGGCCTACGACAACGCCGTCAAGGCGCTGGTGTTTGGTGCTGAATCTGACGTGGTCAAGTCCGGTCGCGTGTCCACCGTGCAGGCCATCGGCGGCACGGGCGGCCTGAAAATTGGTGCCGACTTCCTGAAGAAAGTCAGCCCCAATGCGAAAGTGCTGATTTCTGACCCCAGCTGGGAAAACCACCGCGCCATTTTTGTGAACGCGGGCTTTGAAGTCGGCACCTATGCCTACTACGATGCCGAAAAACGCGGCGTGAACTTCGACGGCATGCTGGCCAGCTTGAACGCTGCTGACGAGGGCACCATCGTTGTGCTGCACGCTTGCTGCCACAACCCCACGGGTTATGACATCACCGACGCCCAGTGGGACCAGGTGATTGCGGTGGTGAAGGCCAAGAGCCTGACCGCCTTCCTCGACATGGCTTATCAAGGTTTTGGCCACGGCATTGCCGAAGACGGTGCCGTGATCGGCAAGTTTGTGGCTGCGGGCCTGAACATCTTTGTGTCGACCTCTTTCTCCAAGAGCTTCAGTTTGTACGGCGAGCGCGTGGGCGCCCTGTCGGTGGTGGCTTCTGACAAAGAAGAAGCATCCCGCGTGCTGTCGCAATTGAAAATTGCCATCCGCACCAACTACTCCAACCCACCCATCCACGGCGGCGCGGTGGTGGCGGCTGTGTTGAACAACCCTGAGTTGCGTGCCCAGTGGGAGCAAGAACTGGCCGAAATGCGTATTCGCATCAAGGCGATGCGCCAAAAACTGGTGGACAGCCTCAAAGCAGCGGGTGTTCAGCAAGACATGAGTTTCATCACCAGCCAGATCGGCATGTTCAGCTACTCGGGCCTGACCAAAGACCAGATGGTGCGTCTGCGCAGCGAGTTTGGCGTGTACGGCACCGACACCGGCCGCATGTGCGTGGCCGCGCTCAACAGCAAAAACATCGACTACGTGTGCGCAGCCATCGCCAAAGTCGTCTAAATCCCGCTTTAAGCTGACATTCGGCTTGCAACCGCCCCTGACGGGGCGGTTTCTTTTTGGTCGGTCAAGAAGGTGACTCCCAATTAGGGGGAGTACTCAAAAAATACTGCACAGTCTCCTGTAGTATTGTTGCACCGCACCATTTGTCTCAAGGGAAACTGTCACATGCTTTACCAGATTTTTGAAACACAACGCTCGATCATGGAGCCTTTTTCCGATCTGGCCCAAGCTGCTGCCAAGTTGTTCAGCAACCCCTTGAACCCCATGTCGCAAACGCCTATGGCTCAGCGCACATCGGCAGGCTATGCGCTCATGCATCGGCTGGGCAAAGATTACGAAAAACCAGAATTTGGCATCAGGACCGTCAAGGTCAACCGTGTCGATGTGGCCATCCACGAGCGCATCGAAATCAACAAACCCTTTTGTGAATTGCGCCGTTTCAAGCGCTTTTCTGACGACGCGGCCACATTGACCCAGCTCAAGGCCCAACCAGCGGTGCTGATCGTGGCACCGTTGTCGGGTCACTACGCCACGCTGCTGCGTGACACCGTCAAAACCATGTTGCAAGACCACAAGGTCTACATCACCGACTGGAAAAACGCACGTTTGGTCCCTCTGTCCGATGGTGAGTTCCACCTGGACGACTACATCAACTACGTGCAGGAATTCATTCGTCACCTGCAATCCATTTATGGCAATTGCCACATCGTGAGCGTCTGCCAGCCCACGGTGCCCGTCATGGCCGCCGTCTCTCTCATGGCCAGCCGTGGCGAAAAAACCCCACTGACCATGACCATGATGGGCGGTCCCATCGACGCACGCAAATCACCCACATCGGTGAACAACTTGGCCACCAACAAGAGTTTTGAGTGGTTCGAGAACAACGTGATTTACCGTGTGCCTGCCAACTTCCCGGGTGCGGGTCGCCGTGTGTACCCCGGCTTTTTGCAATACACCGGTTTTGTGGCCATGAACCCCGACCGCCATGCCACCAGCCATTACGACTATTTCAAAGACCTGATCAAAGGCGACGACGCCAGCACCGAAGCACACCGCAAGTTTTACGACGAGTACAACGCGGTGCTCGACATGGATGCCGATTACTACCTTGAAACCATCGCCACCGTGTTCCAGGACTTCAAACTGGTCAACGGCACTTGGGACGTCAAGGGCGTCGATGGCAAAGTTGAACGCGTTCGCCCCCAGGACATCAAGGGCACGGCCCTGATGACCGTTGAAGGCGAGTTGGACGACATCTCGGGCTCAGGCCAAACCCGCGCAGCGCAAGACCTGTGCAGCGGCGTGCCCGCCAGCGAACGTCAGCACCTTGAAGTGCCCGGTGCTGGGCATTACGGCATCTTCAGTGGCCGCCGTTGGCGCGACATTGTGTATCCAGAGCTGGTCAAGTTCATTTCGAGCCATGCACGGCAAACAGCGGTCAAAACCGCTGCGGTCACCGCTTCACCCGCCCCCGTGGCTCCCGAAGCCCTGGCTCAAGCGGACACCCCGCCGCTTGCAGTGGCGCAAGCCAGCGCACCCACCAACGTTGGCGCATCCAATGCGACCCCCGTCTCGCCAGCCAAGCCTGCTGCCAAATCTACGGCCAAGCCCGCAGCCCCTAAGGCAACCGTGGTCAAGGCAAAACCTGCGGTGACCCCATCAGCCCCCTCCGTGGCCAGCAAGCCTGCAGCCAAAGCTTCGGCAAAAACAGCGGCAAAATCACCTGCCAAATCGGCATCGGCTCCGCTGAGCAAGACATCTGGCAAGTCGGCTGCCAGCACTTCGGTCAAAACCACTTGGGTTGACCCTTCAAGCAAAGCCTGAGGCCCATGCCCCACTTAAACCGAACAGCGCCTGAGACCCAGGCGCTTTTCTTATTGCTGAGCGATGCCTTGCCCCAAACGCAGTGCACGCGTTGTGGCTTTCCAGACTGTGCCAGTTATGCGCGGGCCATGGCCGAGGGACAAGCGGCCATCAACCAGTGCCCGCCCGGAGGGCAAGAGGGCATCGAACGGCTGTCTGCACTGACGGGTTTACCCAGCTTGCCCCTCAACCCCGATCACGGCACCGAAGGCCCTCGGCATGTGGCCATCATCGACGAAGCCTGGTGCATCGGCTGCACCTTGTGCATCAAGGCTTGCCCGACCGATGCGATTTTGGGGGCCAACAAGTTGATGCACACCGTGATCGAGCCTTGGTGCACGGGCTGCGAGCTGTGCATCCCGGTGTGCCCGGTGGACTGCATCGCACTGGAGAATGTGACGGGCGCAGATACTGGCTGGGCCGCTTGGTCCGCCGAGCAAGCCGACACATCCCGCACACGTTTTGAATCTCGCCAACGACGCCGGGTTCGTGAAGAAGCCGCACACCACAAGCAATTACAAGCCAAGGCCGAACACAAACTGGCCGATTTGGCCGGACATACCAAGGGCACAGACAACGCGCCCGAATTGGACCGCAAACGCGCCATCATCGAGGCGGCACTCGCCAAAGCAAAAGCCCGCCAAGCGGGAGCTTGACGGGCTTTTGAAGCGCATGTCGGGACTAAAGCCACCGACACCGACCTGCGAGACAGTCTGTTGTAGGTCGCAGGCTTCAGGCGAGACAGGTTTTCAATCGGACCTGATGGTCCGAATCAACTCAATGTGCGTTGGCAGCCAAAGCTGCAAACGCCTTGACCACCTCGGGCGGAGCCTGCACCAACTCGATCAACACGCCCTCCCCGCCAATCGGGAACTCTTCATTCGCTTTGGGGTGTAAAAACGTGATGTCAAAACCGGCTGCACCTTTGCGGATTCCACCGGGCGCAAAACGCACACCTTGGGCCGTAAGCCACTCGACCGCCACCGGCAGGTCGTCAATCCACAAGCCGATGTGGTTCAGGGGGGTGCTGTGCACGGCAGGCTTTTTCTCGGGGTCCAGCGGCTGCATCAAATCGACCTCAACCTTGAAGGGGCCGGTGCCGATGGCGCAGATGTCTTCGTCCACGTTCTCGCGTTCACTTTTGTAGGTGCCCGTCACTTCCAGACCGAACATGTCGACCCAGAGTTTTTGCAGGCGGGTCTTGTCAGGCCCGCCGATGGCGATTTGCTGGACGCCCAGCACTTTGAAAGGGCGCGTCATTTATTCAAACTCCACAATCATCTGGTCCACGGTGAGCGATTCGCCTTTGGCAGCCACCACCTTCTTGACCACACCGTCTTGCGCCGCGAACAGCACGTTTTCCATCTTCATGGCTTCGATCACGGCCACACGCTCACCCGCCTGAACTTTCTGACCCGGCTGCACCGATACGTCCACCAACAGACCGGGCATGGGCGACAACACAAAACGGCTCAAATCCGGTGGCGCTTTGTAAGGCATGAGCTTGTGCAGCTCGGCCATGCGGGGCGACATCACCAACGCTTCGATGCGGGTGCCGTTGTGTTGCACTTGCAGGGCCAGCGGGTTCTTCAAGGTGCCGCGTTCAATTTGTGCCGTGAACGGTTGGCCATTGCAAGTGCCTTCGATGCGGATGTCGTTCAAGCGTGAGTTGCTGGCGATGGCATAGGTTTTGCCATTGACCGTGATGTGCGCTTCACCGTGTTTGCCTGAAAATTCGGCCACATGCACGGGCACATAGCGGTTCTGGCCTGCTTTGCCCAGTTCCACCACGGCATAGTCTTGACCCACTTTGACGTCGTAACCTGGCAGCTGTCCACTCAGGTTGGCGGCACGCTCACGCGACTTGCGTCGCACAAAAGCCGCCAAGGCCGCCAAAAAGTCGTGGTCGTCGTGCGGCACGTCTTCGGCGCGGAAGCCCTGGCTGTACTGCTCGGCAATGAAGCCGGTGTTGAAGTCGCCCGACACAAAACGCGGGTGCGCCAGCAAAGCGGCCTGGAAAGGGATGTTGGAGCTGATGCCGCGAATGACAAAACCATTCAAGGCTTCGCGCATCTTGGCAATGGCGTCGTTGCGGTCCTTGCCGTGCACGATCAGCTTGGCGATCATCGAGTCATAAAACATCGGGATCTCGCCACCGTCTTGCACACCCGTGTCCACGCGCACGCCATACAGGTCGGTGGTGTTGCCTTGGAACATGGTTTGGCGGGGCGTCTGGAAACGCACCAGTCGGCCGGTGGAGGGCAAAAAGTTGCGAAACGGGTCTTCGGCGTTGATGCGGCACTCGATGGACCAACCATTGCGTTGCACGTCTTTTTGCTCGATTGGCAATTTCTCGCCAGCCGCCACGCGGATCATCATCTCGACCAAATCGAGCCCGGTGATGGCTTCGGTGACGGGGTGCTCCACCTGCAAACGGGTGTTCATCTCCAAGAAGTAAAAGCTCTGGTCCTTGCCGACCACAAACTCCACCGTACCGGCCGACTGGTATTTCACCGCCTTGGCCAGTTGCACGGCTTGCTCGCCCATGGCTTTGCGGGTGGCTTCAGAGATGAAAGGCGACGGTGCCTCTTCGATGACTTTTTGGTGGCGGCGCTGGATCGAGCACTCGCGCTCGTTCAGGTACACCACGTTGCCGTGGCTGTCGCCCAACACCTGGATTTCGATGTGGCGGGGTTCTTCGACAAACTTTTCGATGAACACACGGTCATCACCAAAGCTGTTGCGTGCTTCGTTGCGGCACGACGTAAAGCCTTCAAAAGCTTCTTTGTCGTTGAAGGCCACACGCAGGCCTTTGCCACCGCCGCCAGCGGAGGCTTTGATCATGACGGGGTAGCCAATGCCCTTGGCGATCTCAACCGCTTTTTCGGCGGTCTCAATCGCATCGTTCACGCCGGGAATGCAGTTCACGCCCGCAGCACCCGCCAGCTTTTTGGATTCGATTTTGTCGCCCATGGCGGCAATCGAAAAGTGACGTGGGCCGATGAAGGCAATGCCCTCGTCTTCGCAGCGCTTGGAGAACTCGGCGTTCTCGCTCAGGAAACCATAGCCGGGGTGGATCGCTTGTGCGCCAGTGGCCTTGGCGGCGGCGATGATTTTGTCAGCGACCAAATACGACTCGCGCGACGCGGCTGGGCCAATCAACACAGCCTCGTCGGCCAGTTGCACATGGCGGGCTTCTTTGTCGGCTTCGGAATAAACGGCCACGGTTTGGATGCCCATTTTGTGGGCGGTGGCGATGACGCGGCAGGCGATTTCGCCGCGGTTGGCAATCAAAATTTTCTTGAACATATGGAATCCTTTTATCTGTCATCCCGGGCTTGACCCGGGATCCATGGCTGGCGAATCAAGTCCGCCATAACGGGGTGCCGATCAAAGCGGAATGTTCCCGTGCTTGCGCCAGGGGTTCTCGATCTTTTTGTCCTTGAGCATGACCAAAGAACGGCAAATCCGCTTGCGGGTCTCGTGCGGCTGGATCACGTCGTCGATGAAGCCGCGAGCACCTGCCACAAAGGGGTTGGCAAAACGGGCTTTGTATTCGGCTTCTTTGGCGGCCAGCTTTTCGGGGTCACCCTTGTCTTCACGGAAGATGATTTCCACCGCACCCTTGGCACCCATCACCGCGATTTCAGCGTTGGGCCAGGCAAAGTTCACGTCGCCACGCAGGTGTTTGGAGGCCATCACGTCGTACGCACCGCCGTAGGCTTTGCGGGTGATGACGGTGATTTTGGGCACCGTGCATTCGGCATACGCGTACAACAACTTCGCGCCGTGTTTGATGATGCCGCCGTACTCTTGAGAGGTGCCTGGCATGAAGCCGGGCACGTCTACAAAGGTGACCACGGGGATGTTGAACGCGTCGCAAAAACGCACAAAGCGGGCAGCCTTGATCGAGCTCTTGATGTCCAAGCATCCGGCCAAGACCAAAGGCTGGTTGGCCACGATGCCCACGGTTTGGCCTTCCATGCGGGCAAAGCCGATCAGGATGTTCTTGGCGTAGTCGGGTTGCAGCTCAAAGAAGTCACCATCGTCCACGGTCTTGACGATGAGCTCTTTCATGTCATAAGCCTTGTTGGGATTCTCCGGCACGAGGGTGTCCAAGCTCATGTCCATGCGGCCCGATGGGTCACCGCTGGGGCGCACAGGTGCCTTCTCGCGGTTGTTGAGCGGCAAGTAGTTGTACAGGCGGCGCAGCATGAGCAGCGCTTCCACGTCATTCTCAAACGCCATGTCGGCCACGCCGCTTTTGGTGGTGTGTGTCAGGGCGCCGCCCAACTCTTCAGCTGTAACTTCTTCATGCGTCACGGTCTTGACCACTTCGGGGCCTGTCACGAACATGTAAGAAGTGTCCTTGACCATGAAGATGAAGTCGGTCAAAGCAGGCGAATACACCGCGCCACCTGCTGAGGGGCCCATGATCATGCTGATCTGGGGCACCACGCCGCTGGCCATCACGTTGCGCTGGAACACATCGGCATAACCGCCCAAGGACGCCACGCCTTCTTGAATTCGGGCACCGCCCGAATCATTCAGGCCAATCACCGGAGCACCGACCTTCATGGCCTGGTCCATGATCTTGCAGATCTTCTCAGCGTGCGTCTCCGACAAAGCGCCGCCGTACACCGTGAAGTCCTGGCTGAACACAAAAACCAAGCGGCCGTTGATCATGCCGTAGCCGGTGACCACGCCGTCACCGGGGATCTTGTTGTCCTGCATGCCGAAGTCGGTGCAGCGGTGCTCCACGAACATGTCCCACTCTTCGAAGGTGCCTTCGTCCAGAAGCACTTCGATGCGCTCACGCGCGGTGAGCTTGCCTTTGGTGTGCTGCGCGTCAATGCGCTTTTGCCCGCCGCCCAAGCGGGCCGCAGCGCGCTTTTTTTCCAGTTGTTCGATGATGTCTTGCATGGTGGCTCTCTCTTTTCTTCAGGAAGATGGGGTTTCACTCTGCGCCTGGTAAGCGCCGAGCAGTTGACGGGCCGCTGTAGACGCGGCGAGCTGGCCCGCAGCGACTTGTTGGCTGAGTTGGGGCAGCAGCGTTTGCACACGCGGCTGCGCCCGGAAGTTTTGTTTAAGACCGGCGTCAATGCGTTCCCACATCCACGACAGGGCTTGTTGTTGGCGTCGCGTGGCAAAGCGGCCGTTGCGGGTTTGCAGGTCCTTGAACTCGCTGACCGCCGCCCAAAAGCTGTCCACGCCCTGGCCCAGCAAAGCGCTCAACTGCACCACCTTGGGGTGCCACTGGGTGGTGTCGGCATGAGCGTGGCCCGAACCGCCGTGCATGCCCAAGAGCTGCAAGGCGCTGGTGATTTGCAACTCGGCACGGGTGGCCGCGATGGCATCGATGTCGGCCTTGTTTATGACCACCAAATCGGCAATTTCCATCACGCCTTTTTTGATCGCCTGCAAATCGTCACCCGCATTGGGCAGCTGCATCAGCACAAACATGTCGGTCATATTGGCCACCGCGGTTTCGCTCTGGCCCACGCCCACGGTCTCGACGATCACCACGTCGTAGCCAGCGGCCTCGCAGACCAACATGGACTCGCGGGTTTTTTCGGCCACGCCACCCAAGGTGCCGCTGCTGGGGCTGGGGCGGATGTAGGCGCGCTCGTGCACGCTGAGCAACTCCATGCGCGTTTTGTCGCCCAAGATGGAGCCGCCCGACACGGTGCTCGACGGGTCCACCGCCAACACCGCCACGCGGTGACCTTGACCGATGAGGTACAGGCCCAGCGCTTCGATGAAGGTGGACTTACCCACGCCTGGGACACCGCTGATGCCTAAGCGGAAAGATTTCCCGGTGTGCGGCAGCATGGCAGTAAGCAACTCGTCGGCCAAAGCACGGTGGTCGGCGCGGGTCGATTCGAGCAGCGTGATGGCTTTGGCCATGGCGCGACGCTGCACGGGGGCGGTGCCGTGCAGAATGCCTTGAAGGAGATCAACCATATCAAGCATTCGCAGCCTTTAACCTATTCATTACCAAATTCAAATCATGCCCAGCAGATCGAAGCCAGGCTGTCGCGCATTCATAAATTTCTGACTCACAAGAAAAGGGAGATTTTTCATTCGAGAAAAGTCGCTTGTGCAAATAACCCAAATCAGAATGAGCGGGAGGACAGAGCTCTCGATAATAAGAATACGCTGGCAGAGCTTCAAATTCGCTGTCTTTTAATGCGATCTGCGTTAGCAATGTTTCTATTTTGTGGAAATCTTTAGGAAGTGGTTTGCCAAATTTAGCTTTTGCTTCTCTTGCATCCTGAATAGGCTTTGGTTCGTTACCATCTACCTTCAAGCGATCAGGCCACGCTTTGAAAGCATCCATATACCTTGAAATATAAGAATTCAGATCAGTATATCGAAGGTTCTGGAATCCATCATCAAAAAGCACAAGGTATTTAATACGAACAACACACTCCAATAAGCTTCTCAATAAAGTCATTTGGCTACTGGAAGACTTTCCATTGGTATGCAAAGCCTTTAATCCCCGACCAAAATCAAAAGACTGAATTGCCAAACACAAAACCGCTACAGCCTGAGGATCCTTCTTTTTATAACTGTTAAATTTATCTTCCTTGGCAAAGCAGAATTTTTGAAATTGATCCAGCTCGACGCAAAATAATTGAAAAAAATCATTCACGGATGTGTTGTGTTGCGCTGTCATAACACCCAGTTCTCCAACTTCAAGCCCTCAATCCGCTCAAACTCCCGTGTGTTGTTGGTCACGCAAACGGCATCCAAAGCCAAGGCGTGACAGCCAATCAACAAGTCCAACTCACCAATGCTTTTGCCAGTTGAGCGCAGTGAGTGTTGTTGGCGGGCGTAGTGCCACATGGCGTCTTGCGTCCAGGGCAAGACGCGCACTTCGCTCAGGAACAATTCCAGCACCTTGCGGTTGCGCGCTTTTTGATCGCTCTTTTCCACGCCATAAGCCAACTCGGCGGCAACAAGCGCTGACAACACCACACGGTCAGACCCCAGTTCATTCAGGCGCGCCGCAACATTGGGCACGCCACGCTGGATGTAGATCACCATGTTGGTGTCGAGCATGTACAGGGAAGACATCAGTCGAGGCTTTCGATGTCGTCCAGTGGCAAGGTGTGCTCGCGCTCGATTTCTTCAGGCATGCCTTCCCAGCCGCTCAAAATGGCTTGCAAGCGCGTACCCCACTCGCCGGGTTCGTCCTTTTTGGGCCGAAGGATGACGCTGTTGCCCACCTTCTCAATGAACACCTCGGCGGTGTCAAAGCGATAGGCTTTGGGCAGGCGCACCGCTTGGCTGCGGCCTGTGGTGAAAATTTTGGCGGTGTCTGTGATCATGGTGCCGACCTCTTTTTGGTAGATACCAAATCATACCTACCATTTTGAGAATCACCAACCGCTTGTGGTGACTCTGTGGGCACCCACTGGCGTCCTTGTCTTTTGGCCTCTTGATAGGCCAGCCAATCGTCTTGGTTTGATACGCGCTGGGCCTTGAGCTTGGAACGGATGGCCAACTTGGTCGCCGACAGGTGCTCCATGCTTTCTGGCAAAACTTCCCCGTGCCGTGATGGCTGAAACGGCAAGCCGTCTTCTTTGGCTTGCGCCAAAGCCTGCTCCACCGCCGAAACGATGAACTGAGACGGGCTCACACCCAAACGACGAGCGGCCTGTTCCAGCTCAGTTTCGAGCAAGGGTTCAAGTTGAACGGAGTACAGCATGGAGAACCGTTGGAATCTGTAGTCAATACCGTTTCAGGGCATCCGCCAGCATCAAGCCAAAGCCTTCTTGATCTGCTCCAGCACATCCTTGGCGCTGACCGGGATCGGGGTGCCGGGGCCGTAGATGCCTTTGACGCCGGCTTCGTAGAGCATGTCGTAGTCCTGGCGCGGGATCACGCCGCCCACGAACACGATGATGTCGTCTGCGCCCTGCTTTTTGAGCTCGGCAATGATGGCGGGCACCAGAGTTTTGTGGCCTGCGGCGAGCGTGCTCACGCCCACGGCATGCACATCGTTTTCAATCGCCTGGCGGGCGCACTCTTCCGGCGTCTGGAACAGCGGGCCCATGTCCACGTCGTAACCCAAGTCGGCAAACGCGGTGGCCACCACTTTGGCCCCACGGTCGTGGCCGTCCTGGCCGAGTTTGGAAATCATCACGCGGGGGCGGCGGCCTTGCGCTTCGGCAAAGGCTGCGATGTCGGCCTTGAGCTGGTTCCAGTACTCCATGGTGTCGCCCACGTTTTCGCCGTCGTCATAGGCCGCGGCGTACACGCCCGTCACTTTTTGTGTGTCGGCGCGGTGGCGACCAAAGGCTTTTTCCAGCGCGTCGGACACCTCACCCACCGTGGCGCGCAGGCGCACGGCTTGGATGGACAAGTCAAGCAGGTTGCCCTGGCCCGATTCAGCGGCTGCGCTCAGTGCGTCCAGCGCGGCCTGTACCTTGGCGCTGTCACGCGTTGCACGAATCTTGTTCAGGCGTTCGATCTGGCCGTCGCGCACCCGCACGTTGTCGATAGACAGCGTCTCGATCGGGTCTTCTTTGGCCAGCTTGTATTTGTTCACGCCCACGATGACGTCTTTGCCGGAGTCGATGCGGGCCTGCTTTTCAGCGGCCGCCGCTTCGATCTTGAGCTTGGCCCAGCCGCTGCCCACGGCTTTGGTCATGCCGCCCATGGCCTCGACTTCTTCGATGATGGCCCAGGCCTTGTCGGCCATTTCTTGCGTCAGGCTCTCCATCATGTAAGAACCCGCCCAAGGGTCGATCACGTTGGTGATGTGCGTCTCTTCCTGAATGATGAGCTGCGTGTTGCGCGCGATGCGCGAGCTGAATTCGGTGGGCAAGGCAATCGCCTCGTCAAACGAGTTGGTGTGCAGCGATTGGGTGCCGCCAAACACGGCCGCCATGGCCTCGATGGTGGTGCGCACCACATTGTTGTACGGGTCTTGCTCGGTGAGCGACCAGCCCGAGGTCTGGCTGTGCGTGCGCAGCATGAGGCTCTTGGGGTTCTTGGCGTCAAAGCCTTTCATGATGCGGCACCACAGCAGGCGGGCCGCACGCATCTTGGCGATCTCCAAATAGAAGTTCATGCCCACCGCCCAGAAGAAGGACAGGCGACCGGCGAACTCGTCCACGTCCATGCCCTTGGCAATCGCGGTCTTCACATACTCTTTGCCGTCGGCCAAGGTAAAGGCCATTTCCAGCGCTTGGTTGGCACCGGCCTCTTGCATGTGGTAACCCGAGATCGAGATCGAGTTGAACTTGGGCATGTTCTTGGCCGTGTACTCGATGATGTCGCCGATGATCTTCATCGACGGCTCTGGCGGGTAGATGTAGGTGTTGCGCACCATGAACTCTTTCAGAATGTCGTTCTGAATGGTTCCTGAGAGTTTGTCTTGCGAGACGCCCTGCTCTTCGGCCGCCACCACGTAGCCCGCCAGCACGGGCAACACCGCACCGTTCATGGTCATCGAGACCGACACCTTGTCCAGCGGAATCTGGTCAAACAAGATCTTCATGTCCTCGACCGAGTCAATCGCCACACCGGCTTTGCCCACGTCGCCGGTTACACGCGGGTGATCGGAGTCGTAACCGCGGTGCGTGGCCAAGTCAAACGCGACCGACACGCCCTGCCCGCCTGCGGCCAAGGCCTTGCGGTAAAAGGCGTTGGATTCCTCGGCAGTGGAGAAGCCTGCATATTGGCGGATCGTCCAGGGGCGCACGGCGTACATGGTGGCCTGAGGGCCGCGCAAGAAAGGCTCAAAGCCCGGCAGCGTATTGGCGTAAGGCAAGTTGGCTGTGTCTTCGGCGGTGTAGAGCGGCTTGACGACGATGCCGTCGGGCGTCTTCCAGTTCAGGGCGTTCACATCGCCACCGGGGGCTGATTTGACCGCTGCTTTTTGCCAGGCTTCCAGGTTGGAAGCGTTGAATTCAAAGGATTTTGACGACATGGCTCACCACTTTCGAGACAAATATTACTTGTGCTGATTTTGGCAGCTGATGGCTGCCTACCGGCTTACAAGTACTGTGATTCATAATTATTGATGCAGAATATTTTAACCGGCTTACAATTCAGCATCTGAAACGCCTGAAATACTTTGGGCCACGCCCGAACAGCATCCCGTCTAAAACAGCCCATGTCCGCCCTGTCACTCGCCCCCCGCGCCCTGTACGAAGAAGTTGCCGAACTGTTGCGGCAGCGGATTTTTGCGCGCGAACTGGAGCCGGGCAGCTGGATCGACGAGTTGCGCATTGCAGAGGCGCTGGGCATCAGCCGCACCCCGCTGCGCGAAGCGCTCAAGGTGTTGGCGGCCGAAGGCCTGGTGACCATGAAGGTGCGCCGGGGCGCTTATGTGACCGAGGTGAGCGAAAAAGACCTGCGCGATGTGTACCACCTGCTGGCCTTGCTCGAATCGGATGCAGCGCGTGTGGTGGCGCAAAACGCCAGCGCCGAACAAATTGCACAGATCACCTCTTTGCACGCGGACCTGGAAAAAGCCACTCACGACCGAGACCGCTTTTTCGAGATCAATGAAGGTTTTCACATGCTGCTGCTGGAATTGGCCGACAACCGCTGGCGCGACCAGATGGTGGCCGACCTGCGCAAGGTGATGAAGCTCAACCGCCACAGCTCGCTGTTCAAAGAGGGCCGCATGGAGCAATCTCTGGCCGAACACCGCGCCATCGTGCAGGCCTTGACCGAACGCCAGCCCGAGCAAGCGGCCGAGCGCATGTCGGCGCATTTCATGAACGGCTTGCAGGCCGCGCAATGAGCACCCCTCGTCTGTAAAGGGCCCCGAATCCCGACCTGGGTCTTATCAACTGCATGGCGGGCTCCTGAGAAACCGCTCAGCCGTAGGTCGGTGGCTTCAGCCACGACATGGGACATGAGCCGAAGCATGCATCGTCGGAGCTGAAGCTCCGACCTACAGGACACGGCCCAAGCCTTCAATCGTGAATCACCGCCCCCCGCGCCAACGCCGCGCGAGCCAGCTGCCAGACTTCACGCGGTGGCAAAGGCTTGAGTTTGTGGTCGCTCCAGACCTGTCGCCACAAACGCCCACCGCGCTGGCCGTGGTACAGGCCCAACATGTGCCGGGCAATCGCGTACCAAGGGCAGCCGTCTTCGGCAAAGGCACGCTCCATGTAGGTCACCATGGCCTCTTCCACCGCCTCGCGACTGGGCACCTCGTGGGAATCGCCATAAAACGCAGCGTCCCAGCTGCCCAACAGCCAAGGGTTGTAGTACGCCTCGCGTCCGACCATCACGCCATCAGCGTGCTGCAGATGCAGAGCAATCTCTTCGTTGGTCTTGATGCCGCCGTTCACGGCGATCAGCAACCCCGGAAAGTCTTTCTTGAGCTGGTAGGCCAGCTCGTAACGCAGAGGCGGAATCTCACGGTTTTCTTTGGGGCTCAGGCCGTCGAGCCACGCATTGCGGGCGTGCACGATGAAGACTTTGCAACCGGCATCGCTCACGGTGCCTACAAAGTCGCGCACAAAGTCGTAGCTCTCAATGCGGTCAATGCCGATGCGGTGCTTCACCGTCACCGGCACATCCACCACATCGAGCATGGCTTTCAAGCCATCGGCCACGGTGCGCGGCTCGTTCATCAGGCAAGCGCCAAATGCGCCACGCTGCACGCGGTCTGAGGGGCAGCCGCAGTTGAGGTTGATCTCGTCATAACCCCACTCTTGCCCCAGCTTGGCGGCGTGGGCCAAATCGGCCGCGTCGCTGCCGCCCAGTTGGAGGGCCACGGGGTGCTCTTCGGCGTTGAAGCGCAGGTGCCGCTGCACGCTGCCGTGGCGCAAGGCACCGGTGGTCACCATCTCGGTATAAAGCAAGGTGTGGCGGGTCAGCAGGCGGTGGAAAAACCGGCAGTGCCGATCGGTCCAATCCATCATGGGGGCTACACTGAGCCGCCAAGGGCTAAATTGTTGATTGATACCGATTTTATTTTCTATCGAATGCTGCATTTCGGCCATTATTTACATGAAGTGCATACACATTGCACACAAGGTGAACACCAGGAACACAATGTGTTCATCAATCTCTACACACAGATCGCACTCACTCGCAACATTTTCGCAGCTACCCGCTTGAAAATGGAGAGTAAAGGTTAGTCGGCAGGGACTCTCTCGATGTTCAATCTTCGATACCAAACGTGAAACCAAGAACTGGTCAACGGGAATGGCATCAAAAGCAAACCAGATTGCCAGTTCTGGATTTTCTCCCATTCCCAAAGGTGCTGCTGCCAGAGACCTGATTGGAAACCACACCGAAACAATCAAAAAGACCTACGGCAAAACAAAAACGACAAGCCTTGAGATGTTGAAACACGCACTCTGTCACGAACCAAGGCGCGAGCGCCATTGATAAAAGATCGGCTGGATAAAGCCTTCTGAGCAGCAAATGTCTTGGATGGACACGCCTGCTTCGGCTTGCTTGGAGAATCCGATGATCTGCTCACCGGTGAACCGTGTGGTCTGCATATCCGCCATTTTCCAAATTGAGCGGACTTGGCTCCATCGATTTGGAAAGACTCAGCCGGGGGCAGATCAAACCGTCGAGCAGGTGCAATCTAAATATCCTTCGGATCTTGAGATATAAGGTTTTGTCATTGGATTCCAGCTGTTCTGTGACTGCTGCATCCGCCCAGGGGTCTGGCCTGGATGGAGGTTGCTACACAGACACGCCTTAGATCAGCGCCAAGGACAGCCAGGGGAATGCGCAGACCAAGACCAGCACGCCCAACATCGCCCCGAGAAAGGGCATGCATCCGGCAAAGATGCTTTCCACTGAGATATTGGGGTCGTTCAAGGTTGATTTGACCGTGAACACCGAGATGCCGAATGGCGGTGTCAGCAAGCCCATCTCAACGGCAAGCACGGTGATGACGCCAAAATGGATCAGGTCGAAACCGAAGCTCGCTGCAATAGGTGCAGCGACTGGGGTCATGATCAGCAAGATGGAGCTGGAGTCCAAAATCATGCCTAGAAGCAGCACGATCCCGATATACAAGGTCAAAAACCCATAGGGCCCAAGACCCGCGTCACGAACCAGATCACTGATGGCCACAGGCACACCCGCCACACTGAGCATGCGGCTATAAAAGCTGGCCGCCACCAGCAGGATCAAGATGGTGCAAGACACGCTGCCGGTTTCATGCAAAACCTGCCAAAGCTTGCCTTTGCCCAACGAACGTCGCATCAGGGCAATGACCAGCGCACCAAACGCCCCCACACCACCGGCTTCGGTGGGTGTGAAAAAGCCACCGTACAGCCCGCCCAACACCAAGGCCACCAGCGCAGCAATGGGGACCAGTTTAGTGAACATTTGCAGCTTGGTCAGTGTGACTTGAATCTGTCGTCCCCGCAGCAACTGAGATTGCTGCAAAGGATCAAAGACTTGTCCTGGCGTGAATCGCGCCATGAGCATGATCATCATGGCGAAAACCATGGCCAGCAAAAACCCGGGGATCACGCCAGCCACAAACAATTTGCCAATGGATTGTTCGGCCAGCACGCCGTAAATGATCATCAGCAAGCTGGGGGGGATCATCATCCCCAACACAGAGCTTCCAGCCACGGTGCCGGTGGCAAAGGTGGTGCGATAACCGTGTTTGACCATTTCGGGCACGGCCACGCGGGTGAACACCGCAGCCGACGCGATGGAGACCCCTGTGACCGCTGCGAAAACCGTGTTGGCGGCAACAGTGGCCACACCGAGGCCTCCTTGAAGCTTGCGAAGCAAGACTTCCGCGACCGTGAAGGTATCCTTGCCCACGTTGGAAATGCTCACGAGCAGTCCCATCAGCACAAACAGCGGAATGGTCGCAAACACATAGTCGGCTACGCCGTTGTAGGCCGACATGTAAAACAATTTGATGGCCATGTCGAGGTTGTCTCGCACCAGCCAGACGCCAGCAAAACCGACCGCCAGCAAGGCCACACCAATGTGCACGCCAAGAAGAACCAGCATGACCAGCACGCCAATGAGCAAACCGCCCATGCCCAAATCGCTCATACGCCACCTCCCAATGGATCGTCAGCAGGAACTGGGGATCCTGGTTGTTTCAAGATGCCGGGGATGCTCATCAAATAGCACAAAGCACCCACGACAGATCCTGCAACGAGCAGGCCACGGAACGGCCAGGCCGGAACGCTGTAGACGCCCTGCACGCCATAGAACTCGTTGCTTGTCCAAGAGTTGCTGAATTCAGACCAACCAATCCAGGCCAAAGCTGCAAACAATCCAGCACCCACCAAGGCATTGAAGACATTGAGTGCCACGACACCTTTGGCCGAGCGCTTGCCGATCAGGTTGAGCAAAAAGTCACTGCGCGTCATCCGGTTGCTGCAAACGGCAGCGGCCAGTTGAAGAAAAACAATGGAACCGACCGAGCGTGATGAAAACTCAGCCACACCGGTGATGGGGCTGTCCAGAAAATCACGACCGATCACGTCCGCGACCACCAACGCCATGATCAAAAAGATCCAGACGGTCCCGATGGAGGCGAGCAAATTGGCTGGAAACTCCAAGGGATGCCGTTGTGAGGCAGGTGTTTGTGTTTGGGGATCGGCATGCAAGATGGGCTCCTTTGATGGATGACAAGGCAGGCCTGCAGGGCCTTCAGCTGAAAAAAGATCCTGCAGGCATCAACATGGGCGCGTGGGCCGTCAGCGGGCCGCTTTGTCCCAGTCGCGCAGAGGCTTCACACCGCGAGCGCGCAATTCGTCAAAATAGGCGCGAAGCACGGACTTGCCAGCATCGCCTGTGGTCTGCAGCCATGGCGTAACGATGTCGGGCAGGCCGTTGATCCACTTGGCACGCTCAGCGGCTGGAAGATCAGACACCTGCAGGCCTGCGGCGCGCATGGTTTCCATGGCCTTCACAGCGGAATTGGTGACATGCTTGCCGTGGGCGACCGATGTGGCCTTGCCAGCCTTGGTGAAGGCTTCTTGAACTTCCTTGGGCAGTTTGTCAAAGAAGCTTTTGTTAGCTGCAACGCTGCCGAAATACATGGCACCCACATCCACGCGTGTCAAATGCTTGGCCACTTCGTAGACCCGCGCAGGACCAATGCCACTGGCAAAACTCAGGGCACCTTGGGTCACACCTGTTTGAATATTGGTGTAATAAGTGGTCAAAGCGCCCTCAACCGGTGTGGCTCCAGTGTCGCGCATCCAGTTGGCTGATGTGCCTGGTGCATGGATTTTCTTGTTTTGCAGCGAGGCCATGTTGGTCACAGGGAAGTTGGCATAGATGTCGTAGCTGTCAGTAATGAGAGACGACAAGGGCACCATGTTCTGCGCAGTCCAGCTGGCCTTGAGCGCTGGGTGCGTGTCGTTGAGTTTGTCGAAAATGCTGATCAGCATTTCGTGGTTGGTGGTGGCAAACGGCGTGAAATAAGTGACGTTTTGCAAAGGCATGGCTGAGTTTTCCCAGACGGTGCCGACCATGCCCACGTCAACAATGCCGTCCTTGACGGCAGCGCGTGTTTCAGAAAACTTGTAAAGCGTTCCGCCGTAACTCTCACGCCAGCGCACTTCATACTTACCTCCGCCTTCCTTGAGCAGCCGATCAACTTCGGGCTGGAACACCTCTTTCATGGCGTAGGCCCAGATGTTGGTGGTCGGATGACTTGCACCGATGTTGACGTTGATGCGCTGTTGGGCGACTGCATTGCTGGCAGCAGTTGCGCAACCGATCGCGATCAACCCGGAAAGGGCCAACTTGTTGAGTTTCATGCGTTCTCCTTTTGGTTGAATAGCGGCAGTCCATTGCCGCGCGTAAATGCCTTAGCCGGTAGGCTGCAGCGGGGTGAAAAAATTTCATGGATTCCGTTTTCTTGTGCCGGCACTGGTCTTAGAGGCTGCCGAAATATGGGCTTGGCCGAACAATGTTTGACTGGCAATCAAATAGCCCAGCACGCGATCATGGACAAGGGAATGGCTGAAACGTTCGGGGGCTTGATCGTTGGCCACACCCTGACCGTAAATCCAGCGCCGCATCGCGATGTAAAAAAAACCACCGTGTAACCCCATTAACAGTTCCAACTCACGTTCACTGGATTTGGCTCGACTGCTCAAGCCGCGAAAGCGTCTTGTCTCTCGAATCAGGCGAGGGAACAGCCGCTGGCGAAGAAGCGAAAAGAACCTGTCGGTGATGGCGTGATCGGAAAGGCCCGAAAACACCAAGATACGCGTGAACTCACGGTTCAACGCTGAGTTGATGTAATCGTCGTAAAAGCCGGTGAGTTTTTCTTCAGGCGTTTTCTCAGGGTCATCCAGCAAGGCTTCCCATTCGGGATTCCAACGCCCTTCGAAAACCTCCAAGTAAACCCGGTCGATCAAGGCTTGTTTGGTGGGAAAGTAATGGTAAAGAAGCGCATGTGTGACACCGATGCTGCGGCCCAAATCTCGTAGTTGAGCACCGAATCCGTTTTGTGCAAAAAAACCAATGGCACCTTCCAAAATCTGACGCTCACGTTCGGCAACACCCAACCGCCGCCGCATTCGCGGAGGCTCGGGCGCTAACCCGGCAGCGGGGTCAAGCGCCCGCTCAGGGTTTGTCTGTATGGGCATGCTATTTACCGTATGGTCAATTTGGAATAGGATTATTGAACGCATGGTAAACAAAACAACCCCGTGAAAACCCCAAAGATGACCCCATGGAATTGACAGGCGACGTTGTAATTAACGCGACTCGAGCGCGTGTTTGGATGGCACTGAATGATCCAGCTGTCTTGACGGCTTGTATTCCCGGCTGTGAAGCTGTGGAGCAGGTCGGCCCTCTTGAAAAGACCGCTCGCATGATGGTCAAGGTGGGGCCGGTTCGTGCCAAGTTCAGCGGTCGCATTTTGATGAGCGACGTGATCGAGGCCGAAAGTTGCGCCATGACTTTCGAAGGGTCTGGCGGTGCAGCCGGTATGGCCCGGGGTCGCTCGCAAGTCAGTCTCAGTGATGAAGGCGAGAACACACGTGTGCATTACACGGTTCAGGCCTCGGTGGCTGGCAAGCTGGGCTTGGTTGGGGGGCGCATGATCGATGGGGCCGCCAAACAGATGGCGGATCAGTTTTTTAATGCCTTTCAGTTGCACCTTGCGCCGACTCAACCGGATGCCGACAAGCCACTAACAGAGTCACATACGCCTGAAGCGGTCCCAGTGAGCCCCTCGGCCGCCCATACCCCAAGCGCAGATTTGCCCTTGGCTGGAGCGGCTGTTGCGCAGCCACCAACCCGTCCATTGCCAAACGACATGGAGTGGTTGCGCGTGAAATGGTTTGCCTTGGGGGTCTTGGCCACAGCCGTTGGCGTGTGGCTCGGCGCTCAGCTCTGAGGCGGGCCTTGTTTGGCCGATATTGAACACACAAACTGGAAGACCCACCGTGAAATCAGCTGCATTTGATTACGTCAAGCCCGCCGCGATGGCCGAGCTCTTCGAGCTGCTTCAAACCCACGGGGACGACGCCCGAATTTTGGCGGGGGGACAGACCCTGCTGGCCACACTGAACATGCGTTTGTCCGAACCGCAACTGGTGATTGACATCACGGGCCTGAATGAGCTGCGGGGCATTCGCCAAGAGGGCGATCGCCTCTACATTGGCGCACTGACCACGCACACTGACATTGAAAACAGCGCCTTGGTCAGCCTACATGCCCCGATGCTGGCCATGGCTGCACCTCATATTGCTCACCGAGCGATTCGCAACTCGGGAACTTGGGGCGGCTCGATTGCTTATGGGGACCCGGCAGCTGAATGGCCGTGCTGCCTTTGCGCCATGGATGGGCAGATTCACCTGCAAAGCCCCAAGGGCCTTCGCAAGATCTCGGCCACTGATTTTTTCGTAGACCTGTACACGACAGCTCTCGCGCCTGATGAAGTCGTTGTGGGGGCCGATGTGCCTCTGGCGGGTCAGTCGGACTGGTTTGCTTTCGATGAACTGGCAAGACGTCACGGCGATTACGCGGTGGCAGGTCTGGCGGTGGCCGCCCACTTCTCCGGCACGGTGGCCCAGCGTGTGAATCTGGCTTTCCTGGGCATTGGTGCGATTCCTTGGCGTGCACGCCGAACCGAAGCCTTGCTTGTGGGCAAGACGCTGGATTCTGCAACGGTGGAGATTGCGGTGGCTTCGCTCAAAGCCGAGCTCGATCCCCTTCCTGATCTAACCCACAGCCCCGAAACCAAGCGGCACTTGGCCACCGTACTGGCTCGCCGTTTGCTATCGGCTGCGCAGGCCAGCCGCAGCGCGATCGCTGTCTGATTTATTCCGGGAGAAACGCATGGCATCTCTTCAAACACTTCAAGTTGAAGTCAACGGTCAACCGCAAGTGCGCAGCGTGGCACCACGCCAGCACCTGGTCGACTTCATTCGAAACGAACTGGGCCTCAAAGGCTCGCATCTGGGTTGCGAACATGGTGTTTGTGGCGCATGCACCGTGGAGGTGAATGGACGCATCGTGCGCGGTTGCCTGACGCTGGCCGTTCAAACCCAGGGCGGCAAGGTCCGCACGATCGAAGGCCTCAGTGCCGATGGTGATGTGCGTGATCTGCAGGATGCCTTTGTGAGGAACAACGCCTTGCAGTGCGGGTTTTGCACGCCGGGCATGGTGATGGCCGCCAAGGAGTTGCTGGAGGTCAAACCCGATGCGACCCGGGAAGAAGTGCGTGAGTGGATGAGTGGCAACTATTGCCGCTGCACCGGCTACCACGCCATTGTCGATGCCATTTGCGAAACCCTGGCCGAGCGCGCCAAGAACGCGTCCAGCCGTCCTTCCGAAAAGGTGAGCGCATGAACACCATGACACATAACTTGTCGGGCACTGCAGGCCCTGAAGTGGAAGATTCGCCAAAAGTCGACCACGAAGAAAAGCCTTTGCATGCCTTGACTGAGGACCCCCGCTACATTGGACAAAGCGTTGAACGCCCCAGTGCCCGCAAATTGGTTCAAGGTCAAGGCACCTACATCGACGACATTGAATTGCCCCGAATGGCCCATGTCGTGTACTGGCGCAGCCCCGTCGCGCATTGCAAGATCACCCACATCGATGCCACTGCTGCTCGCAGCATGCCCGGGGTGATTCTGGTCGCCGATGGCCATGACCTGGCCAAAATATGCAAGCCATGGGTGGCGGTTCTGGGCCATCTCGCGGGCATGAAATCGGCACCGCAGTATCCACTGGCCCTGGACCGTGCCTGCTGGCAGGGTGAGCCGGTGGTGGCCATCGTTGCAGAAACCCGCGAGCAGGCCGAGGACGCGCTGCAGCTGATCCACGTCGAGATCGAACAATTGCCAGCGGTGGTGGACATGGAGACCGCGCTCGACCCTTCGACGCCACTCATTCATCCGGAGCTGGGCGACAACCTGTGTTTTACCCGCAAGCTGAATGTGGGCCAGGTTGACGAGGCTTTTGCCAATGCCGATGCAGTGGTTGAGACCACTTTTGAATTCGGGCGACACACGGGCGTGACCTTGGAGCCCCGTTGTCAGATTGCCGATTGGAATGTTGCCGATCAGAAGCTCACCGTGTACCACTCATTCCAGGCACCGCACATGATGCAGGACCTGTATGCCAGGCAGTTTGATCTGCCTGAACACGCAGTGCGGGTGATTTGCAAGGACGTGGGCGGCTCTTTTGGCATCAAGGTGCATGCTTATCCAGATGACTTTGCCACGGTGGCCTTGTCGATGATGTGCCGACGCCCGGTCAAGTTTGTGGCCGATCGCATGGAGAGTTTCACCAGCGATATTCACGCGCGTCACCACTTGGTCAAGGCACGCATTGCCGCCAACAAGAGCGGAGAGATCCTCGCTTTCGAGATGAATGACCTGACGGGCATTGGTCCGTATTCCATGTTCCCGCGCACCAGCGCGATCGAGGGCAATCAGGTGGTCAATTTGGTGGGTGGCCCCTACAAACACGCCAACTACCGGGCGCACTTGGACGTGGTGTTTCAGAACAAGACGCCCACTTGCCAGTACCGCGGGGTGGGTCACCCCATCGCCTGCGCAGTGACCGAAGGATTGGTTGACCAAGCGGCGCGGGCCATCGGCATGGACCCGCTGGAGTTTCGCAAGAAGAACGTGATTCCCGACGACGCTTATCCCACCACAGGGGCCAGCGGCATCAAGCTCGAAGTCTTGTCGCATGAGGCCTGCCTGAGCAAAATCGAACAGATGATGGATTACCCACGTCTCAAGGCGGAGATTGCCCAGCTGCGTGAACAAGGCATTTACCGCGGCATTGGCTTTGCGACATTGATTGAGCTCACAAACCCGAGTGCGGCTTTTTATGGGGTGGGTGGCGCGCGCATCGCTTCTCAGGACGGCTGCACCATCCGTCTGGACCCCTCGGGTGCCATCAGCGTGAGCGTGAGTGTGGGCGAACAGGGCCAGGGCAATGACGGCATTTACCGACAGATTTCGGCGGATGGTGTTGGCGTAGATCTTGAAAAAGTGCGACTCATCATGAGCGACACCGATGTCACGCCCTATGGCGGAGGCACATGGGCTTCGCGCGGTGCGGGTGTTGGCGGTGAGGCGGTTTTGCTGGCCTCCCAGGCGCTGCGCGCCAACATCCTCAAGTTGGCCGCTGTCATCCTCAAGCGCAGCGAGGCTGAATTGACCGTGCGCCGTGGCCATGTGGTGGACGCCCAGACGCTGGAGTCGGTGCTGGACTTTGCCGAACTTGGCCGCATTGCCTACTTCCGTTCAGACCTTTTGCCCAATGACTTCACGCCGGAGCTGATGGTGACGCGCCACTATGCTCAGCGCGACTACCCCTTCATCTTCACCAATGGTGTGCAGGCCTCTTATGTTGAAGTGGACCCGGACACCGGCTTTGTCAAGCTGCTCAAACACTGGGCGGTCGAGGATTGCGGTCGTGTTCTGAACCCCAAACTCGTGGACGAGCAGATTCGGGGAGCCATTGTGCAGGGCATCGGCGGAGCCCTTTTTGAAGAGTGCCTGTACGACGATGAGGGGCTGATGCGCAATGCCAACATGGCCGATTACCTGGTGCCCATGAGCGGTGAAATGCCCGACATCGAGGTGGCGCATGTGCAGACACCCACGCGCTCCAGCCAGCTGGGGGCCAAAGGCGCAGGCGAGGCAGGCACTGCGGGTGCACCTGCTGCGGTCATGAACGCGATCAACGACGCCTTGGCGCCGTTCAAGGCGGAGCTCTGGTCGCAACCGATCACGCCTGAGAAAGTGCTGCGCGCCTTGGGTCGAGTGGCCTGAGCGCGCGTCTCTGTGATCCGTATGGGGTTCTTCTGAATGGGCCCCTTATCGGTGACACTCACTACCACACGGCGCACCTGGCACGTCATCAACTCGCTGCGCAGCGCCTCAGCATCGGCCAGCCCCATTTCGCGGGTCATGCACTCCGACTGCATAGTTTCCAAGACTTGTGCAAAGCACGCCCAAACGGCATCGCGTACTGCACCAGGGATCATCACGCTGTTGATGGCCACCAACTTTCGACGTAAAAGATGAATGACGCCACGCCGGATGAAAAATACATGTCTTGTGCTGCGTTGCAGGCAATCTGCACGTGTTCCACCAAGCCACCTTCAGCACCTGCGACCAACATTTCATCTTTCTTTGACGTTAATTCAAATCCAATAAAAATAACAAAAGAAAAATAATCCCCACGAAATTCACTGAAAAACATGTGCCAAAGCATATCTGAGGCATTGGGATCAGCTGGGTCAACAACTGTTTACATGATCAATTAGCCATCAGCCACGCCCACAGATACACGATGATTGCATTCCAGCTTAACAACGCAATTGATCATCAATTAGACACGGAACCCCTAGAGTCCTCACCAATCATGGTTAAGGTTGTCCTTTGAATTTGGGGGCTGATTATCCTTGGCTTGTGACGGACTTGCCCCAGGCGATGGGTGGTCGGCGTATAAAGACAGAAGTTCAAGCCCGACAATACGCGGATGAAGCTGAAGGAGGCGAAATGAGCAATGCAACGATGTGGTGGGTGCTGACCGGCGTGCTGGTGGCGCTGGAGTTGGTAACGGGCACCTTTTACCTGCTGATGCTGGGTCTCGGGTCTGTGGCCGCTGCGCTGGTCGCATTGGCTGGTTATGGCCTGAGCACCCAACTGGTGGCAGCGGCCATCGTCGGCGGCTTGGGGGCTGTGCTGCTGGGCCAATGGCGCATGCGCCAAACCACCACGCCACAAGAAGCCCAAGACCAACACTTGGACTTGGGTGCCACGGTGCAGGTCGATGCTTGGGACGCGCAAGGCACCGCACAAGTCAAACACCGGGGCGCGGCCTGGACCGCGGTGCTGGCCCCGGGCCAGACCGCCACGGCTGGCATTCACCGCATTCAGGCCATGGCGGGCAACCGCCTGGTCCTCGAGAAAATCTGAGCACACCGCTCACTACACCGAAAAGGGAGAAAAACCATGGAAGTCGCTGCCATCCTCGTGATCATCGCGGTCCTGTTCATCATCAAGACCGTCAAGGTCGTGCCGCAACAAGAGGCCTGGGTGGTCGAAAGGCTGGGCAAATTCCACGCCAGTCTGGCCCCGGGCCTGAACTTTGTGGTGCCCTTTGTGGACAACGTGATCCAGAAACACAGCCTGAAAGAAATCCCCCTGGACGTGCCCAGCCAGATCTGCATCACGCGAGACAACACGCAGCTGCAGGTCGACGGCATTTTGTACTTTCAAGTCACCGACCCCAAACTGGCCAGTTACGGCTCGTCCAACTACATCGTGGCCGTGACCCAGCTGGCACAAACCAGCCTGCGCAGCGTGATCGGCAAATTGGAGCTCGACAAGACTTTTGAAGAGCGCGACATCATCAACGCACAGGTGGTGGCTGCCATCGACGAAGCGGCGCTCAACTGGGGCGTGAAGGTGTTGCGTTACGAGATCAAGGACCTGACACCGCCCAAAGAAATTTTGCTGGCCATGCAGTCACAAATCACCGCCGAGCGCGAAAAGCGCGCGCTGATCGCCGCATCCGAAGGCCGCCGTCAGGAGCAGATCAACATCGCGACGGGCGAGCGCGAGGCCTTCATTGCCCGCTCAGAAGGCGAAAAACAAGCCGCCATCAACAAAGCCCAAGGCGATGCCGCCGCCATCACCGAAATGGCCAATGCCACGGCTCAGGCGATTGAGCGAATTGCCACCGCCATCCGCCAGCCCGGAGGCGAACAAGCCGTGCAGCTCAAGGTGGCCGAGCAAGCGGTGCAGGCCTACGCCAAGGTGGCGCAAGACGCCAAGACCACGCTGATCGTGCCGGGCAACATGAGCGAAGTGTCGGGCCTGATCGCCTCGGCCATGCAAATGGTGAGCACGAGCAAACAAGCGGATTAAAGCCGACCGGCATACGCAAAAAACCCGCCGAGGCGGGTTTTTTAGTAGGCACTGCTGGCTTGAATGGTCCAGCTTGGCGTTGCCAAACTGTGCCAGAAACAAGCATCAACCCATGTGCAAACCGCCGTTGACGGCGAAGTCAGCACCGGTGGTGTAGCCACCATCTTCGCTGGCCATCCATGCGATGATGGAGGCGATTTCGCTGGGCTTGCCCAAGCGCTTGACGGGCACGGTGGCAACGATTTTTTCCAGCACATCAGGGCGAATGGCGTTGACCATGTCGGTGCCGATGTAGCCTGGTGACACGGTATTGACCGTGACGCCTTTGGTGGCCAGCTCTTGGGCCAAGGCCATCGAAAAACCGTGCATACCGGCTTTGGCAGCCGAGTAGTTGGTCTGACCGGCCTGACCTTTTTCGCCGTTGACCGAGCTGATGTTGATGATGCGGCCCCAGCCTTTTTCGACCATGTCGGCGACCACTTGCTTGGTCACGTTGAACATGGAGTCCAAGTTGGTGTTCATCACGGCTTGCCAGTCTTCACGCGTCATCTTCAGGAACATTCGGTCCTTGGTGATACCGGCGTTGTTGACCAAGACGTCGATCGGTCCGTGCTCGGCTTTGGCCTTGGAGAAGGCTTCCACGGTAGAGTCCCAGTCACCCACGTTGCCCACCGAGGCGTAAAAGGTGAAGCCCAAGGCTTTTTGCTCGTCCAGCCATTTGGTGAAGTCGCGTGTAGGGCCGCAACCGGCGATGACTTTGAAGCCTTCTTGGTGAAGGCGCTGGCAAATCGCGGTACCGATGCCGCCCATGCCACCTGTGACGTACGCTACTTTTTGACTCATGATTGTCTCCTTGTTATGAGTGAAGTGAAATGAAGTGAAGGCACTCACATCCTTTGGAAGGGCTGCCCTTATACAGCTGGGCAGTGTGCCAATCCAAGGCGGCGGCGTGCCTGGTTTTTAAACGCGTTCGATGGCCAGCGACACGCCCATGCCGCCGCCGATGCACAGCGCGGCCAAACCTTTTTGGGCCTGGGTGCGCTGCATTTCGTGCAACAAAGTCACCAAGATGCGACAACCGGATGCGCCGATGGGGTGACCGATGGCGATCGCACCGCCATTGACGTTGACCTTGGCCGGATCGATGTCCAAGGCCTGGTTCACGGCACAAGCTTGTGCGGCAAAGGCTTCGTTGAGTTCGAACAGGTCAACGTCTTGTGCTTTCCAGCCGGCGCGGGCCAGCGCTTTTTGCGACGCAGGCACAGGGCCCATGCCCATGGTGGCCGGGTCCAGACCGCTGGTGCCAAAAGCGGCAATGCGAGCCAGGGGCTTGAGGCCCAAGGCGGCGGCCTTCTTGGCCGACATGACCATCACGGCGGCCGCGCCGTCATTGATGCCCGAGGCGTTGCCTGCGGTCACGCTGCCGGTCTTGTCAAAGGCAGGGCGCAAGCCAGCCAACACTTCCACCGTGGTTTTCTTGTTGATGAACTCGTCGGTGTTGAACACCAGCGCGTCACCTTTGCGCTGTGGAATCAGCACGTCGACGATTTCGTCCTTGAACTTGCCCGCGTCTTGTGCGGCTGCGGCCTTGCGTTGGCTGCCTGCAGCCAGGGCGTCTTGCATGTCACGGGTGATGCCGTGGGCCTTGGCCACGTTTTCGGCGGTGATGCCCATGTGGTACTGGTTGTACACGTCCCACAAGCCGTCCACGATCATGGTGTCGGTCATCTTCCAATCGCCCATGCGCTGGCCGTCGCGGCTGCCGTTCAACACGTGCGGGCTGGCGCTCATGTTTTCCTGACCACCGGCGATGACGATCTCGCTGTCGCCCCAGGCCACGGCCTGCGCGGCCAGCATCACGGCCTTCAGGCCCGAGCCGCACACGGCGTTGATGGTCAGCGCCGGTGTTTCCTTGGCCACACCGGCTTTCATCATGGCTTGGCGGGCGGGGTTTTGGCCCACGCCTGCGGCCAGCACCTGGCCCATGATGACTTCACCGATGGCGTCCACCGGCAAGCCGCTGCGCTCGAGCAGGCTCTTGATGACGATGCTGCCCAGCTCAGTGGCGGGCGTTTTGGCGAGCGAGCCGCCAAATTTGCCCACGGCGGTGCGGGCTGCTGCAACGATGACGATGTCTTCCATTTTTGTCTCCAATAAAAAAACGAATCAGGCCTTGGCCTTCACATAGCGACCGGGGGCCGCCTCGATGGCTTTGAATTGGCTGGCTTTGCCGTAGGCTTTGGGCGCGGCAATTTGCTTGCCGGCATGGCCTTTGAGCCAGTCTGACCAATCGGTCCACCAGCTGCCGGGCACCTCTTGGGCGCTGGCGATCCAGTCGTTCACATCGGCTGGGAATTTCGTGCCTTCACTCAACCAGTGACTGCGCTTTTTGGCCGCTGGCGGGTTGATCACGCCCGCAATGTGGCCCGAAGCCCCCATCACAAAACGCTTCTTGCCCGGCAACACTTGTGTGCTGGCATAAGCCCCACCAATCGGCACGATGTGGTCTTCGCGAGAACCGTAGATGTAGACAGGCAGATCGACCTTGCCCAGATCGATGGCCTCGCCACACACGGTGACTTTGCCAGGTTGAACCAGCTTGTTTTCGAGGTAAGTGTTGCGCAAATACCAGGCGTAAAACGGGCCAGGCAAATTGGTGGAATCGCTGTTCCAGTACAAGAGGTCAAAAGGCGGCGGTGTCTCACCCTTGAGGTAGTTGCCCACCACATAGTTCCAGACCAGGTCATTCGGGCGCAAAAAGCTGAAAGTGGATGCCAGATCCTGGCCTTTGAGCAAGCCGCCTTGGCCCATTTGCTGCTCGCGGAACTTGACGAAGTTCTCGTCAATGAACACGTCCAGAATGCCGGTGTCGGTGAAGTTGATCAGCGTGGTGAGGAAGGTGGCGCTGGCCACCGGCTTTTCTCCTCGAGCGGCCAACACGGCCAAAGCGGTCGACAAGATGGTGCCTCCCACGCAAAAGCCCAAAGCATTGATTTTGGGCGCACCGGTGATGGCCTGCACCGTGTGGATGGCCTCGATGGCGGCGTGCTCGATGTAGTCGTCCCAGGTCTTTTGCGCCATGGACTCGTCAGGGTTGCGCCAGCTCACCACAAAAGTGCGGTGGCCTTGGCTCACAGCGTAGCGAATCAGCGAATTTTCGGGCTGGAGATCGAGGATGTAGAACTTGTTGATGCAAGGGGGCACCAGCAAAAACGGCTTGTCGTAGACCTTGGCGGTGAGCGGCTTGTATTCGATGAGCTGGAAAAATTCGTTTTCAAAAACGACAGCACCTTCGGTCGTGGCCACGTTCTTGCCCACTTCAAACAGGCTCTCGTCGGTCATCGAGACATGGCCCTGCTGCATGTCGTGCATCAAATTCTGGATGCCCTTGGCGATGCTTTCGCCTTTTGTCTCGATCGCTTTCTTTTGGGCTTCGGCATTAAAGGCCAAAAAGTTGCTTGGGGACGAAGCGGCCACCCACTGCTCAATGGCAAAGCGGATGCGGGTGCGTGTTTTGGCATCGGCGTCCACCGCATCGGCCAAGCCCATCAGGGTGCGGGCATTGAGCAGGTAAGTGGCCGCATTGAACGCTGCCACAGGGTTGGAGGTCCAGGCATCACCCGAAAAACGCCGGTCTTTGACTTGCAAACTGTTGCTCAGGCTTTGATTCCACAAATCTGAGGCGTCTTTGAAATACTGCCCCTGAAGGGCCTGAATCTTTTCCGGAGAGAATTTGAGTGCAGGCGTGTCAGCTTCGGGGACCGGCTTCAAACCTCCCAAGTCGATGGTCTGGAAATGCTGCATGGCCTGACCCCAACTTTGAGACAGTTTTTGCTGAAAATCCTGGTTCATCTGGGCCCAGTCGTTTGGCTTGGATGCACTCATGTTGTCTCCTGATTCAATCGTTTTTTTGAAATGGCTTGAGTACAGTATCTTTCAGTTTGTTGTCACCCAAATTACAAGGCACAAAAAATTTATGTATTTGATCGTTATTGCATGGTTCTATGTCACATTGCTGATGGCTTTGGTCGAGGCTTTTAGTACACAGGGAACTGTTTTGGGTGCCATCATCACCTTCTTGCTGTATGGCTTGTTGCCCATATCGTTGGTGATTTACCTGTTTGGTACCCCACTTCGAAGAAAAGAACGGCTCAAGGCCGAGCAAAACAGGCTGGAGGCCGAATCAAAAATCAACTCATCGGTCCAGCCAGATGCAAGCGGCCATGCGCCCACTTTGGCCGAGGACGCGGCTGTCGCGCCGGTGAGAAAAGAACCGGTCTGAATTGGTGAAGGTGCACCAAGAAGGATGACCATCATTGCCAAAAATTTGTCCAACCCCCAACTGATGCAATCGCTGTCGGGCTAAACCTGCCAAATCGGCCAAGTACTTCCCATTGGGCAAAGGTAAAAAGAATGCGTCGTTCTTGGTCGTTCCCTCTTGAAATGCAGACCGAACCTCTTGCCCCACCTCAAATGCATTCGGGCCAATGCATGGCCCCAGCCAAGCCATCAGCTCGCCATGGTGGCCATGCACGGGCAACTCGGACAACAGCGACTCCAGCACACCTTGGCCATTGACGCCCGCCAAACCACGCCAACCGGCGTGCGCAGCCGCCACCCATTGACCCGAGGCATCACACAGGAGCACAGGCAAGCAATCGGCCACCATGATGGTGCAAGCCAGCTGGTGGTTAGCGGTCCAACAAGCATCCGCTTGCGGCAGATGGACCCCATTTGTCGGCAGCGCCTCTACTTGTGTGCCATGAACTTGGTCCATGAACACGGGGGTTTTCTTGATCTGGTTGGCGAGAAGGTCACGGTTGGCCTGAACCTGCTCGTGAGAGTCCCCCACATGCCCCCCCAGATTCATGCTTCGCCAAGGCCCACTTGAAACGCCACCTTGACGCGTCGTCATGATGGCGCGAACCCCCAACGGGGCAGGCCACTCGGGTTGAATCCAGTCTGAATCAAAAGCATGCATCACAAAATCATAGCGGCTGACGCCGTGCGCATGCCATTTATTGTGTAATGACTGCATGTTGATCGAACCCTCATCGCCCACCCTGCCCTGGGTTCAGCCTGGGGAGCCACTGCCTTGCACCTCGCTGACCTGGGGGCCTTCATCGCCTGCTCCTGGCCTTTTGGCTGCCAGCAGCGATCTGAATGCTGAACGCCTGATCGAAAGTTATTCCAACGGGATTTTTCCATGGTTCAGTGAAGGGCAGCCTGTGTTGTGGTGGAGCCCCGATCCCCGCATGGTGCTTCAGACCCATCAATTTCGCTTTCACCGCTCCTTGCGTCAACGGCTCAAACAACACCTGAAATCACCCCGTTTTGAATTGTGTTTTGACCGAGACTTTGCCGGGGTGATCCACCACTGCTCCAACGCTGTTCGCCCGGGCCAAAAAGGCACCTGGATCTTGCCCTCCATGGTGAGTGCCTACACAGAACTCCACCAACTGGGCTTGGCACACAGCGCAGAGGTTTGGCTTGATGGAACGCTGGTGGCAGGGTTGTATTTTGTGGCGCTGGGCCAAGCCGTATTTGGCGAGTCCATGTTCACCCGCATTGACGATGGCTCCAAAATGGCTTTGGCCCTTTTGGTCAGCGTCGCCTTGGAGCACGGTGTTTTGGCCATTGATTGCCAGCAAAACACCCGTCACCTGGCCTCTTTGGGCGCACACGAAATGTCGCGAGACACCTTCATGACAGGCGTCAGGCAAGCGATGGACCGACCCGGCATTGACTGGGCACAGCAAACTTTATACTGGCACGCGTTGACGGCATTGGACAACCCTAAGTGACCCATCTGAAAGACCTCCCGCTTCAGGCTCTGCAGTTTTATGCCACGGCATCCTATGCTTGCAGTTACCTGCCCGATCGGTCAGCACGTTCACAGGTGGCAACGCCCAGCCATTTGATTCACAACGAGGTTTATTCAGACCTTGTGCAACAAGGCTTTCGGCGCAGCGGATTGTTTACCTACCGTCCTTATTGCGATGGTTGCCAAGCTTGCCAACCCCTGCGTGTGAATGTGGTCACTTTCCAACCAGACCGCAGTCAGCGACGCGCCCTCAAAGCCCACCAGCATTTGAAAGTGCGGGTGCTGGACTTGCATTTTGATGCCGAGCATTACGCCCTGTACTTGCGCTACCAAAATTCGCGTCACATGGGCGGTGGCATGGACCAGGACAGCGTGGATCAATACACCCAGTTCTTGCTTCAAAGTCGCGTCAATTCAAGAATCATCGAGTTTCGCGAACCCGCACCAGAAGGCACTCTGGGCCCTCTGAAAATGATCAGCATTGTCGATGTCCTCAACAATGGCCTCTCCGCCGTTTACACCTTCTACGAACCAGATGACAAAGCGAGCTACGGCACGTATGGCGTTCTTTGGCAAATCCAGCAAGCTGTCGACTTGGGTCTTTCTTATGTTTACTTAGGCTACTGGATCGAAAAAAGTCCCAAAATGAGTTACAAAGCCCGTTTCAAACCGGGCGAATTGCGAGTCCATGGTGAATGGCTGCCCATGCCTTAAAGACTCCCCTTCGATTTCACAGTGTAAAATTCAATCACATCTGCTGTACTCGATGAAAAAAGATCCCACCATTGCCGCTTCGCCCACCATCCAAGTCATCGAACGCATGTTCACCTTGATGGATGTTCTTGCATCCCGAGAAGAGGCGATTTCCCTGAAAGAAATCAGTCAAAAAACTGGACTTCATCCCTCGACCGCGCACCGCATCCTGAACGATTTGGCCACGGGACGTTTTGTTGACCGCCCCGAAGCAGGAAGCTACCGCTTGGGTATGCGTCTGCTGGAATTGGGCAACATGGTCAAAGGTCGGCTCAATGTGAGAGATGCCGCATTGGCACCCATGCGCGAACTGCACAAACTGATTCAGCAACCTGTCAATTTGAGCATGCGACAGGGCGACGAGATTGTTTACATCGAACGCGCCTACAGCGAACGCTCGGGCATGCAAGTTGTTCGTGCCATTGGTGGGCGGGCTCCTTTGCACCTGACCTCTGTGGGCAAACTTTTTCTGGCAGCCGATGACCCTTTGCGGGTTCGCTCTTACGCCACACGCACAGGTTTAGCGGGCCAAACCCGCAACAGCATCACCCAATTGCAGGTTCTGGAAAGAGAATTGACACGCGTCAAACAGTCTGGCTTTGCCCGCGACAACGAAGAGTTGGAGTTGGGTGTGCGCTGCATTGCTGCGGGCATTCATGATGACCAAGGTAAATTGCTGGCCGGTTTGTCCATCTCTGCGCCTGCAGACCGCATCGATGACAGCTGGTTGACGAAACTGCAAGAAACAGCCCGGGAAATCTCCAGCACACTGGGGCACCACGCAGAAGGTTAAACGCCCCGAGTCAGGGCATTGACAAGCCCCTGACGGCTCATCAACCGGGACGGTCCTGCTGCAAGTGTTGACTGGACTGCCAAGAAGACTTGTTTTCGACCCATTTGCGCACACGTTCAGCATCTCCAATGCGACTGAGTTTGCCAGCAGAGTCCAAAAACACCATGATCAACTTGCGCCCTGCCACCTGCGCTTGCATGACCAAGCACTGACCGGCTTCAGAGATATAGCCTGTTTTTTGCAAACCAATGTCCCATTGAGGATTTTTGACCAAGCGATTGGTGTTGTTGTATTGCAAGGTGCGGTTACCCACGGCTACCTCACGTCCGTGCGAAGTCGACAGATCACGCAAAACAGGCTCTTTGTAAGCCGCAGCAACCAAGACCGCCAAATCGCTGGCGCTTGACTGGTTGCGACTGGAAAGACCTGTAGGCTCCACGTAACGGGTATCGGTCATGCCCAAGCTCAGCGCTCGGCTGTTCATACGGGCCACAAACTCACTCAAACCACCCGGAAAAGTCCGACCCAAAGCGTTGGCTGCCCTGTTCTCACTGGACATCAGAGCCAAATGCAGCATTTCACCGCGACTCAATTCAGTACCAACCGCCAAACGCGAGGAGCTTCCTTTTTCTGTGTCCACATCAGCTTGCGTGATGGTGAGCCGCTCAGACATCGGCAGGTTCGCTTCAGAGATGATCAAACCTGTCATCAGCTTGGTCAATGAAGCAATGGGTAAAACGGCATGGTCGTTTTTTCGGTAAAGCACCTCGTGGGTGTCTTGATCCACCACCAAGGCCACACTGGAATTCAAATCCAAGGCATCGGCTGTGGAACGCAAACCTGCCATCTGACCAAAAGATGCCTTGACAGGAACTGCGGCCTGGGCCGACACAAAGCCCCTTTTTACACCACCAGCAGATCGTCCTTTGGCGCTTTGTACAGAACGACCCTTGCCGTTTTGCGCGGAGCGACGTTGCACTGCCTTTTGGGCATGGTTGTTTGACTTTTTACCTTTGGCTGAAGACGCCGTGGAGTTGGACTGTGCATAAACCAAATTGCTGGGTCCGACCCAGCCAATCATCAAACCTGCCACCAAAGCCAGAGAGGAAGCACGCCAGGATGCCAAAGAAAAGGAATTCAAAGAAGCAAATTTCAGCTGCATTTCAGGTCAGGCCATGGTTTATTTTGGGATCAAGTAATAACAGTGTACTCAAATAAAAAAGTCACGCAAGAACAGCAACTTACGTGACCTTCATAAAGTTTAAAATTACCTATTTAGGAGTCATTTTAACCTTGAGCTGCAACCCGATCTGCGGTGCTTTGCAATTTATTCAGCGCACTCAGATAAGCCTTGGCTGAAGCCACAACGATGTCTGGATCCGAGCCGACACCGTTGACCACACGGCCAGAATTTTGCAATCGAACCGTCACTTCGCCTTGACTTTCAGTGGAGCCGCTGATCGCATTGACTGAATACAACACCATTTCAGCACCACTCTGAACGTGCGACTCAATGGCTTTGAGAGACGCATCGACGGGCCCATTGCCATCCGATGAACTGCGAACCTCTTTGCCATTCACTGTGAACACCACTGCCGCATGTGGACGCTCGCCCGTCTCACTGTGCTGAGACATGGAGACAAATCCGAACTGCTCTTTTTCAGTGGTCACACTTTCATCGCTGACCAAGGCCAGAATGTCTTCGTCAAAAATCTCGCTCTTGCGGTCGGCCAATTCCTTGAACTTGGAAAAAGCGTTGTTGATTTCAGTCTCACTGTCCAAAGTGACACCGAGGTCCTGCAAACGCTGTTTGAACGCGTTGCGACCGCTGAGCTTGCCCAGCACGATCTTGTTGGTGGTCCAGCCCACGTCCTCGGCACGCATGATTTCGTAGGTGTCGCGCGCCTTGAGCACGCCATCCTGGTGAATGCCCGAGGCGTGGGCAAAGGCGTTGGCCCCGACCACCGCCTTGTTGGGCTGCACCACAAAACCGGTGGTCTGACTGACCATGCGGCTGGCAGCCACGATGTGGCTGGTGTCAATGCCGATGTCGAGGCCAAAATAGTCTCG
Organism: Limnohabitans sp. 2KL-3; assembly: GCF_001269405.1. Taxonomy (NCBI): domain Bacteria; kingdom Pseudomonadati; phylum Pseudomonadota; class Betaproteobacteria; order Burkholderiales; family Comamonadaceae; genus Limnohabitans; species Limnohabitans sp. 2KL-3. Next base: position 87,913 of record NZ_CXON01000003.1, read on the forward strand.
CCGTGTCTTGACGGCCATGACCACTTCTTCGAGTGAGCAATTGCCCGCACGCTCGCCCAAGCCATTGATGGTGCACTCGACCTGACGTGCGCCACCAATCTTCACACCCGCCAAGGAGTTGGCCACGGCCATGCCCAAGTCGTTGTGGCAGTGCACGGACCAAATCGCTTTGTCCGAGTTGGGGATGCGCTCGCGCAAGGTGCGGATGAACTCGCCGTACAACTCGGGCACGGCATAACCCACGGTGTCAGGCACGTTGATGGTGGTGGCACCTTCTGAGATCACGGCTTCCAAAATTCGGCACAAAAAGTCCATGTCGCTGCGGTAACCGTCTTCGGGGCTGAACTCGACATCACCCACCAAATTGCGGGCAAAGCGAACCGACTGCTTGGCCTGCTCAAACACCTGGTCGGGTGTCATGCGCAGCTTCTTTTCCATGTGCAGGGGCGACGTGGCAATGAAGGTGTGAATGCGGCCGCTGTTGGCACCTTTGAGCGCCTCGGCCGCACGCGCGATATCGCGGTCATTGGCACGCGACAGGGAACAAATGGTGGAATCCTTGATCGCGTCAGCAATCGCTTTGACCGCCTCAAAATCACCATTGGAGCTGGCGGCAAAACCGGCTTCGATCACGTCCACGCGCAGACGCTCGAGCTGGCGGGCAATGCGCAGTTTCTCGTCGCGGGTCATGGAGGCTCCGGGTGATTGCTCACCATCACGCAAGGTGGTGTCGAAAATAATCAGTTTGTCAGTCATGTTCACTCCTGGTCAAAAACCCGCAAGTCCAAGCAAAAAATGCAAAAGGCCCGATGCGGATGGCATACGGGCCTTTTGGGACAATGTTTGCGTGCGCTACACATCCCGCCCGTGGGGCGCTAGCAGTAGTGCAAACAAAGAAAAGTTCATGCGATTACTTTAGCACAATTCACAGCATCCACTGTCCTGAAGCGGACATCATTGATGCAAGCCACGCTCATCGGGGTCATCGGTGGAGGTGCTGATCATGCTGGTGGGCTGACCTTTGGCTTTGCGCCAGATATAGATCACATAGCCACTCAAACCATACAGCACAAAGATGCCAAATAAAACGGTAGGCGGGTCGATATTCACCGCCGCAATGCCCAAAGCCACCAACACCAAAGTGGCAAAAGGCACGCTCTTTTTCATGTGCATGTCCTTGAAACTGTAAAACGGCACATTGGTCACCATGGTCAAACCCGCAAACAGGCAGACCGCAAACATGCCCCACGCCACGGTTTTAGCGGGTACGGCGTTTTCAAACATGATCCAGACAAAGCCCATGACCAAAGCCGCCGCAGCAGGCGAAGGCAATCCCTGAAAATACCGCTTGTCGACCACCCCCGTGTTCACATTGAAGCGTGCCAGGCGCAGCGCTGCACAGGCGCAATACACAAACGCGGCAATCCAGCCCCAACGCCCCAACTCCTGGAGGGTCCAAACATAGGCAATCAAGGCAGGCGCAGCACCAAACGACACCATGTCGGACAGCGAATCCATCTGCTCGCCAAAGGCGCTTTGGGTGTTGGTCATTCGGGCCACGCGGCCATCCAGGCTGTCGAGCACCATGGCGCTGAAGATGCCCACCGTGGCCAAGTCAAAACGACCATTGATCGCCATGACAATGGCATAAAAACCTGCGAACAGGGCCGCCAAAGTGATCATGTTGGGCAACATGTAAATGCCCTTAGACGGTTTGCGCACAGGCACAACCACCTCGGTGCCTTCGGCACTGTCGTTGTCGTTGAATTTGCTCATCGGTTTTTCCTCTTGCGTTGATTCGGAGCCATCGCTTGTCAGCCAAGTTTAAGGCAGTCCACGCGCCCAAGAAAAAGGCCACCGAAGTGGCCTTTTTCGATCTCGCACAAGACAATCAGTTGCGTGTCTTGTCAACCAGCTTGTTCTTGGCAATCCAAGGCATCATGGCGCGCAATTGTGCGCCCACAACTTCGATGGAGTGCTCGGAAGTCAAGCGACGGCGGGCCGTCATGCTGGGGTAGTTGGTCTTGCCTTCCAAGATGAACATCTTGGCGTATTCACCCGTCTGGATGCGCTTCAAGGCATTGCGCATGGCGACGCGCGACTCTTCGTTGATGACTTCAGGACCTGTCACATACTCGCCGTACTCGGCGTTGTTCGAGATCGAGTAGTTCATGTTGCCGATGCCGCCTTCGTAGATCAAGTCCACGATCAGCTTCAACTCGTGCAAGCACTCGAAGTAAGCCATCTCTGGCGCATAACCGGCTTCCACCAGGGTCTCGTAACCCATCTTGATCAGCTCAACCGCGCCACCGCACAGAACAGCCTGCTCACCGAACAAGTCGGTTTCGGTTTCTTCTTTGAAGTTGGTCTCGATGATGCCGGCCTTGCCGCCACCGTTGGCCATGGCGTAGCTCAGGGCCAAAGCGCGGGCCTTGCCGCTCTTGTCCTGGTGAATCGCCACCAAGTGGGGCACGCCGCCGCCTTGGGTGTAGGTGTTGCGCACGGTGTGGCCTGGGGCCTTGGGTGCCACCATCCACACGTCCAGGTCTTCGCGGGGAACGACCTGGTTGTAGTGCACGTTGAAACCGTGGGCGAAGGCCAAAGAAGCGCCTTGCTTGATGTGAGGTGCCACGTTGTTGTTGTAGACCTCGGCGATCATTTCGTCGGGCAACAAGATCATGACCACGTCAGCGGCTTTGACCGCGTCATTGACTTCCATCACAGTCAAACCGGCTTTGCCGACTTTATCCCACGATGCGCCGCCTTTGCGCAGACCGACAACCACTTTGACGCCGCTGTCGTTCAGGTTCTGAGCATGGGCGTGGCCTTGCGAGCCGTAACCAAGAATGGCAACGGTCTTGCCCTTGATGACGCTCAGATCACAATCTTTGTCGTAAAAAACTTTCACAGGGTTCTCCTTAGGAATAAACAGGTTCAAGAGTTAAGTTTAGACGCGCAGGATGCGCTCGCCGCGCCCGATTCCGCATGCACCCGTGCGCACGGTCTCCAAAATGGCGCTGCGGTCGATCGCCTCCAAAAAGGCGTCGTTCTTGGATTGGTCACCGGTCAGCTCAATGGTGTAGCTCTTGTCGGTGACGTCAATCACGCGGCCGCGAAAGATGTCGGCCATGCGTTTCATTTCTTCGCGCTCCTTGCCCACGGCACGCACCTTCACCAGCATCAGCTCGCGTTCGGTGTAAGCACCTTCGGTCAGGTCAACGACCTTGACCACCTCAATCAGGCGGTTCAAGTGTTTGGTGATTTGCTCAATCACGTCATCCGACCCGGTGGTCTGGATGGTCATGCGCGACAAGCTGGGGTCTTCGGTCGGGGCCACGGTCAAAGACTCGATGTTGTAGCCACGGGCCGAGAACAAGCCCACCACACGGGACAAAGCACCCGCTTCGTTTTCAATCAGTACAGCGATGATGTGTTTCATGATTACAGATCCTCCACGCCCAACAGCATTTCGGTGATGCCTTTGCCGGCCTGCACCATGGGGAACACGTTTTCTGTCGGGTCCGTGCGGATGTCCAGGAAAACCGTGCGGTCCTTGAGTCTGCGGGCTTCACGCAAAGCCGGCTCCACGTCTTCTGGTTTTTCAACCAGGATGCCGACGTGGCCATAGGCCTCGGCCAACTTCACGAAGTTGGGCAATGCATCCATGTAGCTGTGGCTGTAACGACCAGAGTAATCAATTTCCTGCCACTGGCGCACCATGCCCAGGTAACCGTTGTTCAGGGCTACCACTTTGATGGGCGTGTTGTACTGCAAGCAGGTTGAGAGTTCCTGAATGCACATTTGCACCGAGCCTTCACCCGTCACGCAGAACACTTCGCTGTCCGGCTTGGCCAACTTGATGCCCATGGCATAAGGAATGCCCACGCCCATGGTGCCCAAACCACCGGAGTTGATCCAGCGGCGTGGTTCGTTGAACTTGTAGTACTGAGCGGCCCACATCTGATGCTGACCCACGTCCGAGGTGATGTACGCATCGGCGTCCTTGGTCATCTCCCACAAAGTCTCGATGACTTTTTGCGGTTTGATGACCAAACTGTTGCTGTTGTCATACTTCATGCAGTCGCGGCTGCGCCAGCCTTCAACCGTTTCCCACCATTGGGCCAAGGCCTGCTGATCGGGCTTGAGGCCGGAGTCACGGATCATGCCCATGAGTTCAGTCAACACATCTTTCACGTCGCCCACGATCGGCACGTCCACCTTGACGCGCTTGGAGATGCTGGAAGGGTCGATGTCAATGTGGATGATCTTGCGGTCCACCGAAGCGAAGTGCTTGGGGTTGCCGATCACGCGGTCGTCAAACCGTGCACCTACGGCCAACAAAACGTCGCAGTTTTGCATGGCGTTGTTGGCTTCGAGCGTGCCGTGCATGCCCAGCATGCCCAGGAAGCGGCGGTCGGTGGCGGGGAAAGCGCCCAAGCCCATCAAAGTGTTGGTGACTGGCACGTTGAGCATGTCCACCAGGGCACGCAGCTCTGCGCTGGCGTTGCTCAACAACACGCCGCCACCGGTGTAGATGTAAGGGCGCTTGGCCGACATCAACAACTGCAAAGCCTTGCGAATCTGCCCACCGTGGCCCTTGCGCACAGGGTTGTAAGAGCGCATTTCTACCGTCTCGGGGTAGCCCGAGTACAGCGCTTTGTTGAAAGAAACGTCCTTGGGCACGTCCACCACCACGGGGCCAGGACGGCCACTGCGTGCAATGTGGAAAGCCTTTTTCATGACCTCGGCCATGTCCTTGGCGTCTTTGACCAAGAAGTTGTGCTTGACGATGGGACGGGTGATGCCCACGGTATCGCATTCTTGGAAAGCATCCAGACCAATGGCCGCAGTGGGCACTTGGCCACTGATGATGACCATGGGGATGCTGTCCATGTAAGCCGTGGCGATGCCGGTCACGGCATTGGTCAGGCCGGGGCCGGAAGTGACCAAAGCCACCCCGACTTCGCCCGTGGCACGGGCGAAACCATCGGCCGCGTGCACAGCCGCTTGCTCGTGCCGCACCAGGACGTGCTGAATGGTGTCTTGCTTGTAAAAAGCGTCATAAATGTGCAAAACGGCACCGCCGGGGTAACCCCAGATGTACTGAACGTTTTCCGCTTGGAGCGCTTTGACGAGGATTTCTGCGCCGCGCAATTCTTGAGCGCCCGCAGGGGTGTTGGCTGTATCGGCCTTGTTCATTTCCATATTCAACCTTTGTGAATTTCTCTAACGAAAAACCTTGGGTGCCCCTGGGCTCGACTCTTGTGAAGTGGCTTTGGGACTTAAGACCACAGACATGGGCACCAAACTGTAAAAGTGCCGGACGGTGATCCGTTTGCTTTTTTTCAATTGCAATCGCGCATTATCGCATTGATACACGCATGCCTACGCAAAAGTTCTCCCAAAGCTCGTCAAGTGACATAATCTTTCACCCACCAGGGTCAATGCCTGCTCAGTTGACAGGATCAAGAACAGCCCCCACACCTCAAACAGCGACGCTGAAATCACGTTGGCCTCCGATAAAGAACTTGCTGACTTTCTGAAGAACGCAGAAAAAAAAGCATTCAAGCGCGCCTACTATCACGTACGTGATGAAGAAGGTGCTTTGGACATTGTTCAAGACAGCATGATCAAGCTGTGCAGCAGTTATGCGGACAAGCCCCCGAGTGAACTGCCCCTGCTTTTTCAGCGCATTTTGTCCAATACCGTCCTGGATTGGTTCAGACGCCAAAAAACCCGAAAAGCCTTGTTCACCAACATGAACGAACTCGATTCGGATGAAACCGATTCAGGCTTCGATTTGATGGAAGTGGCCAACGGTGCCGAAGACAATCTGGCCACACAAAGTGCAGAGAGCTGGCTGGGCAGAGTGCAAACTCTTGAGCACATTGAATCGGCGGTCATGGCCTTGCCCACGCGTCAACGAGAAGCCTTCCTGCTGCGTTATTGGGAGGAGCTGGATGTTGCAGAAACTGCCGCCGTGATGGGGTGCACCGAAGGCAGCGTCAAAACCCATTGTTCCCGGGCCATCCAGGCCCTGAGTAAAACCTTGTCTGACCAAGGCCTGAAACCATGAAACACCAACAAATCCATCCCGACAACGACATGGACCGACTTGGCCAACAACTGTCGGCCAAGTTAAGCACGGCCTCTTTGGATTTGGGCCATGACATCAGCGAAAGATTGAGAATCGCACGGCAACTCGCTCTGAAGTCACGCCCACCTGTGGTCATCATGCAACGCCGTATGGCCGGCTCGGTTCAAAGCCAAGGCACATTGACCGGCACTCCAGAAGAAGGCCTGAACCTTTGGAGTATTTTTGCTTCCGCTTTGCCAATCTTGGCCTTGGTCTTGGGCCTGTTGGTTCTGCAGGACATGCAATCCGATGATGTGACCTCTGACATTGCCCGCATTGACGCCGCACTGCTGACCGACGAATTACCCCCAGACGCCTACACCGACCCGGGCTTTGTGCAATTTTTAAAGCTCCAATTGGTCCGTACCGCTGCCAATGATTGAACTGTTCACTCACAGGCCCTTTACGCTGCGTGACCTGATTGGGTTGACGATCCTCAGCGGGATATTGTCGAGTCTTTGCATCACGCAATCCTTGGCCCAATCGCCTGCACCCGCCGACGCAAACCCTGCACCGGCAGCTCCGCTCCTCGTCACTGGCGACGTCACATCGGCCAGCAGCCCGGCCATGCCCTCGCCGCCCCCTGTCCTCAAACGCTGGCAAAAATTGAGCGAACGGCAAAAGCAAGCTCTGTCACCCCTGCGAGGCCAGTGGGACACCCTGACCGCGCAACAACGGACCAAGTGGCTGAGCATCAGTGACACATTTTTGCAACTCAGCGATGAAGAGCAAATGACCATGCACGGTCGAATGAGTGAATGGGCACGTCTGAGCCCCAAAGACCGCAATGCTGCCCGATTCAACTTCAACAGCACCCGCTCGTTGTCCATTGATGACAAACGGGCTCAGTGGGAAGCCTACCAATCCCTGCCCGCCCAGGACAAACAACAACTGTCCTCGGGACCCAAGCCACCGGTCAAAAGTGCTGCACGCACGACCCTGCCCACCAACAGCCGACTGGTCAGTCCGCCGGCCATGCCTGTGAACACACCCAAAGGCATTCCGCTGGTGGCACCATCCCAACCCATTGACCCCAAAACACTTCTGCCCAAGCCTGGGTCACAATAAGCGACTGGCTTTGCATTCAAACGGCTTCACAGCCGAATGCACCCAAACCGAGGATCGCCTCGCAACTTACCCCCTGAATCAACAGTTGTCATGACCCACAGCGACCCCGTGTCTTCTCGACCCCTCGCACCAGCGCCCGCACACGAATTTCTCGCCCCATCGCTCAAACGGCGCATGGCCTGCTGGCTCTACGAAGGCATGCTGCTGTTTGGTGTGATGGTCGCATCGGGTTTGGTTTATTTCATTGCCGCATCCTGGATCACCGGCCTGTCGCCGGGGGAGATGAACAGCCAGCCGAAACTCAAATCAGGCTTTCAAGCTACCTGTTTTCTGGTGCTGGGTCTTTACTTCATCTGGATGTGGCGGCGTGGACAAACGCTGGCCATGAAAACATGGCGCATAGAAATTGTGGGCACCGATGGGCGAAGGGTGAGCAACAAAACCGCCTTGAAACGGTACTTGGTCACTTGGATTTGGTTTCTTCCACCGATCATCACCTCCTACGCGCTTCACCTGTCTGTGATCGAACTGAGTGTCATCACCCTGGGATGGGTGGCCATTTGGAGCATCCTCAGCCGCTTTCATCCTCAGCGCCAGTTTTGGCACGACGCTTGGTCCCGCACGCGTCTGATCACTGCGCAGCAAGCTCTCAAATCCTGATGGCCTATGTCCAGCAATAAACCCCAAACGACCGACATCGTCAACCCGCAAAAAGCTCGCACAGGCCTTAACCGCATTCTTCATGCCGGGGGTTACTCCATGCAGGGCCTGCGTGCAGGCTGGGGAGAAACCGCTTTTCGTCAAGAAGCCATTTTGGCCATGGGGCTGGTGCCCTTGGCTTTTTGGCTGGGGCAAAACTGGGTAGAAACCGCCCTGCTGGCCGGTACGATTTTGCTGGTCATGATCGTCGAGTTGCTCAACACCTGTGTCGAATCGGCCATCGACCGCATCGGCCCGGAATGGCACGACCTGTCCAAGCGTGCCAAGGACATGGGCAGTGCTGCGGTGCTGCTCAGCTTGCTGCTGTGCGCTGGCGTTTGGATGGCTGCGCTTTGGCAACGCTTGTCATGACCGAAAACAACACCCCGGCCACCTCGCCCGCCTTTTCGGTCTGCGTTTACTGCGGCTCCAAACCCGGCAACTCGCCTGAATTTGCCCAAATCGCCGTCCAAGTGGGCACCTGGATTGGCCAGCATGGCGGCCAACTTGTTTATGGCGGCGGCCGCAATGGCTTGATGGGCCTGGTCGCCGAAGCCACCCTGGCCGCAGGCGGCACCGTGGTGGGCATCATTCCTACAGCCTTGGTCGAAAAGGAATGGGCGCACCACGGCTGCACCGAACTGCATGTGGTGGACACCATGCATGAGCGCAAACGCCTGATGGCCGACAAAGCCGATGCTTTTCTGGCCTTGCCCGGCGGCATCGGCACTTTTGAAGAATTGTTTGAAGTCTGGACTTGGCGTCAGCTGGGTTACCACGACAAACCCATCGGCATCCTCAACAGCAACGGTTATTACGATGGTTTGATGGCTTTCATTGGCCAAGTGGTCGATCAAGGCTTCATGGGGCATTGGCAGACAGAGCTGGTGTCCGTGAGCACCGAGGCCGAATTGCTGCTGCAAAGTCTGGTGCAAAAAGCGGGCTTTTCTCCACGCGCCAAAGTCGAACTGCTCTGATCGACTTTGAGGGCCCGACAACCATCAGCCTTGACCTCATCACAGCTTCACAGATCGCCCCGTGGCCATTCAAGGCCATGCACCTACAGCCTGATCAGATGGCTGTTTCGTCCTGTTCGCCGGTGCGGATGCGCACCACTCGCTCGACCGAAGTCACAAAAATCTTGCCGTCGCCGATCTTGCCGGTGCGGGCGGCCTTGACAATCGCGTCCACACAGCTGTCCACGTCGTCGTCCTTGACCACCACTTCAACCTTGACCTTGGGCAAAAAGTCGACCACGTATTCGGCACCCCGGTAAAGCTCGGTGTGGCCTTTTTGGCGTCCAAAACCCTTGACTTCGGTCACTGTCAAACCCGTCACGCCGCATTCGGCCAAGGCTTCACGCACTTCTTCCAGCTTGAAGGGTTTGATGACGGCGGTGATCTGTTTCATGAAAAAAATCCTCAAAAAATGGAAAGCACCCGAATTCAGGCGCGGAATTTATTGGTCATAGGATAACGCCAATCTTTGCCAAAACTGCGGTGCGTCACGCGAATGCCCACAGGCGACTGGCGGCGTTTGTACTCGTTGAGCTTGATCAGGTGTGTCACTTTTTCCACATCGGCTCGCTCAAAACCGTCTGCGATCAACGCTTCCACACCCTCGTCGTTTTCCATGTAACGCTGGATGATCGCGTCCAGCACCTCGTAGGCAGGCAGGCTGTCCTGGTCTTTTTGGTCAGGGCGCAGCTCGGCGCTGGGCGGGCGGGTGATGATGCGCTCGGGGATCGGCTGCTTGCCCGTGCAATACGGATCATGAAGGTTGCGCCAGCGGGCCAAGTCGAACACGCGGGTCTTGACCACGTCCTTGATGACCGCAAAACCGCCCGCCATGTCGCCATACAGCGTGCAGTAACCGGTGGCCATCTCGCTCTTGTTGCCGGTGGTCAGCACAATCGCCCCGGTCTTGTTGGACAGCGCCATCAGCAGCGTGCCGCGAATGCGGGCTTGGATGTTTTCTTCGGTCGTGTCTTCTTTCAAGCCCTCAAACTGCGCCGACAGCGCCTGTTTGAAGCCGTCGAACAAGGGCGCAATCGAGATTTCGTCATACCGCACATTGAGGCGCTTGACCATGTCGCGCGAATCGATCCAGCTGATGTCGGCCGTGTAGGGCGAGGGCATCATCACCGCGTGGATCTTGTCGGCCCCGATCGCGTCCACCGCAATCGCCAGCACCAGCGCCGAATCGATGCCGCCCGACAGGCCCAAAATCGCGCCCTTGAAACCGTTTTTACCCAGGTAGTCGCGCACGCCCAACACCAGCGCGTCCCACAACTCGGCATCAGCGCTGGCCATGGGCACCAAGTCCTCGGGTGCGGCGCTCAGCTCCACGCCCTGCTGGCCAAGTGATGCCTGCACCGCCAAGTCGGCCTCGCGAAAGCCCTCGGCCCGCGCCACGGTTTCGCCTTGGGCATTGAGCGCAAACGAGCGGCCTTCAAAAATCACCTCGTCTTGCCCGCCAACCAGGTGCGCATAAATCAGGGGCAAACCGCTGTCGGCCACGCGCTCGCGCATGCGCTGCTCACGCTCCGGGCCTTTGCCCGCATGAAAAGGCGAGGCGTTCAGCACCGCCAGCACCTGCGCCCCAGCTTCACGCGCCAAACGGGCTGGTTCGTCGAACCAGGCGTCTTCGCAAATGAGCAGCCCCACCCGAACCCCCTCGACCTCAAACACCCCCACCCCGTTGCCGGGTGTGAAATAGCGGCGCTCGTCAAACACTTGGTAGTTGGGCAACTCGCGCTTGTCGTAAGCGCAGACGACTTTGCCCTCGCACAGGACGCTCGCACGGTTGTGGCGGCGCGTCACGGCCACGCTGCGGGTGCGCACGCCGCCGCCTTCGGGGTGACCCACCACCACATGCAGGCCCTTTAACCCAGCCAGTTCGCGGGCCACCGTTTTCAGGGCATCATCGCAGGCGTCAATGAAGGCCGGGCGCAGCAGCAGGTCTTCGGCCGCATAGCCGCAAATCGACAGCTCGGGCGTGATCAACAGCCTGGCCCCCTGGGCGTAGGCCGAGGTGGCGGCGTCGATGATTTTGCGGGCATTGCCCGGCATGTCACCAACGACAAAGTTGAGCTGGGCCACACGAATTTGGAGAGTCATACAGGTGCTGGAAAAATTGAGCTTGAATTATGTCACCCGGGTAGAGGATGACCTGAGTGGCATCGCGCCTGCGGCTTGGGACGGCTTGCTCGCCCAGCAAGATGCGCCATCTCCCTTCATGCGGCATGCCTATTTGTCGGCCATGCAGACCAGCGGCTCGGCTGTGCCCGAGACGGGCTGGACACTTCAAGTGCTCAGTTTATGGCGCGACACCCCCACGGGCCTGGCCTTGGCCGCAGCATGCCCCCTCTACCTCAAGACCCATTCGCGCGGCGAGTATGTGTTTGACCACGCCTGGGCCGACGCTTACGAGCGCCATGGCATGAACTATTACCCCAAGGCCCTGGTGGCCTCGCCCTTCACACCCGTGCCTGGCAGCCGTTTGCTGGCCGAGTCCGATGCCACCCGCCAAGCCCTGCTGGCCGCCTTGCTGGAGTTGTGCCAAACCAACGACATCCCCTCGCTGCACATCCTGTTTGGCAGCCCACAAGACTTGCAGGCTTGCGATAAGGCGGGTTTGCTGCAGCGCAGCCAGGTGCAATTCCATTGGCAAAACCAGGGCTGGCGCGACTTTGACGACTTTTTGGGCAGCCTGAACCAGGAAAAGCGCAAAAAAATCCGACAAGAACGCCGCAAAGTGGCTGAGGCAGGCGTCAGCTTTCGCGCCGTACGCGGCCCCGACATGACAGGCGATGACTGGGCCGTGCTGCTGCGCTGCTACCAGCAAACCTATTGGGAACACGGCAACGCCCCCTATTTGAAGCCTGAGTTTTTCGACGCCATGCGCCGTGACATGGCCGCCAATTGGCTGCTTTTTGTGGCCGAACACGAAGGGCAAGCCATCGGCATCAGCCTGATCGGCCTGCACCTGAACGCCGCTGGCCAGCCCGAAGTGGCTTATGGGCGTTATTGGGGAGCGCTCGCACGGGTGGACTGCCTGCACTTTGAGGCCTGTTATTACCAGCCCATCGCGTGGTGCATCGCCAATGGCGTCAAGCGCTTTGAAGGCGGGGCACAAGGTGAGCACAAAATGGCCCGCGCCCTGCTGCCCACGCCCACACACAGCGCCCACTGGCTGGCGCACCCGGCGTTTTCAGAAGCAGTGGCACGCTTTCTGGAGCGGGAAAAAGCGGGGGTGGAGAACTACCTCGAAGCGCTCAATCAGCACTCACCACTCAAACAAACGCAGCAGCCCAACTTGTAGGTCGGCACTTTCATGTCCGACGTGAAGCCTTCTCCGTCATCCCCATGCGCGATGTCGCTCCAACGGAAAATGTCGTACCGCCAAGCCACAACCTGCGCCCCCTTCTGACACATTCTGTCGCCGAGCCCTGAATTTCGAAGACAAGGTCAGTCCAGCGAATGAATCGGCTTGCAGAGGCTTGATCTTTGACGCGTTCAGTGGCTCACTTGATGGCATAAAAACACATCAGGAGGGTAGCTTTAAAGCTACAATTGCCATGTTTCTTTTGAAGCACTACGTCAGTCCCCAGGGAGTGGACCTGTTTGGTTTGTGGTTGGATGAACTGCGAGACAAACAAGCGAGAGCCAGAGTTTCGGCGCGCATGCTCCGGCTGCAAAACGGGAATTTTGGCGATTGCAAGCCTGTTGGGGCGGGTGTTTGGGAGCTGCGGATTGATTGGGGTCCGGGCTACCGCGTCTATTACGCCTTGGCCGATAAAAAAGTCGTCTTGCTGTGCCATGGAGGAGACAAGCGCTCGCAGCAGGCCGATATCGACCAAGCCGTGCAGCGTTGGTTGGAATGGCAAACAAGGAGTTCAACATGAATGAAACCGCAAAACACGATGACTGGCTTTTTCAACAACTCCAAGATGCCGAATTTGCCGCCGAATACCTGAATGCAGCCAATGAGGATGACGATCCCAAGACTTATTTGGCCGCTTTGCGCAAAGTGGTTGAGGCGCGCTGCGGCATGACGGCTTTGGCCGCGCAGACTCAGCTGTCGCGCGAAACGCTTTACCGCACCTTGTCGGCACGGGGTAATCCCACAATCAAAACCTTGGCGGCTGTGCTCAAAGCCACCGGCCTGCGAATCTCCATCGCGCCAGCCCCATAAAAAACGCCTGCACGGCGCAAGCCGGGCAGGCGTTTTGAGGTTCAACGGCCTCTGTCAGAAGCCATTGAGCCAGGCGATCAGGCCTTGTTGTAGTTGGCGATGCCGTCCATCAGTTCTTTGGCGGCGGACTCCACGCCTTCCCAGCCCTTGACCTTGACCCACTTGCCTTTTTCCAGGTCTTTGTAGTGTTCAAAGAAGTGGGCGATTTGCTTGAGTTGCAGCTCGTGCACATCCGACAGGGCCTTGATGTTGGCGTAGATGGGCAGGATCTTTTCGGTGGGCACGGCCAAAATCTTGCCGTCCATGCCGCCTTCGTCTTCCATCAGCAAAATGCCGATGGCGCGGCACGACACCACCACACCTGGGGGCAATGGGAAAGGGGTCATCACCAACACGTCCACCGGGTCGCCATCACCGGCGATGGTCTGGGGCACGTAGCCGTAGTTGGTGGGGTAATGCATGGCGGTGCCCATGAAACGGTCCACAAACAAAGCGCCGGACTCTTTGTCCACTTCGTACTTCACAGGGTCGGAGTTCATCGGGATTTCGATGATGACGTTGAATGCGTCGGGCACTTTGCTGCCGGGGGTGACTTTGTTCAGGGACATGGTGTCTGCTTTTGAAAGTTAAGTGGAAACGAAAAATCCTAGGGATTAACCCCGATTTTACTTTCACAGGGCTTGCGAAAGCTTGGGCACCCACCTTGCCGGGGCTTTCGCCCCTTGCCTTTGTGCAACCGTCAGCGTGTGCTCCTGTGCAGGATGTCTCGTGCGTGATTTCCAAGGCCGCCCCACCACCGACAATGGCGGTATGCAACACAACTTCATCGCCAACCAATCCACCCCTGCCTTGGCCGGCCAAACCATCGACGTGCTGGACCCCTCTGACGGGCAGGTGTTCGAGCAGATCCCGCGCAGCCAAGCGGCCGACATCGACCAGGCCGTGCAAGCGGCGCGGGCCGCTTTCAACGGCCCCTGGGGGCGGCTCACGGGGACGGAGCGCGGACGTTTGCTGATGGCGCTGTCGCGCAAAGTGGCCGAGCACGCGGGCGAATTGGCGGCGCTGGAGCAGCGCGACTGCGGCAAACCCACCAAACAAGCGGCCGCCGACGCGGTGGCCCTGGCGCGTTACTTTGAGTTTTACGCCGGGTCTTGCGACAAGCTGCACGGCGACACCCTGCCCTACCAAAACGGCTACAGCGTCTTGACCTGGCGCGAGCCGCACGGCGTGACGGGCCATGTGATCCCCTGGAATTACCCCATGCAGATTTTTGGCCGCAGCGTGGGCGGTGCCTTGGCGGCAGGAAACGCCTGCGTGGTCAAACCCGCCGAAGACGCGTGCCTGAGCCTGATCCGCGTGGCGCAGTTGGCGGCCGAAGTCGGCTTTCCGGCCGGCGCCTTGAACATCGTCACGGGTTATGGCCACGAGGTGGGTGACGCGCTGGCCCGCCACCCCGGCATCGACCACATCAGCTTCACCGGCAGCCCTCGGGTGGGCACACTCATTCAGCAAGTGGCCGCAGAGCGGCATTGCCCGGTCACCTTGGAGCTGGGCGGCAAAAGCCCCCAAATCATTTTTGACGATGCCGACCTGGACGCAGCCATTCCCGTGGTGGTCAACGCCATCGTGCAGAACTCGGGCCAGACCTGCAGCGCGGGCTCGCGCGTGCTGATCCAGCAAGGCATTTACGAGCCGCTGCTCCAACGCCTGGGTGAAGCTTTCAGCCGCCTGCAAGTGGGCTCAGCCGCGATGAACCTGGATTTGGGGCCCCTGATCCGCGCCAGCCAGTTGGAACGCGTCACCGGCTTTTTGGAGCAAGCCAAGGCGGACGGCATCGCCACCGTGGCGCAAGGCCAGATCGCGCCCGGTGTGCCAGCGGGTGGGTTTTACCAAGCCCCTGTGCTCTTGCGCGACGTGCCGGTGATGCACCGTTTGGCGCAGGAAGAAGTCTTTGGCCCCGTGCTCTCTGCGATGGCTTTTAAAGACGAAGACCACGCCGTCGAGTTGGCCAATGCCACTGAGTTCGGCCTCGTCGCCGGCATCTGGACACGCGACGGCGGACGACAATTCCGCATGGCCAAACGGGTGCGCAGCGGCCAGGTGTTCATCAACAACTACGGCGCGGCGGGTGGGGTGGAGCTGCCCTTTGGCGGCGTCAAGTCATCGGGCTACGGCCGTGAAAAAGGCCTGGAAGCGCTGCTGGGCTTCACCACCCTCAAAACCGTGGCCATCTCACACGGCTGAAACCACCTGGTGATCCGACCCGATGGTGCTTGAATGAACGCTTTTTTGCAGGAGCGGCGCCCCCGCCGCAATAGAGCCTCACGGACCGCGACCCCTCGCCCCGAGGGCGGGGCTCCCACAGGGGTGAAGCTCATGGCGTTTGCATGAACGCTTTTTTGTAGATCTGTCCATCCTTGACCATGCCACCTCCAAGGGGGTGGCGTGTCGGGCACAATCGATGGCTATGTCTGAACGCGTCATTCCGCTGGTTGACCAGCGCCATCCCAGCTTGCCTTTGCCCGCCACCGTGCAAGGCCACAGCCACGACCTGAACCCACTGCCCTTGGACGGCCTGCGCCGCCCCTTGACGGATTTGCGCATCAGCGTGACCGATCGCTGCAATTTCAGGTGCAGTTACTGCATGCCCAAGGAAATCTTTGACAAGGATTACGCCTACCTGCCGCACAGCCATTTGCTGAGCTTTGAAGAAATCACCCGCATCGCCACCGTGTTTGTGGGCCGGGGCGTGCGCAAAATTCGCCTCACGGGCGGTGAGCCCCTGCTGCGCAAAAACATCGAGATCCTGATCAAACAACTGGCCGCACTGCGCACACCCGACGACCAGCCGCTCGATTTGACGCTGACCACCAACGGCTCGCTCTTGGCCCGCAAGGCCCAGAGCCTGAAAGACGCAGGCTTGCAACGCGTGACGGTCAGCCTGGACGGCCTGGACGACGCGGTTTTTCGCAGCATGAACGACGTGGACTTTCCGGTGGCCGATGTGCTGGCCGGGATCGAGGCGGCACGCGCTGCGGGTCTGGGGCCGATCAAGGTCAACATGGTGGTCAAGCGAGGAACCAACGAGCACGAAATTTTGCCCATGGCGCGGCACTTTCAGGGCACGGGCATCGTGCTGCGCTTCATTGAATACATGGACGTGGGCGCGACGAATGGCTGGTGCATGGACGAGGTGCTGCCCAGTGCCGAGGTGATCCGCCTGCTGCAAACCGAGCTGCCGCTGGTGCAGCTCGACCCCTCAGCCCCGGGCGAAACCGCCGAGCGCTGGGGTTACGCCAACGCCCAGGGCGAGCACGACCCGAGTTTGGGCGAAGTGGGTGTGATCAGCAGCGTGACGCAGGCCTTTTGTGGCGACTGCAACCGCGCCCGCCTGTCCACCGAAGGTCGCTTGTACCTGTGCCTGTTTGCCAGCCAAGGCTACGACCTGCGCCAGCTCTTGCGCGACCCCACACAAAGCGACACCACGCTGGCCGCCACGGTGGACGCCATCTGGCGCGGGCGCACCGACCAATACTCGCGTCTGCGCAGCCTGCGCGGGCCGGACACCGCCAGCGGCCCCGGCCGCCGGGTGGAAATGAGCTACATCGGAGGCTGAAGGCCATGAACAACAACGCACCCGGCATCACGGGCCTCATCCTTGCAGGCGGGCGCGGCTCGCGCATGGGCGGCAGCGACAAAGGCCTGCAAAACTTCCACGGCCTGCCACTGGCTTTGCAAACCCTGATGCGCCTTCAGCTGCAAAGCCTGCCACTGCAAGAAGTGCTGATCAACGCCAACCGCAACCTGGCGGCCTACGAATCGCTGGGCGTGCCGGTTTGGCCTGACAGCATCGACGGCTTTGCAGGGCCTCTGGCAGGTTTTCAAACGGGTTTGGAGCGCTGCGAAACGCCGCTCATGCTCACGGTGCCCTGTGACACGCCCTTGTTTCCGCTCGATCTGGTGGAGCGCCTGGTCCACGCCATGAACGCCCAAGACGCCGATCTGGCCATGGCCGCCGCCCCCGAGGCCGATGGCACGGTGCGCCCTCAGCCGGTGTTTTGCCTGCTCAAAACCGATCTGCTCGAAAGTCTGGTCAAGTTCACCCAAGGCGGTGGCCGCAAGATCGACGCCTGGACCGCACAGCACCGCTGCGCCATCGTCCCGTTTGACCTGCCTGGCGACAGCCCACAGGCCTTTGCCAACGCCAATACACTGGCCGAACTGCAGCAACTCGAAGCCCTCTGAATCCCATGGCCACACAATGGCCGCGCCGACCATGACCATGCCCCTGCCCCCCGCACTGTCACCCACACCGTCACTCAGCGAAATCGCCGACCGCCTGCAAGGCTACGACCCGCAAGCCCTGTCGGCCCGCCATGTGAACGACTTTCTGGCCCAGCTGGTCCAGCCCCTGCGCGAACAAGAAACCGTGGCCTTGATGCAGGCCCATGGCCGCATCCTGGCGCAAGACGTGGTCTCACCCATCAGCGTGCCGCCCCATGACAACTCGGCCATGGACGGCTACGCCTTGCGCGGCGCAGAACTGCTGCCCGACCGTCCAACACCCCTCAACGTTGTAGGCACCGCGTTCGCCGGTGCTGCCTGGCAAGGCACGCTGAATGCGGGCGAGTGCGTGCGCATCATGACCGGGGCCATCATGCCCGCTGGACTGGACACCGTGGCGCCGCAAGAGCTGGTGAAGGTGGACGGCGACCAGGTGCAGATTCCGCCCGGCCTGCTGCAAACGGGCGACAACCGCCGCCTTTTGGGCGAGGACCTGATGGCTGGGCAACCCGCCCTGCGTGCGGGCACTCGCCTCGCGCCCGCTGCCTGCGGCTTGCTGGCCAGCCTGGGCTTGCCCAGTGTCAGCGTGTGGCGCAGACCCAAAGTGGCCTATTTTTCAACTGGCGACGAAATCCTGAGCCTGGGCGAAGCGCCCCGCGAAGGCGCGGTGTACGACAGCAACCGCTACACCGTGGCCGGCATGGTACAGGCGCTGGGCTGCGAGCTGATCGACATGGGCGTGGTGCGCGACGAGCCTGCCGCGCTGGAACAAGCTTTTGTGGATGCGGCTGCACAGGCCGACGCCATCATCACCAGCGGCGGCGTGAGCGTGGGCGAGGCCGACCACACCAAGGCCATGATGAAAAAACTGGGCGATGTGGCCTTTTGGCGCATCGCCATGCGCCCGGGCCGCCCCATGGCGGTGGGCCGCATCCAGCGTGGAAACCGCTCAGCGGTACTGTTTGGCCTGCCGGGCAATCCAGTGGCGGTGATGGTCACCTTTGCCGCCTTTGTGCGCCCTGCTCTGCAGCAGCTCATGGGCTGGCAAGCACCTGCCTTGCCCCTGCTCAAAGCCAAAAGCACCGAAGCACTGCGCAAGAAGCCCGGCCGCACCGAATACCAACGCGGCATCGTCAGCACCAACGCGGCGGGCGACTTGCAGGTCAGCATCACCGGCAACCAAGGCTCGGGCGTGCTCAGCTCCATGGTTCAAGCCAACGGCCTGATCGTGTTGGGCCACGCCCAAGGCAACGTGGCCGTGGGCGACGAGGTGGATGTGATGATGTTTGACGGGCACCTTTGAACCGGACGATGCGGCACACATGAAAAAAGCGGCCTTGGCCGCTTTTTTCATGACTCAAACGCCGCACAGCGCGTGCCGCGTCTGTGCGATCAATGCACAGGCACCTCAGGCGGTGCCTCATGCGCCACCGCCTTGTTCGGCCCTGGCACCGATTTGCGGGCCAGCAGCGAGTACATGGTGGGCACCACAAAGATGGCCAGCAAAGTGCCCAAGCTCATGCCACCCACAATCACCCAACCAATTTGCGTGCGGCTCTCCGCGCCCGCACCCGTGGCCAGGGCCAGAGGTACGGCCCCCAATACCATCGCCCCGGTGGTCATCAAAATGGGACGCAAGCGCTGGGCCGAAGCCTTGACCAAGGCCTCTTGCATCGCCATGCCCTGCTCGCGCAACTGGTTGGTGAATTCCACAATCAAAATGCCGTGTTTGGTGATCAAGCCCACCAGGGTGATCAAGCCAATTTGTGAGTACACGTTGAGTGACCCACCCGTGAACTTGAGCGCCAAGAGCGCCCCGATCATGGACAGCGGTACAGACAGCATGATCACAAACGGATCCACAAAGCTCTCAAACTGCGCCGCCAGCACCAAAAAGATGAAGAACAGTGCCAGCACAAAGACAATCACCAAAGCCCCCTGCGAGCTTTTGAATTCGCGCGAAGTGCCGTTCAGCTCGGTGGTGTAGCCGGGTTTGAGCACCTTGGCCGCGGTTTCATCCATGAACTTGATCGCTTCGCCTAAAGAATAGTCAGGCGACAAGTTGGCCGTGATCGACACCGACCGGCGTTGACCAAAGTGGTTCAACTCGCGCGGAGAGACACTTTCACGCACCTTGACCAGACTCGACAGCGGGACCATGGTGTCGTTGCGGCCGCGCACCTGGATCACGTCGATGTCATCGGGCGTGTTGCGGGCCGACGGCAAGGTTTGCACGATCACGTCGTACTGCTCGGCGTCGCGTTTGTAACGCGTCACCACCCGGCCCCCCAGCATGGTCTCGATGGTTTTGGCCACCACCTCGATGCTCACGCCCAACTCGGCGGCTTTCACGCGATCGACTTCGATGCGCAGCTCGGGCTTGTTCAAACGCAGGTCCACGTCGGGCGACAAGATGCCCGGGTTTTTGGCCACCTCGTCCATCAACTGGCGTGTCAGCTGATTCAAGTTCTGGTAGCTGTCCGAGGTCTGGATCACAAAGTTCAAAGGCCGCTCGCGAAAACCCTGCCCCAAAGAAGGCGGCGTGATCGGAAAGGCATTCACACCGGGCAAGCTGTTGAATTTCCCACCCAATTCACGCGCGATCTCCAGCGTGGTGCGTTGGCGCTCGTCCCAGTCCACCGCACGATAAACCACCGAACCTTGCCCAACCGTGGGGTTGCCGATGTTGGCAAAAATGCGGTCGAACTCGGGATAGGCCTGACCGAACTTCTCCAGCGAACGGGCATAGCGGTCGGTGTATTCCAGTGTGGAGCCATCGGGCGCGTTGACAGTGGCCAAAATCACGCCCCGGTCTTCCAGGGGTGCGAGTTCCTGCTTCATGGTGGGGTAAATGAAGGCAATGCCCACCCCTGAGCCCACCATCACCAACACCACCACCCAACGTGCGCGGGTCAAGATGAAGCCCAACAAACTTTCATACCCGTTGGACAAGGCCGTGAGCCTGCGCTCCATGAAACTGTCAAACCAGCTTGGATTAGGGTTATGGCGCAACAATTTGGCACTCAGCATGGGGGCCAGAGTCAAGGCCACAAAGCCCGACACAATCACCGCCCCTGCCAGGGCCAAGGCAAATTCACCAAACAACTTGCCCGTGCGCCCCGGCGTGAAGGCCAAGGGCGCAAACACGGCGGCCAGCGTCAAGGTCATGGCGATGACGGCAAAACTGATTTCCCGAACGCCCTTGATGGCCGCTGAAAACGGGTCCAAGCCCTCTTCAATGTGCCGGTAAATGTTTTCCAGCACCACAATGGCGTCGTCCACCACCAAACCAATGGCCAACACCAGCGCCAGCAGGGTCAGGGTGTTGATGGTGAAACCGGCCAAAGCCATCATGGCAAACGCCCCAATCAAGCTGACCGGGATGGTGATGATCGGGATGATCGAAGCCCGCAAGGTGCGCAAAAATACAAAAATCACCAAAGCCACCAAGACCACCGCCTCCACAATGGTCTGGAACACGTTCTTGATGGAGCGGTCGATGAAGACCGAGTTGTCGTTGGCCACATCGATCGAGATGTCGCCGGGCAAATCAGCCTGAAGGCGGGGAATCATTTCGCGCACGCCTTTGGACAAATCCAGCGGGTTGGCCGTGGCCTGGCGGATCACGCCGGCAGAAATCGCAGACCGGCCATTCAGGCGCACCACGCTGCGGTCGTTGGCGGCATCTTCCTTGATCTGGGCCACATCGCGCAGCTTGACCGGAAAACCATTCACGCTGCGGATCACGATGTCCCCAAACTGGCTGGGGCGGGTCAGGTCGGTTTGTGACGAGACACTGAATTCACGGTTGCTGGACTCGATGCGACCCGCAGGCAGTTCCAGATTGCTGCGCCGGATGGCGTCTTCCACGTCTTGCGGCGTGAGCTTATAAGACGACAAACGCGCATGGTCCAAGGACACCAGCATGGCGTATTTGCGCTCACCAAAAATACGCACATCGGCCACACCGGTCAC
This sequence comes from Limnohabitans sp. 2KL-3, assembly GCF_001269405.1. Taxonomy (NCBI): domain Bacteria; kingdom Pseudomonadati; phylum Pseudomonadota; class Betaproteobacteria; order Burkholderiales; family Comamonadaceae; genus Limnohabitans; species Limnohabitans sp. 2KL-3. Next base: position 109,271 of record NZ_CXON01000003.1, read on the forward strand.
GGTCTGCAGGCGCGGCTTGACCACGCGGTTGACCAGGTCGTTGATTTGCAGCGCATTGAGCGTGTCGCTGGAAAAAGCCAGCCAGATCACCGGAAAGGCATCGGCCTCGACCTTGGCAATGACGGGCTCTTCAATGGCCTGAGGCAAACGGTTGCGCACCCGCGACGTGCGGTCACGCACTTCGGCTGCGGCCGTGTCGGCGTCCTTTTCAAGGCGAAAGCGCACCGTGATTTGCGACTGCTCGGCGCGGCTGATGGAGGTGATGACATCCACCGCATCAATGCCCGCAATCGAGTCTTCCAAAGGTTTGGTGACCTGCGACTCGATCACCTCGGCCGAGGCCCCGACATAGCGGGTGGTTACGGTGACGGTGGGCTCGTCGATCTTGGGGTATTCGCGCAGAGACAAGCTTTTGAAGCTCACAGCGCCAATCAGCAAAATCAGCAAGGACATGACCACGGCCAGTACAGGCCGCCGAATGGAGACTTCAGCGAGCTGCATCGTTGCCCCTCAGGCAAGGGTTGGGGCCGGACACCGCCACATTTCGGGCTGCAGACTGACCCGGCTTGGCCGCAGCAGCGGGTCCAGCACTTTGCAAAGCTGCACCAGGTGCAGCTGAAGCTGCAGCGCCAGAAGCCGGTGCCCCTGCAGCGCCCCCTGCTGTTGCAGGGGCACCGTTGGCACCTCCAGGCGCACGGCCAGCGGCAGCACCCGCAGCCCCAGAAGGCCCAGCGCCAGCAGGCGGTTTGCCACCTCCGGGCTGCGACAAGTCGACCACGCGAACAGCTGTACCGTCTTTTTGCAATCGCTGGTGGCCTGCCGTGACCACGGTGTCACCTTCGGCCAAACCTTCCAAAACTTCGACTTTGCCCGGCAAACGCAAGCCCAGCTTCACCGCCACGCGCTCAGACATCAAGGTATCGGGCTTTTCGCCTGCCACCACCTTGACCACAAAGCTGCGTCCTCCCTGAGGGATGACCGCCTCTTCGGGAATCACCAAAGCGTTTTCACGCGAACCAAACACCGCATTGACCCGTGCAAACATGCCGGGACGCAAAGCCTGTTGGCGGTTGTCGATGCAGCCACGCACGCCGACCGACCGGCCATTGGCCTCAATCAAGGGGTCCACCGCCTGCACAATGGCCGTGAAGGGACGTCCGGGCAAAGCATCCACCGTCAGCTGGGCTGTTTGGCCCGCACGGATCTTGGCCTGAAAGCGCTCAGGCAATCGGAAATCCAGCAACACCGCATCCAGGTCCTCGATGTTGACCATGTCCGCGCCGTCTTTCAGGTAATCGCCCACATTGATTTGCTTGAGACCAGCGATGCCATCAAATGGTGCCAGCACCTTCAAACGCTGCAAGGTGGCATCGGCCAAAGACAGTTTGGCGCGAGCCACCTCCAGCGCCGCACCGCTTTCATCGAGCGATCGCTTGCTGATGAAGTTTTGCCCCACCAATTCTTGGTTGCGTTTGTGGTTGGCCTCGGCAATCGACAACTCGGCCCGGGCTTGCGACACCTGTGCCTGCTGCAGTTGGTCCTCAAACTGCACCAAAACCTGGCCCTTGCGCACACGCTGACCATCGTTGAAAAAAATCTGTTTGACACGACCGGCCACTTCGGGGCGCAGCATCACACCCTGACGGGAGCGCAAACTGCCCACCGCTTGGGTTTCGTCCACCAGGAGCTGGGTCTGAACTTTGGCCACTTCCACGGCAGGGGCACGGGCCGCGCCGGCTCCTGGACCTCCGGTGGCCGCCCCCGGCCCCGCCAACGGGGCCACAGGGCTGCTTGCAGCAGGCTTGTTTTGCCACCACCAAGCCGCACCAGACGCTACACAAACCCCGACGAGCGCCAGCAGGGCATATTTTTTCTTGTAAGCCATTCAGATTTCTCTCAGGTTGAATTCACCAAGACTGACAGAATGTAACAGCGGCACCCGCCCTGTCCAAGAGGTCGCGGTTCGGCTGAGGCTCAAGAAAATGGCTTTCTACACCAGCTAGGCCAACGCCAAAGGATTGGCCTCACCGGCCCAAGGCTTTGTCTACGCCGAGGTTGGCGAGTGCATCGGCCCTTTCATTGCCCGGATCGCCCGCATGCCCCTTGACCCAGCGCCAATCAATCCGGTGTCCCGCAGTGGACACGACTGTGTCCAATTTTTGCCACAGGTCGGCATTTTTGACCGGTTGCTTGGCGGCTGTGCGCCATCCCCGTGCTTTCCAGCCTTGAATCCACTCGGTGATGCCTTTGCGCACATATTCGCTGTCCAGGTACAAAGTGACTTGGCAAGGGCGTTTGAGTGCCAACAGGCCCTCAATGACAGCGGTCATCTCCATGCGGTTGTTGGTGGTATTAAGCTCACCACCAAACAACTCCTGCACATGCCGGCCAGCCTGCAAGCGTGCGCCCCAGCCACCCGGGCCAGGATTGCCCTTGCAGGCACCATCGGTATAAATTTCAACGTGGGTCAACACTGTCTTTCGCGGCCGCTTGACGGCCAATGGAGGTATCGGACCGGGCCACTGGCACAGTCGTTGCAGCGGGCGATCGTACCTTGCGCCAAGGGCGAGATTCCAGCAAACGGCCGCCATGGACACGTTTGGTGGCCATCAACAGGTAAACGCCCCCAAAAATGGGCCACCAACGCTCACCCACCCGGTCCATCCAGTCCATGCGCTGCATCCATCGCTCTTGACGCCAAGCCGGTGTCCAGCCTCCAAAACGGCTGACCTGAACCTCAAACCCCAACAAACGCAGCCAATCGCGCAACCGTCGGTAGGCGATCAAAGACTGGCCCAGGCCATGACCCACCCCCTGACGCCGCAAGGCACCTGACTGATGCCAACCCCACAAACTCAAGGGATTGAACCCCGTGATGAGCACATGCCCCTCAGGAATCAACACCCGCTCCACTTCGCGCAAGCAGGCGTGAGGATCGGCTGACCGCTCCAGAGCATGGGGCAAGACCACCAAATCCAGGCTGTCGGCCGACCAAGGCCAAGCGCGACTGTCCAGCCACACATCAGGGCCTTGGGCCAGGGTATCGGTGTTGTGATGAAATGCGGCTTGCGAGGACTCGAACTCGGCATGCGCCTGCCAACGGTGTGGCATTCGGTTGCCCCGCAAGGCTTGCAGGTCAGGCCATCCCAGCTGAACGGCGTGATAGCCAAAGACATCGGCCAAAAGTGCATCGGTTTGGGCCTGTTCCCAGGCCAACAAACGCGCGGCCACCGACGGCCCCAAACTGGACAACCAATCGGCATTTGAATGCTTGCTTTCTATAATCGGACTCTCCATGAAACTCATTGCATTGCCCGCTTTCACCGACAACTATATTTGGTTGTTACACACAGACCACCACGTTCTGGCTGTTGACCCAGGCGATGGTGCGGCTGTGCTGGACTGGCTGGCGGCACACCCCGGGCTGCAACTGGACACGATTTTAGTCACGCACCACCATGCCGACCACACCGGGGGCGTGGCCCAGCTGGTGGCCCAAACGGGTGCCCTGTGCAAAGGACCGGCCATGGAGCGCTTGCCTGTTGAAGCTCAGGGTCTGCAACAAGGCGATGCGTTGGACTGGCATGGCCTGAACTTCCAGGTGATCGATGTGCCCGGCCACACCCTGGGACACATCGCATTTTGGGCGCAACCGCCAGACCAAGACCCTGTGCTGTTTTGTGGCGACACCTTGTTTTCTGGCGGCTGTGGACGGCTGTTTGAAGGCACTCCCGCTCAAATGCTGCAGTCGCTGGACACCCTGGCCGCTTTGCCCTCTGCCACCCGGGTGTGTTGTGCCCACGAATACACCCTGTCCAACTTGAAATTTGCCTTGGCCGTGGAGCCTCACAACACCGACTTGCAGCAATACGTGCAGCGGTGCACCCAACTGCGCCAGCAAGATCTGCCAACTTTGCCATCACACCTGCACACAGAGCGAGCCATCAACCCCTTCCTGCGCAGCCGCGCACCTGATGTGGTCACGGCAGTGCAACAACATGCGCCTCACGCGGTGGACGACATCGCCATTTTTGCGGCCCTTCGTCAATGGAAAAACGACTTCCGATGAACCTCCTCCTATCGCCCCTGAAGGCCCTGGGCCGCCCCGCTGGGGCCTTGATTTTGGGCTTGAGCTTGCTGCTGGCGGGCTGCGCCACCCCCTCGTCAGGCCCCAGATCGAGCTTTCCCAGCGCAACACCTTCGTCACCCTCGACCTCACCCGTCAAACAAGACGCGGCAAATGCCTCCCTCAACGCACCACCCGTGGTGTCGATTGCCCCAGCAGAGCCTGACCGTGCCGTGGTGCTCAAGCCCCAATCACAAATTGGCCTTCAAGCCCCACCCGTTGACGTCTGGGAACGCATTCGCCGTGGTTTTGCCATGCCCGACCTCGACAACGAACTCGTGCGCAACCGCGAACAGTGGTATGCCAGTCGCCCCGACTACATCTTGCGCATGACCGAACGCTCACGCCCCTACCTGTTCCACATCGTGGAGGAACTGGAGCGGCGCAACATGCCCACCGAACTGGCCCTGTTGCCCTTCATTGAATCGGCCTTCAACCCCCAGGCCGTCTCGAGCGCCAAAGCCGCAGGCATGTGGCAGTTCATGCCCGCCACGGGCAAGTACTTTGACCTCAAGCAAAACCTGTTCAGGGATGAGCGTCGCGACGTGCTGGAATCCACCCGTGCGGCCCTCGACTACCTGCAAAAGCTCTACACCCTGTTTGGCGACTGGCATTTGGCTTTGGCCGCTTATAACTGGGGTGAAGGCAGTGTGGGCCGTGCCTTGGCACGCAACCGGGCCCAAGGCAAACCGCTGAGCTACAGCGATCTGAACATGCCCAACGAAACCCGTTATTACGTGCCCAAATTGCAGGCCGTCAAAAACATCGTGGCCCAGCCCGAGGCCTTCAGCACCCAGTTGCCCCTGATCCAGAACCACCCCTTCTTCAAGAGTGTGCCCATTGACCGCGATATCGATGTCGAGGTGGCCGCCAAATTGGCAGGTGTTTCCTTGGAGGACTTCAAAGCCCTCAACCCCGCCATGAGCCGACCGGTGATCCTGGCCGCAGGCACACCCCAAATTTTGCTGCCATGGGACAACGCCACCATCTTTGAGACCAACCTGCAATCACACGCCAACCGCCGACTGTCCACCTGGACCGCATGGCAAGCCCCACGCACCATGAAGGCCGAAGAAGTGGCCACTCAGCTGGGCCTGTCCGCCGAGCAATTGCGCTCGGTCAATGGCATACCACCGCGCATGCTGGTCAAAGCCGGCTCCACCCTGCTGGTACCGCGCCAGGGGAAACTGGACAACGATGTCACCGAACATCTGGCCGACAACGCCCACTTGGCCCTGGCCCCCGAAGTGGTGCTGAGAAAAATCCAGGTCAAAGCCAGAAAAGGCGACTCTTTGGCCAGCCTCGCGGCCAGACACGGTGTCAGCGCCGCCAACGTGGCCGAATGGAACCGGCTCAAACCCCAGGTCAGTCTCAGCAACGGTCAAACACTGACCCTGTTGGTGCCCTCACAAGCGCCACGAAGGGTAGAAAAATCAAGCGCACGAAGTCGACAAACTGGTCCCAAAAAAGGCACAGCGACTGCAAGAAAGTCCCAACGCTGAGACCCCGTCTCCTGTGACACCCCTCATGCAGAAAACCGCACCCGCGATTTAAGGGCAAAGGCGTTGGTGTAAGTTTTTTCAGGCACCACCCGGGCCAAGGCCGAGCCATTGGGCAAACGAGAGTGCGCCCGCCAAGCGTTCATCACCTCCTCGCTGCGCAAGATGCCATCGACCGCATAGGACTCGCGCAGCTTCTCAAAAGCGCTCAAATAAATGGCCCGATCGCCCAACCAATGACCCGCAGGCACGGCCTTCAAGACATCGGTCAAACCCGCAGTCTGCAACCATTTCAAAGCATGGACCACTGCATCACTCAAGGCCTGAACGCGCTCGGGTTGGCGCTGTAGAAAATCTGCCGTGGTCATCAAGCAAGCCCCGGGCACCATGCCCCCAAAAAGCTTGCGGGTCGCGGCCAGACTGCGGGCCTCGAACACCACTCGAACTTCGTTTTTTTGCTCCAACCAATGCATCACCGGATCGGGTTGACACAGGGCATCAATGGCGCCGCTGCGCAAAAACTCCACCACCTGAGGAGCCGACCCCACCGGGACAAACACCACGTCTTCGGGCAACAAACCATGGTTCATGAGCCAATGGCAGGTCATCCAGTAGGTGGCCGAATCCAGAGACGAGACCCCCACACGCAGGCCCCTCAGATCCATCACCGAACGCCAAACCAATCCCGGCCGTGTGCTCACCCCCAAACTCAGCTGAGGTGTTCGCCCCGTTTGCACAAAGGCCTGAAACCCCTGCACTTTTTGCTGCAAGAAAAACAAATGCTCAAACGATCCGGACAGCACATCGGCTTGACCCTGCAACACACTGCTGGCCGCCTTGGCTCCGGACTCATGAACGCTCCACTCCACCGCCACACCCGCCTGCTTGAAATAGCCCAATTGGTCTGCCAAGGTCAAGGGCAAGTGGTAGAGGCTTTGCCCTGCTGCCAAGGCAATTTTGACCCGAGGCAAAAAACGTCCGGGCTCCACATTGGCGGACAAGGCAGCCGGCGCACAGGCCAGCCAAGCCATGGCGCTTGACAGAAACGAACGACGACCCCAGACCGCCTTGGACACAGGCCAGCTCCCTTGAAAACATGCAATGCCCCAAGCTTAAGCAAAGCCCTGTTGACGCGCATCGGGAATGATCCCAAGCGGGTTTTCACGTACGCAAAATCAGCGGCGGTCCACCAAAGCATGGGCAATCGTGCCCAGGTCCACATACTCCAACTCGCTGCCCGCTGGCACGCCCCGGGCCAAGCGCGTGACCTTCAAGCCTTGCTGGCGAATCATCTGCGAAATCACATGGGCCGTGGCTTCGCCTTCAGCCGTGAAGTTGGTGGCCAAAATCACCTCGGTCAAGACCCCGTCGGCCACCCGTTGCTTGAGCTTGGACAAGCCGATGTCGTGCGGGCCAATGCCGTCCAAGGGGCTGAGCTTGCCCATCAACACAAAATACAAACCCCGGTAAGTGCCCGTGCGCTCGATGGCCGACTGATCGGCCGGTGTCTCGATCACGCACAGCAGTGTCCGGTCGCGCGAAGCGTCCAGACAGGTATCGCACAACTCGGCTTCGGTGAAGGTGTGGCAACACGCACAGTGGCGCACGTTTTCAACGGCATGCTGCAAAGCCGCGGCCAAGTGGCGGGCTGTGGCCCGGTCGTTTTGCAGCAGCTGAAAGGCCATGCGCTGGGCCGACTTGATGCCCACCCCCGGCAAGCCCTTGAGGGCTTGAACCAAGGTGGCAAGGGCGTGGGTATCGGCCATGCGGTCGTGTCAATCGGTCAGAAAGGCATTTTCATGCCGGGCGGCAAACCGGCTGTCAATTTGCCCATTTTTTGTTGCGAGACCTCTTCGGCCTGACGCACCGCATCATTAAAAGCAGCGGCCACCAAATCTTCCAGCATGTCTTTGTCATCGGCCAGCAAACTGGGGTCGATCGTCACGCGGCGCACGCTGTGCTTGCAGGTCATCAGCACCTTGACCATGCCCGAGCCCGACTGGCCTTCCACCTCGACAAACGCCAATTCGTCCTGGGCCTTTTTCAGGTTGTCCTGCATGGCCTGCGCCTGTTTCATCAAGCCGGCAAGTTGTCCTTTGTTGAACATGGTGATTCCTTTGAATGGGGGGAGTTGAACAGAAAAAGAAAAGTCAAATCAGCTGAATGCTGCCAGGCACAATTTTCGCGCCAAAGTCACGCACCATGGCCTGCACCAGGGGGTCGTTTTGAATCAGGTCTTGCGCAGCCAGCATTTTTTCGGCCGCCAAAATGGCCAAACGTCGGGCTGGAGTGTCGCTGACCGGTCCGATCTCGACCCCAAGCTGCACATCGCCATGGCCTGCCGCCTGCAAAGCCAACTGCAAACGCTCCTTGCTCACCGCATGGTTCAGCATCTCGTTCTCGACGCGCAATTGCCACCGATCCTGCGTGCGCGACATCAGCTGCGACTGCAAGGCCAGCTCACGCACCAAGGCGGTGATCGCCTCTTGGGCCATCAGGCCCTGCACCACGGCCAGCCACACATCGCCCTCGGGCGTGGGCTGCACCGCCAGCGGTGTCGGCACATCGGCACGGCCCGCCACAGCCGCCATGTCACGCACCGGCAATGACCGCAGACCCGAAACGGGTCTTTGAGCCTGTTCAGCCGCCATCGCGGAGGCCCCTGGCGGTTCATGGCTCAGGCGGTCATCGTGGGCACCGTGCCACTCATCCCAGGGCGGAGACTCATCCTGAGCGTCCTCAGCGTCCTGAGCCATCGCATCCACAGCGTCTTGATAGGCCACGGCAGGGGCCACCGGCTTGACCACCGGATGGGCAACGGGGTGGGGCAGTACAGGCGCTGGCACTGCTGGCACAGGCTCAGGGCGTGCCACCGAAACCGGGGGCGACGCTGTGATTGTTGTCGGAGCGACTGGGGTAACAGGCGTTAAGGCAGGCGTGAATGAAGCCAGTGGGACTGGTGAGGCGAGCGCAGGCACGGGAGCCACGGCAGCTGAAGACGCTGAAGGCGCTGAAGACGCTGCAGGTGCCAAAGCCTTCACCTCGCCCGCAGGACTGGCCAACTCGGGCGCAGCAGACCCCACTGGGGCAGAAACAGGCACAGCGCTCGCCGCCGAAGACCCAGGCAGCGAGACTGCTTGGGGCGCGATCAGACGGGTGTCTTGGGGCTCAATGGCCGGGCGGGGGGGAATTCGTGGGCTTTTTTTTTCAGCCAAACCCGAAGCCGGTTTGAACGCCAACAAACGCAACAGCACCATGGTCAGCGCCGCATACTCGTCCGGGGCCAAGCCCAGCTCGGTGCGCCCATGCAAACACAGGCTGTAAAGCAATTGGGTTTCTTCGGCAGGCATCGCCATGGCCAGCTCGGCCAAACCTTGGGTGTCCGGATCTTCCCCATCGTGCGCCATGCTCGGCACCATCTGCATCACGGCCATGCGTTGCAGCAGCATGGCCATGTCTTCCAGGGTGGCGGCCGCAGACACGCCTTGCAGCCGCAAAGCGTCCACCTGGGTGACCACCGTGGCCCCGTCACCCACCGTCAAAGCGCGAATCAAGTTCAACACATGGCTGCGGTCCACACTGCCCAGCATCTGGCGCACACCGGCCTCTTGCACCAAGCCATTGCCAAAGGCAATCGCCTGATCGGTCAAGCTCAAAGCATCGCGCATGGAGCCGCGTGCTGCCCGCGCCAACAAACGCAAGGCCAAAGGCTCGGCCGTCAAGTGCTCGGCGCTGAGCACACGCGTCAAGTGTTCAAACACCGTCTCGGGCGCCATGGGCCGCAGGTTGAACTGCAAGCAACGTGACAACACCGTCACAGGCACCTTTTGCGGATCGGTGGTGGCCAAGACAAATTTCAGGTATTCGGGCGGCTCTTCCAGCGTCTTCAACATCGCGTTGAAGGCCGTGTTGGTCAGCATGTGCACCTCGTCGATCATGAAGACCTTGAAGCGCCCCTGCACCGGCTTGTAAACCGCTTGCTCGAGCAAACTCTGCACCTCGTCCACCCCCCGGTTCGAGGCGGCGTCCAACTCGGTGTAATCGACAAAACGACCGGCATCAATGTCGCGGCAGGCCTGACAGACACCGCAAGGCTCGGCCGTGATGCCCCCCTGCCCGTCCACGCCCTGACAATTCAAGGACTTGGCCAAAATGCGCGACACCGTGGTCTTGCCCACGCCCCGTGTGCCCGTGAACAGGTAGGCATGGTGCAAGCGCTGTTGCACCAAAGCGTTGGTCAAAGCTTGAACAACATGCTCTTGCCCCACCATTTCGGTGAAATTGCGGGGGCGGTATTTGCGCGCGAGAACAAGATAGGACATGGGGCTTGATTCTATCGGCCCCAAGCGCGCGACCCACACCGTGCAAAAAACAAGGCCACCTGACGCCCGACCCGCCCAAGCTCGCCTACAATCAACCCCGACGGGCCTTCCCGCATGGTGAAGCGGCCAACCGGGTCAGGTGGGGAACCAAGCAGCCCTAACTGTGAATCCAGTGCCGGGGTCAAGGCTCGTCACCTTCTTCTTTTCAATCTGTCGTCCCAGTCGCAGCAAGGTGTTGCATGACAGATACATCCCCACAAAACCCCTGCGTTGCGACGAGTTTTAGCAAACCACGTCCCATCGCCCCGAGGGCGGGGCTCCCACAAAATGCCTCGCCCTATTGATCCGGCCCGATGAAGTTTGCATGAACGCTTTCTTTGTGGGAGCGGCGCCCTCGCCGCGATAGAGCCTCGTAGACCACCACCCATCGCCCCGAGGGCGGGGCTCCCACAAAGCCCCCATCGTTGATCACTGTCCCCAAGGCAAGCCTTCCACTTCAAACTTCTCAGGGCCGGATCAATAAGGGCGAGGCTGCCAGAAAACGCCACACTCAAGGACTTCAATGCCATGTGCTGAAACAAAGTCATCCACATTTTTGAACTTTGAAAACCCTTGCTTACCCCATTGAGTTTTTTAAATATTTGAATACTTTAAAATTGATTTAATATTTTTTTAAATTATTTCAAATAAACCAAATTCAGCTTTCAAAAAACTCGGGTTTTCAAATCAACGGAATCAAAACCAGTTCTGCACAAAGTTATCCACAGGCTTGCTTCCAATCCAGTGTTCCTCAATGGCTGTAAACCAGGCGCAGCAGCAAGCGGCTGGGGGAGGCTTGAGGGGTGGACAGTTGGCGGCTGGCCAGCGCATCCAGGCCCAGGCTGTCGTTGATTTTGACTTGCACGCCCATGCCGGCCGAACGCAAACGGTCGTCTGCCACACGCGTGGGGTCTTGGGCCAGACCTGCATCCCAAAACACATAGGCCTCACCCGATTCGCCACCCCAATCGCGCAAGCTGCGGCGCATTTCCAATTGGGTCGCAGCGCCCCGGTCACCGCTGCCAGCGCCCAAACTGAAACCTCGCACCGAGTCCTGGCCGCCCAAATAAAAGCGGTCCATCGAACTCAGCTCGCCGCTGGGCTTCAAGCGCAGCAGCCCAGCAGCCTTCACACTCCACAAGCCCGCCTCGTCCAGAGCATGACGCCATTGGCCGGTGAACTCGGCATAACGGTAGTTTTGGGTCTCCGAGGCCACATGGAAGGTGCCGCGCAAACCGCCTTTTTGGCGCGGGGTGTCGTACTCGACCGTGCCCAACCAAGACAGTTTGCGGCTTTGCCGATCAAGCAAGGGCACATCGCTGGTGTCCAGGAAAGTTTGGGACCGATGCTTGGACACACCGAGGGTGGTGCCCGCCAGCCAAGGCGCGGCCAACACCCAAGCCCGTGAGACATCCCAGGTCAAGGCGGCCGATTCGCCACGGATGGCCAAATCTGACGAGTCCTTGCCTTTGACCACGCTTTCAGAGCGTGCCAATGAGCCGCTCAAGGTGGTGCGCCAGCCCCCCGTGCCCAGCGGAAAACTCATGGACCCGGTGCCGGTTTTGCCAGCACTCGTGGCCAAGATGGACAGGTCCTGTCGCCCGCCGTAAATGGTGAAGGGCACCACACGCAAACCTGCGGCCAACTGCACCGGCGAGGTGCTGGCCGTGGACCGCTCCACAAAGGCCCACGTCTGCACCCGCTTGCCTTCGTTGACTGCCACGCTCAAATCGGTTTGTCCAAATGCGGCCCCCGCCACCATGTCGGCCGTCGCCGAAAAATCGCTCGCCGTGTTGAACAGCACCAAACGTTCGCGCAAAGCTTCTTGCGTCAACACCGCATTGCGCTCCAGATCAAACCAACGCTTGACCCAGTCCGCTTGCGCCATGCCCGGCTCGGCCACCTTGACCTCGCCCAGACGCCCTTCAACCAACAAAATCCGCAGCACCCCGGTCTGCAAGTCATGCTTGGGCAAAACCGGCACGCCGGTCAGGATGCCCTTGTTCTGGTAGAGCTGCGACACGTCATCGAGCAAAGCCTGAATCTGGCCTGCACCCAAACGCCGCCCCACATAACGCTCGCCCAGCTCCTTCAATTCTTCGGGGGTCAAGAGCTGGGTTTTGGAAAACTGAATCTCGTTGATGAGCACCACCACATCAGACGCTGGGGCGCTCGGCCGAGGCGCTGCCAACGGTGCGGTGGGCGGGGGTTTTTTGGCCGAAGCCGCTTCCTCCATGCGTTTCAAATGGTCTTGCATCAGCAAGTTGGTGGTGTCGCTCAGCGGGTTCAGGATTTGGGCATGGGCCTGGGCGTGCAGCAAACAACCCGCGCCCACGGCCAGCGCAGTGAGCCAAACAGGATACGACCGTTTCAGCCCAGCACATGAGGGCACAACACACGGTGCAAAAGCGCCAGAAGACAGCAACTGGAAAGTCATCACATTCATCCTCAAGGGGGTATTCGGTCAAAAAAAACGACCACGGTGATCCGTTTCAACTCGGTCTCGCCCGAGGCCGTCCACAGGGGGGCAAAGGTCACCAGGTCATCGCTGCGGCGCACCCGGTTCAAATTGGCAGCGGGCCCGTCCGAGCCATCGATCGCGGCGGCCAAACGGCGTGCGGCCACGATGGGCACATCGGTCAACAGCAGCGCGTTGAAGCGGTCTTCGGAGTTGTTGAGGGTGGGGTTGATGTTAAAAACCCCCAAAAACGCAAACCCGCCCACGCCGTGGGCACTGGCCTTGCGGTTGGGTTCGCCCGCAGGCATTTGCCCACCCCATTTGAGTTCGTTGAAGGCCACATTGAACTGGGTGTAGGGGGCCAGCGTCGATGCCGGGCACAACAAACCCAGCGAATAGGTGGTGCTCACGCTGGCCGCAGCCGTCAACTCGGTCGGAATGCCGTAGTCGTAGGCATCGGCATTGAGGGCGCTGACGGTGACCAAAGGTGCATCCATCAAGCCATCGCGGTTGCAGTCACCCGGAAAGCGGCCAAACGTGGTTTTGTATGCGTTCAAATGGGCTTGCAGCACACGCACATGGTTGACAAACTGGACTTGACGGTACTGCTCCACCATCTCTTGGGACTTGAAAGCAATGGTCGTCAACACCCCCAACAAGGCCAACACCACGGCCACCTCCAACAGCGTAAAGCCCCGCTGTTGCCAGCGGGGCCGCCTTGGGGTGGGCATCCTGACGCACACAGGCACGCAAAAAGGCTCGCTCATCCGTTGTCCTTTTGCAGGCGGTTTTGCACCCAAGTTCGTTGCGTCGCCATGTCCGGCCTGTTCACACTCAAGTCCAAAAAGCGGCTGTAGGCCTTGCGGGCCTCGGCTTTTTGCCCCAGCGCTTGGTAGGAATGGCCTTGGTTGAGCCACAACTCGGGCGACAAGGGCAGCAACTGCTGCGCCTTGTCCAGCACCTGAATGGCGCGGGCATGGTCACCACGCTCTTGCAAAGCCACCGACAAATACAAGGCGGCCGTGGGGTGCCTTGGGTTGAGCGTTTGTGCTTTGCCCAAAGCGGTGATGGCCGGCTCCCAACGGCTCAGGCCCATCAAGGCCACCCCCGTCAAGTACTGGGTGCGCCAGTTTTCGCCAATGTACTTTTCCAGCTTGGTCACCCCCTCCAAGGCCCCTTGGTGGTCCCCGCGTGCCAGGCTTTTTTCGACCGACTGAAAATCCACATCGATGGCTTTGGCCGCCGTAGACACCGGACCCGAAGCAGGCAAACGCTCGGCCTCGGTTCGGGTCAACTGGGGTGCATCTGCGGCGGTATCAGCCACGGCGGCTTTGGCGTTTGAGGCGCTGGCCCCGGCTGCCGAGTGGGTCACCACCACCGAAGGTTTCATATGGGCCGCAGACGCCAAATCCGCCGGGTTCAGATTGACAGAGGGCGCTTTGTTTTGGCCACTGGCGGTGTTGACACTGGGGGTGTTTGTACCCGGGTTGTTGTTGAGGTTGTTGGTGCTGGGGTTTTGGCCGATGCTTTTACCTGGCAAAGGTGCAGGGCTCGAAGCGGGCAAAGGCACCGACACGGGCGCGGCCGACACTGCAGGCGTTGGCGTGGTCATGCGCGGCGCGGCGCTGCTCGAAGGTGCGGGCAAAACAGCCGGTGCGGGTGCAGGTGCAGGCAAAGGTGCAGGTGCAGGTGCAGGTGCAGGAGAAACAGTCGGCGCAGCCACCGCCGCGCCCTCACGCGGTGTCGCTGCCAGGCCCAGGGCTTGCTGCCACTGCGCCCAGGTGTTCACGGCCACTGGCACCGACAAGCCCTGCGACAAACTCTGACGGGCTCGCTCCACATCGCCCGGCGCAGGCACAGCCAACACCACCCACAGCTTGACCGCCCCGGTTTGACGGGCCAGCACCACCACCGGCATCTCGCGTGACCAGCGTGTGTACAAATTGGATGCCTGCACCAGGTTTTGCTGATCGCCCAGCAGCAGCAAGGCGGTTTGCGGACTTTCGGTCTGCAAACCCATCAACCACAGGCTAGCGCCCTTATCCCACACACCCCAGTCCCATTGGCGCTCACCGGCACGGTACCAAGCAGGCCAGCCGGGGTTTGAACTGGGCACAGCCCCATTCACAGCCCCTGCATTGGGCGCAGCAATCTGCGGCAGCCCCTGTGCCAAGGTTTGGGGTTGGGTAGGCGGCAGGAACGACGGCTCAGCCGCAGCAGATCGGGCCGCGCCTTCACCCGATGCCCCCCAGGGCAGCCACCGCGACAAGCTTTGGGGCTTGGACGACAGCATGCCCGCCATGATCACCCAAGAGCCCACCAAAGCGATGCTCAACACCACCAAGGCCACCGGCATCCACACCGACCTTTTGGGGGGCACATATTCCCCCGGATAAGCCATTTCAGACAGCCTCGCATCGTGGGCCTGAGCGGCGCTGTGCCGCTGCTGGTCGATTTGCCGAAGGGCTTTGTCCAAGGCGCTCATGACCAGGCTTTCGAAAACTCTTGGCATGCCTGCCGGGCCTGTGACAAACCCACTTTTTGCCGCTTGTCGGCAAAAGTCAGCAGCAAGGCTTTTTCGCACGCATAGTTGATGCGCCGTGGCACCCCCCCGGTGCGCCGATGCAAATGCCACAAAGCCAAGGTGGTGAACTCAAAACGCCCCTGGCTGTGTGTCAAGCGAATGCGGTGGGCAATGTAGGCGTCCATCTCATCGCGGCTCAAGGGCGACAACTTCAGCCACACCCCAATGCGCTCGCGCAATGGCCGCATGGCCCGCAACAACAAAGTCCGCTCCAGCTCAGGCTGGCCCACCAAAATCAAACTGATCAACTTGTGCTTTTCGGTTTCAAGGTTAGACAACAAACGCAGCATCTCCAGCGCCTCGGGGTGCAAGCGGTGCGCCTCGTCGACGATCACCGCATAACGCAAACCCTTGAGGGTGCCCACCATCACCGTTTGCAGCAAGGCCTCGTGCACCTGCGACAGCGACATCTCGGCCGCCGAGGGCGTGTCCGAAAAGCGGGTGTAGATGTCGCGCAAGAGGTCGTGGTGGTCGATGAAGGGGTTGATCAAATAAGCCACCCGCACCTCCGGTGGCAATTGCCGCAGCACCGTGCGCACCACCAAGGTCTTGCCCAGACCAATTTCACCGGTCAACACCGCCATGGTGCCGCTGGTGCAGGCATAGCGAATTTGGTTGCACGCCGTCACATGCTGGCTGTCCGGAAAAAACAGCTCGGTGTCGGGCGTGATCGAGAACGGCACGCCCTCGAAACCCAAAAATCGGTAACAAGGCTCCAGAGGATTGGACGGCACAGCGTTCTCCATTTCCATTCATTGACCCGGCTGAATCGTTGGGGCCAGAAAAATCACCAGCTCTTTGCGCCGACCCGCCTTGTAGGTGCTTTTGAACAAATTGCCAAAAGCAGGCACCTCGCCCAAGCCCGGCACGCGCCGGTTGGTGTCGCTGGT
Organism: Limnohabitans sp. 2KL-3; assembly: GCF_001269405.1. Classification (NCBI taxonomy): domain Bacteria; kingdom Pseudomonadati; phylum Pseudomonadota; class Betaproteobacteria; order Burkholderiales; family Comamonadaceae; genus Limnohabitans; species Limnohabitans sp. 2KL-3. The sequence goes on from NZ_CXON01000003.1 coordinate 125,189, forward strand.
TTCTTCCTGAATCAACCCCCCCAAAATGATCAACTCACCGCTGCGCACCCGCACCATGGTGGTGGCCTCGCTCACATCCAAAATGGGGGCCGTGCTGTCACCGCGTGGCGACACCGCTGTGCCAATCAAGCGCGTCAAGCTGGGGGTGATGTTGAGCATGGCCCAGCCATCGGCCGAAATCTGCGGCGTCACGCTCAAGGTCACGCCCAGGCTCACAGTTTGGGGCTGCTCGTTGACCGTCTCGAGCACGCCGCCCGAGTTTTGCAACACGCGGTTGGACGAACGCACAAAAAACGCCTCGTCCGTGCCCGACTTCACCCGCGCCGTTTGGTTGTTCATGATCCGGATGCGCGGCTGCGAGACCATGCGCACATCGCCTTGCTGGCTCAGCGCATCGAGCAGCGACACATAACTGGCCGGGTTGGTCATGCGCAAAGTCATGGTGCTGGGCAGCGCACTGGTGCCCTGCGGTGCGGTCACCCGGGTGTTGAAGCCAATCGAGTTGTCTCGCCCGGCCACCTGCTGAAAACGAGACCAATCCAGCCCCAGAGCAAAACTGTCGCTCAGCGTCACCTCCACAATGCGCACCTCAATGTCCACCTGGCGGTACATGCCCTCGCGCATCAAACCGATGAAGCGGGTGACCAACTCCACCCGGGCAGGCAAATCGGTCACCATCACCGTGCCGGTCAAACGGTTCACGATCAAGCGGCCCTTGGGCGACAAAAGCGAGCGAATCTGGGTCTCAAACTCCTGCCAAAACGCGGCCCCCTCGCCCCCGCCACCACCGGCGGCACCTGTGCTGCGTTTGGCCTGGATGTAATCGACCTCGTAGGTGCGCGTGATGCTCGAATGCACACGGATCACCCCCTGATCGTCCTCCCACGAATAGCCCAAGCTCGACAGCAAAATGTCAAAGGCCTTGGCCAAAGGCACGTTCTGAAAATCCACCGACACGATGCCGGTGACCTCTGGGTCGGCCACGATGTTCAGGCCATGCGCCTTGGCCAGCAAACCCAGCGCATCGCGCAAAGGCAACTGCCGCGCCTTGAAGGAATACAGCTGGGGCTGACCCGATCCGGCGTCCTGAACGCTGTCAAAGGTCGGCATGCGCTGAGTCAAAGGCAAGGCCGATTCGCTGCTGGGCAGCGAGGCATTCTTTTCTTTCAACTGCTGGTCCACCGGGGCATAGGCCGAAGGCGGAATCGACTCCGAACCCGGCAAGGCCTTGTTCAGGGGCGCACACGCCACCAACGCCGACAAAGACACGGCCAGCAGCACCCAACGGGGCGACGGCAAATGGGAAGAAACAAGCAGGGTCATGTTCGGTTGGAGTTTCATCGCTCAAGCACCTCCACCCAGCGCTTTTGGCGCAGGTCGGGATGGTCAAATTGCACACGTTGGGATTCGATGGCCACCACCTTGAACAGGCCATGGCTCTCGCCCACCGTCAAGGCCTGGCCATTGACCTGGGCCACTTTGCGTGAACCATCGACCAAAATACCGGCCACAAGAGGCACTTCGGGCGGGCCAGGTGGGCGCAAAGCCGTTTGGCCACGCGGGGCGGGCACACGCACCGAAGGCGGCAGCAGCACACTCACCGGCACACGCACCACCTCTTGCGCATCGTTGGCGGGCACCACCACGCCCAAAGCGGGCGGGGCGTCCAGGGCCAGCACGGCGGGCAAGGCCAAGCGCTCGGGGGACAAGCCGTACATCGACAGCCCCCACCCGCCCAAACTCAAAGCCGGAATCAGCAGAAAAGGCAAAAAAGGTTTCATGGACGGTCCAGCACCAAAATGTTGTCGCCCTTGACGCTCACCCTCAGCGCGGGCTCGGCGTTGGCCGTGCCCGGCAAGGCCTCGATCGTCAAAGAGCGCAGAAAAAACTGGCCCTTGCCCACATGGTTGGCCTGCAAGATGTCGTTGAGTCGCTCACTCTCATGGCCCGCAATCGTGGCGCTGGTGTTGATGGTTTCGTGCCGCAAAGCCTGGCCGGGCCGCCAGCCAATGCGGTCAATCAAACTGCGGTAGTTTTCGGCACGCTCGCGGCCCTGGTCGAGTTCTCTGCGGGTTTTCTCCAGCGCCACCTGCTGGGTCTGAGAAAACGCCAAAGCCGCCTGCCCGGTCATGGCCGCATAAATGCCTGCACCCAACAGGCACGAGGCCACGCTCAGCCACAGCACGGTTTTCGAATGAAAGGACAAAGACATGGTGCTTGCGCTCCGGTTCAAGGCAATTGCGTGACAGTGCAAGTCGGCTTGGCCGCCCCTGCCCGGTTGAATTCATTGCTGGCCAGCAGCGTGTGCGTGCCGCTGCACGACACCGTCACCGTCTGCCCGGCTGTGGCCGCGGCCAAAGCATTCAGGTTGCGCCAACGCGTCACCCCATCGTCGGCGGCGGTGGCCGCTGTGGTCAAGGTCGGGTCCACCAACAAGCCGCCCCGGTACCAATAACCGGCCGCCGCACCATCCGCATAGCCCACCGACCCGGTGGGGCTGATGAACGACACGCGCAAATAACGGCTGCGCGGCTCGCTGGTCACGGCCGTGTTGAAGCTGTCCAGGCACACCCCCGTCGAGGTGCTGCCATTGGCAATGTCACCCGACTGCAGCACCGTGTACGCATCGCTCACGGGGTCGCGGTTCATCAGCTCCCAGCGCAGTGTCAGGCCCTGGGCGCTGCCGGTCAAAGGTGCCGAACTCACATAGTTGGCAAAACGCACAAACAGCTGGTTGACCTTGCAAGTCTCGGGCAGCGTGGTGCACACACCGGCCTGGCGCAAACCATCAACCAGTTCACCCAAAGACACCGCCTGCACCCGGCCGTCGTAGTCGTTGGCGTCCGAGGTGGGGCTGTCCACGGCAGGCGTCAAGGGGTTCTCGTACACCCGAAACCCGCGCTCACCCGCAAGGGCTGGAAACACCGTGCCCCGAGCGTCCAAAGTTGGGTCCAGGCCGGTCGTGCCCACCTGCTGAAACAGCGCGTTTTGACGGTCCAGGCGGCGCTGGGCCGGGGGGGCGCGGCGCACGACCACAAAGGCCGCTGCCGAAGAGTTTTCAAACACCGCGTCCACCGTGTCGGCGCTGGTGGTGGCGTAACCCAATGCCGAGTTCCACACAAAATTGCTCTCGTAATCCTTGGCCCAAATGCGTGGCAAGGTCACGTTGATGAAGCTGCGGCGGTACTCGGCGCTGGTGGTGGTCGGGTAGATGCGAATTTTTTGCTCGATGTCCTGCAAGGTGTTGAGGTGGCGGCACAGTTGCGTGCGCACCCCCCCGGTGGACATGTTGGTGTTCACCGCAGGGTCCAGCTGGCTCATGATCGACTTGAACACCCAATTGGCCCCCACTTGCTCCACCGCCGGGTAAAAAGCCGTGGCCGCGTCGTCGCGCAAAGCCGGTTGCACGTCGTAGGCATATGCGGTTTGCCAAGGCGACACCGTGGGCACACCCAGCAATTGCCCCGGCAAAGCACCTGGACGCCCCAGGGCCATCAACTCCAGCGTGGGGCTCAAGGCCACATGGCTGGCCGCCGAGCCAAACCCCCCGGTGTCGGCCTCAGCAAACCGGATCGGCCCGGGCAAACCCATGCCCAGCACCGCTTGGCGCACCAAAGCGTCACGCGCTTGCTGCATGGACAAAGCGTCCTGCCGCGCACTGTCGAGCTTGCCCTGCATGGCCAGCAAGGGAATCAGCATGGCCGCCAGCCCGCCAATCACCATCAGCGCCAGCGCCAACTCGATCAGCAAAAACCCCCGCACAGCAGGTTTCAAGGGTCGGCTCATGGCTGGATTCCTGCAGACGCCCGAGACGCCAAGTCGTACACCGGCCCCAGCATGGTGCTGCCCACCAGCAACAACACCGCCGCCAACACCAACAAGAGCACCGGCTCAAACAAACGCGTGCCGGTTTCAATTTGCTGCTTGAGCTTTTGCGCATAGTGCTCGCTCAGGCGCATGCTTTGCTCGTCCAGCGTGCCCGTGTTTTCACCCAAGCGCACCAGGCTCAGGGCAAAACGCTCAAACACCCGTGTGCTGCCCAAACCCTCGGCCAGCGACTGGCCCCGCGCCGCTTGCGCCCCGATGCGCCCAATGCGACCGCCAAAAAACTGGTTCAGTGGCTGCTGCATCAACACCGTCAGCGTGCGGCTGAGCGTCAGGCCCGCACCGTGCATGGCCGACAGGTGGCTGAAAAACGCGTGGTACACCCGCGCCCGCTCCAACTCGCGCACGCCGGGCAGCCACCAGTACACGGCATGAAACACCGGCTTCATGGCCGGCAGCCTGAGCAGCAACACCAAGAGCAGCAAGGTGCCGCCCAGCACCAGGGGCAGCGAGGCCACATTCGCCTTCATGCCCTCGGCCACCTTCATGACCCACACCGTGGTGGGCGGCAGCTGCACGCGCAAAGACTCAAACAAAGCGGCCATTTTGGGCAAAACCATCAGCAACCAATACAAACCACTCACCACCAACACCGCCAGCACCATGGCCGGATAAATCAAAGCCCGCAGCAGGGCATTGCGCAGCTGGCGCATTTGCTCAAACTGGGCTGCTGCCATGGCCAAAATCGTGCCCAAACGGCCGGTTTCCTGGCCCACCACCACCAACTGGCTGAGCATGGGCGGAAACACCTTGGTCTGGTCCAGCGCCTGCGACAGCGTGTCGCCCCGCTCCACCGAACGCTTGAGGCGCGCGCACAACATGCGCAGCCGCGTGGTCGAGGCGCTGGCCGCCGCCTCGGCCAAGGCCAAACGCAAATCGGCCCCGGCCCGCACATGGCTGGCCATCAGGTGGCAAAACTCGGTCACCGCCGCAGGCTTCAAGGGCCGCAACACCAGGACATTGAGCCAAGTCGGCAAAGACCAGACCCGGTAGGGCTGCAAACCCTGGGCCGACAAAGCGCTCACCAAATCGTTCAAATCGATGTGCTCGCCCGAGCCGCGCACACTCGCGCCCTCGGACGTCATGGCCTGGTACCAATACAGCCTCATGGGGGCAACTCACCAAACACGCGGTTCACCTCGAGCGGGTCGGTCACGCCCACATCCACCAGGCGCTGCGCCCAGGCCCGCATGGGCACAAAGCCGCGTGCGTGCAAGCTGCTGCGCATCTCGGCCTCACCGGCCAATTGGTCAATCAGGCCGCGCAAGGTGTCGTCCACCACCAGCACCTCGCCCACGGCCAAGCGGCCACGGTAGCCGGTGCCGTTGCAGCGCTCGCAACCCACCGCCTTGTAGCGCCCACCGCCCACCGGGGCGCGGCACGCCATGCACAGGCGGCGCACCAGGCGCTGACCAATCACCCCGCGCAAGGTGGCCGACAACAAATACGCCGGCACCCCCAAGTCACGCAAGCGGCTGATGCTGCTCAGCGCATCGTTGGTGTGCAGCGTGGCCGGCACCAAATGCCCGGTTTGTGAGGCCCGCACGGCCATGGTGGCCGTGTCGCCATCGCGAATCTCACCCACCAGCACCACGTCCGGGTCTTGCCGCAAAAAGCCTTTGATGGCCGAAGTGAAGGTCATGCCCGCTTTTTCGTTCAAGCGCACCTGGCGCACCAGCGGCACCTGGTACTCGACCGGGTCTTCAATCGTCATGATGTTGCGCTCCAGCGCATTCACCAGTCGCAAACCGGCATACAAGGTGGTGGTTTTGCCACTGCCGGTGGGGCCAGTCGACAGCACCAGCCCATCGGGCGCACGCATGAGGCGCGTGATTTGTGCCACCTGCTCGGGCCAAAACCCGCACTGGTCCAGCGGCAACACATCGCCGCGCAAAGACAAAATCCGCACCACCAGGTTCTCGCCGTGGGTGGTGGGCATGGACGACACGCGCAAATCAAAGGCCTGGCCCACCACATTCAGGGCAAAACTTCCGTCTTGTGGGCGGCGCGACTCGGCAATGTCCATGCCCGACTCGACCTTCAAGGCCGACGCCACCCGCGCATGCAGGGCATTCGGCAGCACATGGTGCAGGTGCAGCACACCGTCGATGCGGTAAAACAACAACAAGGCAAAACCGCTGGGCGAAAAATGCACATCGCTGGCCCCGCGCTCCACCGCGTCGGCCAAGGCCAAGCGCACCAAGCGCCCGCCGTCCAAGTCGCCCCCCACCCGCGCCAGCTCGTAAGCCAGTTCTTCGGCGCTGGGGTGCGAGGCAAAGTGATACGCCATCTCGATGGCCGAGGCCAAAGCGCCCCGCGCCGACACCCAAAACGCCACCGGCCCCGACACATGGCGGTTCAGGCGCTGCTGGGCATCCAGGTCGGTTGGGTCGTCGACCGCAATTTGCAGCACACCGTCTTGGCTGCGCACCGGCAGCATGCGGTGCTGACGGGCAAAGGCAAACGGCACTTGGGCCAGGGCGTCCGGGTCCACCTGCACCGGGTCAGGCAACCAATAGCTCAGGCCATGCAAGCTGGCCAAGGCGCGGGCCATGTCAAAGTCACTGGCCAGGCGCAACAAGCGCAGCACCTGTGGCGCACCCAAGCCCATGGACTGGCCAATGCGCCGTGTGTAATCCATTTGCTGGGGCGACAGCAAGCCGTTGCTGGCCAACTGCTGCAACAGTTTTTCGTCGTCCAGCGACAAAGCGGCCGTGGCCATGTGGCTGCGGGCGTTGCTCAAAAAGCCCCCGCTGCAATGTTCAAACGCGTCTTTAGACGCGCCCCGGGGGTGCCGGCTGCGGTGTCTTCAAAGGTCAGCTGGGTGTCGGTCAAGCGGCCCATCAGGGTCAGGCGCTCGGCCAGATTTTCGGCCTTGAGCTTGGCGCTGGCATAGCTGCCGGGCACCACAATGTTCAGGTCCACCTGAAAACTCGGCTCACCCGCCACCGGCATGCGCCGCAGCGGCGTGCCCGAGGTAAAGCCGTCCACAAAGCCAGCGGGCTGCAAGCTCACCGCGCCCGGGTCTTTGGCACTGTCTTTTTTGGCCAGCTGTGCCTTGCGGCCGTTGCCCGCACCGGCATTGGCCTGCAACACCGGCTGGCCATCGGCCACTCGCACCCGCTCGGCAGCCGCGCCGTTGCGGGTGATGGTCAAGGACTGCACCTGCACCCCGGCCGGTATTTGGGTGAGCATTTCTTTCAAAAATCGGTCGGCCCGCAAATTGGCGCCCAAGGCGGTCTCGCGCCAGGCGGCCGAACGCAGCGCCATCACGGCCTCGGGCGGGGGCTTGAGCTTTTGCAGCGCCTGCGCCTGCGCCTGCAAACTCAGTTGTTCTTGTTTCAAACCTGCCAGGGTTTGCTGCGCCTGGGTGTGCCACCACAAGCCTGCGCCCAGCAGCACCACACCCAGCAAACTCGCCGTGGCCGCCAAGACCGGGGCCACATGCCAGGCCATCACACGCTGGCGGTAGCCGTTCACAATCAAACTCTCACGGGGCGAAGCAAAAGCCACCCCATACAACTCGGGCTGCAGCAAAACCTCGTTGCCCGGCAGCCCCTGAAACAAAGCCTGCAGCTTGAGCACCAGATCACGCGAACCGTTGCTGGCCCACTCGCCCTCGCTCGCCCACGGGCCATTGCCCAGGCGAATCACATGGCCATGCAGGCCCGAAAACTCCAAAGGCGCGGTGCGCACGGCCGAGTCCAGCCAGGTTTTCCATTTGCTGCCACCCAACTCACCGTTGACCAGGTCGCCCGAGTTCACATTAAAAGACTGCACACGCTGCCAAATGACCCGGCCCTCGCGCACACCCAAGCTGCGCAAGCCGCCCACATGCCACCAGTGCACCAGCACCGCCGCCTGCGTGACCGCGCCCACCAGGGCGGCCACAGCGGCCTCGGCGGTCAGCAAATGGGTCAAAGGCCGCTCGCGTGTGGGCAACAACTCGTGCGCCAACTCGGCATCGTCTTCGAGCATGGCCAGCACATCGACCTCGGCCTCGCCCTGGCGCAACCAATTGACCCGGCTGCGCACCCGAAAGCGTTCGGTGAAAGTACCGCTGTCGGTCAAGTGCCGCTGCACCAGCACCGGCACAAAACGCCGCGACAGGGCACGCAAACGCAGGCGCTCGGTCAGGTTGGCCGGCGAGTCCAGGCTCAGCCGCAAAGACTGCCCGCCTTGCTGCGCCATTTCGTCGATCGCCCCCTGCCCCTGCTGCAGCACCTTGCGGCCACTGAGCACGGCATAGCGAACGGGGTGCGTACCGTAGGCGGTCGCGGTGCGCGACATGCTGACCAACAGGGTTTTCATGAAATGGAGAGGAGCGTGGATGCCGTCGAATTTGGGAAAAAATGGGGGAAAGCACACCCGGGACGTAGGCATCCCAGGGGGCTTTAGAGAAACATTTTCAGATCAAATAGATCAGACAGCGCCACCTTTTGAAGCTGGAATTCGATCAAAGAAATACACCACACTCACCATGTTGTCGCGTGTACCCAAGAGCGTTTCTGGTGAAGTTGTTGCAGATGCAGTCGCATCTGTTTGCCAAAGAGTTGAATAGGTTCCTGTTGCTCCATCACGGGTCAACATGCGCACACGGGTACGGTCTGAACGGGCATCTTGACCATTAATGGCCGTGGACAATCTACGAGCCATCCATTGTGGAACGTTGTGAATCACGATCGCGTTGTAGTCAGCACCAGCGGCCGACTCAGCGCCAGCATCAGTCACTTTTCCGACAAACAAGAAATCTTCATGTACAAGCTTAGCCAACTTGCGGTTGGGTGCGCTGTCACTGATCACACCTGCCAATTTCAAGTCATTCAGCCAAACGTTTGCATTGGTAAGGTTGGTAGCAACGTCAGTCACGGCAGGGGCAGTAGCAACTAGGCCAGCCAATGCACACCCGTCTGTTTCATTGATAGCGCTCACGCCATCGCTAGGGATAGTGGGTTGAAGTACAGAATAAGAATATTCGCTGGCCCGAGCGTTGTTACCAATATCAGTGCGCAAGCTTTTCAACGTTGCATTGGCATCCGCCGCGTAATCAATCACGCCATCCGCATCGCAGTCGCCAGGCATACGGCCTTTGAGCTGCGCGTATTGCTGAATTTGCATTTCAACGGTTTTGACGTCGTTGATCAGCTTGGTGGCTTTGGCCTGATCAATCAGTTCTTGGCCGGTGGTCACGGCGGAAAACAGCAAACCTGCTGCTGCCATCGTGACGGACATCTCGACCAAGGTGAAGCCGCGTTGCTTGCCGGCTGGTTTGAGGTTGCGCTTCATGGAAATTTCCTTGAGGGTTGGGGAAGTGGAATTTGTCGATCCTGTCGATTGACATGGAAATGTTAGCATGCAATCGTAAAATACAACAATCTCATTTGCATCAAATGCTAACATCAATAAATACACAAAAATTATTTTGAAATGAACACCTTGTCTTTGCCTGTGCCTTCCGCTGAGCGCTTCATGGCGCAGGGCGTGCTGCGTGGTGCAGTGGCCGGTGTGGTGGGCATGGCTTGGGCGCTGGTGGCGGGGGCCGCGCCGCCTTTGTCCCCTTCTGAGACTGTTTCAGCCGCACCGCTTTACAGCTGTCCTGGCCCCCTGTTTACCAATGACATCCACCCGGTGCAGGCCCGGGCGCAGGGCTGCACTTTGGCCCAACAAGGCCGCTGGTCTCAGGCCCAAGCCCCTGCCCTGCCTCAGGTTGCGGCAGTGCCTTCAACCCATGCCTTGCCCACTGGCGCTGTTGCCAATACGCCACACATGCCCCCCCCGACGCCCGCGCCCAGCCCTTCCGCCGTTTCATTGGGGTCCTTTGGTGGTTCTGGCTCCTCTGCTGTTTCTGGCTTTTTCGGTGCATTCGACGGTTTACCCACCCCACCCCTGGGGGCGATGCCTGTGGCTGCACCTCAGGTGTCCCAGCTGCCCCTGGCCGCTGCCACGGTGGCAGCCCCCGCCTCTGGCCAGTCCAGCACGGCCCCGTCTGTGGCATCGCCTTTGGTCCTGCGGCCCACGGCCTCAGCAACGGTGTCACACACCGCCTCACCCATTTCAGCACCCCCACCCAGCCCACAAGCCGCTCCAGCCGGGTCCGGTGGCGATGCCCAGCGCCAGCGCGACCGGCATGCCCGCGAGATCGTGTTGGCCGAGTTGGCCAGCACGCAGGCCCGCATCCAGTCTTTGTCGGCCCGGCCGCAGGTCAGTGCCGACGAGGACAACGCCTTGCAACGCCTGCGCCGGGACGAAGAGGCTTTGCGCCGCGAGTTGGCCCGGCGACCGGGGTGAGGCCGAGTTCTCCACCCCTCCCATCGGCCCCCATTTCTCAGACACTTTTTGACCCGAATTTTTTGAAAGCCTTGAACCATGACCGCTGAACTCTCAACTGTGAACAACGACCTGGTGATCTTGCACCGCGAGGCACACGGGCACCTCAAGCTCAACCGCCAGTCGCCCGATTACGGTTTTGCCCGCGATTCGGTCACCGTGGCCCTGACGGTGGCCGAGCTGCCTGCGGCTTGCGCCGAATACCCCTGTGTCATGGCACGCCAGCCCGACGGTGCCCTGAGCCTTTTGGCCGTGACCGGTTTGCAGGCCGGGCACAACCTGTTTGTGGCGGCCGACGGCGCTTGGCAAGGTCAGTACCTGCCCGCCACCTTGGCCACTTGGCCGTTTCGCTTGGTGCGCGAGTCCGACGATGGGCGTTTTTTGGTGGCGGTGCGGCCCGAGGCCCTGAACCCCTCGGTGGGCGACCCGCTCTTCAACGCCGAGGGGCAAGAGCTGCCTTGGCTGCTGGAGCGCTTGCGCCAGCTGACCGAGACCGACGCGGGCATGGGGGCCACCACCGCGCAGCTGGCCCAACTGGATGCGGCCGGTGTTTTGGTTGATCGGTCTTTGCAAGTGATCTTGCCCGATGGCCGCGACCTGGAGTTGCACGGCTTCATGACGGTGGACGAGGCCAGGCTGCAAGGCCTGCCGGCCGACACGGTGCACGCCCTGCACACCAGCGGCGCACTGACACTGGCGTATTTGCATTTGTTGTCGCTGCGCCAGTTCCGCCAGTTGGTGGCCCGCTCGGGCGAGTTGGCCAAACAAGCGGCTTTGCAAGAAGCCCAGCAATTGGCGGCTTTGAACGGCCAGGCGGGGCCTTTGGCTCAGGCCGAGTCGGTCGCTGTGCCTGCCGCCAAAACCACCTGACGGGCTTTTGCCCCTGCCTTGCTGCGTTGTGACTGCCGCATTTCCCTGTTTTTAAAAGCGCCTGTGCGCTTACCGAAAGTTGACCATGTCCAAGCCCGTTTACACACCGCCAGCCTCTGTCAAGTCGGCCAGCAGCTTGCGCCGCCAAGTGGTTCGGGTGGCGCAGTTGCCGCTGGCAGCGGCGGTGTCGCTGGGCGCAGGGGTACCTTGGGCGGTGGCGCAAACCACCAACGGCACGGTCATCACCACCTTGAGCGGCTCGGCCGCCACTCAAACGCTGGTCAACAGCCCGCAAGTGGGGCTCAAAACGGTCACCACCACCACCTTGCGCGATGGCAATGCCTTCAACAACTTCTCGCAGTTTCAGGTGGGCAACGGCGACACCGTCAAGCTGGTGGTGCCCACCGGGGCCAACTGGCTGGTCAACGTGGTGCGTGATGGGCGGGTGCAAGTCGATGGTGTGCTGCAAAGCCGCCTGGGCTCGGACGCGGGCGTGGTGGGCGGCAATTTGTTGTTCATCGACCGGCACGGTTTTGGTGTCGGCCCCAATGGCCGCATCGACACGGGCCGGCTGACTTTTGCCGCGCCCTCCACCACCTTTGTGGATGCCATGCTGGCCTCTGGCCCGGGCTTGTCGGCCAACCAGGTCACGGGCATTTTGTCGGGGCAGTTTGAGCGTTCAAACACCGGCTCGGTGCGCATCGATGGCGAAATCAACGCCCGCGATGGCGTGCAGATCATGGCCGGTCAGGGCCAGGACGCCGCGCAAGCGGTGGTGGTTAACGGTCGTGTCATGGTGGGGGGCCGCGCAGCGGGCTCGGCGGTCAACCTGGGCGATTTGCGCAGTTTGAACCCGGTGGTCGAGCGCGATGGCGTGATCGACATCACCACCCCGGGCGATGTGCTGCTGAACGGCAAACTCTTGGCCGACGCCTCGCACTGGAATCAGGCCGGAGGGGTGCGTGTGGTGGCCGGTGGCAACATCGATTTGGGGGCACAAGCGCTGGTGTCGGCCACGGCCGCACTGGGCAGTGGGGGCCAGGGCGGGCAAGTGAGCTTGTTTGCCCATGGCAGCGCCAGCAACGCGGCCGGAGCCACTTTGGCCGCGCGGGGTGACGGCACCGGTGCCGGGGGTTTCATTGAGCTGTCGGCGGCCAAACAAATCCACCTGAACAGCGTGACCCTGGACGCGGGCAGCGACCAGGGCCCGGCCGGTCTGGCCTACATTGACCCGGAAGACTTGGTGGTTTCGGGCAGCGTGTACACCAACGGGGCCAACCTGTCGCTGGACGCCACCAAAACCTTGAAGGTGAACTCCGGCGTGACGCTGAACACCCGCAAGGTGACGGCAGCGGCAGGCTCGGCCAGCGGCGTGGCCGCAGCCGCCACCGCCATCGGCAACAACCCCTCAACGCCCTCTTTGGGCCACAGCGGCAACATCACTTTGGAGGCCCCGTCGATCACGGTGCAGTCGGGGGCCACGCTGGACGCGTCGGTCATCAACCAAAGCGGCACCACTTACACCGCCGGAGACATCACACTCACGGCCAGCAAGGCCAGCGAATGGGTCACCTTCATCAGCATGGCAGAAGCCAACGCCAGCATCGATGTGGCGGGCACACTGACCGGGCGCAATGTCACGCTGACGGCCTCGATCGAGTCGGCCGCCTCGTTTGGCGGCACCTCGGGGGCCATCCAGCAAGAAGCCGTGAACCTGGCGCTGAGCGAAATGCCGTTTGCAGCCAGTCTGTCTTATGTGCAGGCCAAGGGCAATGCCACCGTCACTTTGCAGCCCACGGCGGTGCTCAGAGCCACCGAAAACATCGCCCTGACGGCCATGGCCGACCGTTCGGTGAGTGTGGAAACCGCCACAGAAGGTTCGGCCAAAGCCAACCTGAGCGCTGGTTTTGCCCGCGTGCTGGGCAACACCACGGTCGACGTCAAAGGCGGGGCCAGCCTGCAAGCCGATGGCGACATCGCTTTGGTGGCCGCCTCCAAGACCACGGTCAGCATGGCCAGTGCGGCAGCGGGTGTGACCGATCCCGACACCGGCGCAGCCAATGTGGCGTCGATTGTGTTTGCAGGATCCACTTCCGAAGTGAACACCACCGTGAATGTGGCGGCGGGGGCCACCCTGCAAAGCGGCGGCGATGTCTTGCTGCAAGCCTTTCATTCGGGTCAGTACGACACCACCGCCGAGGTGACGGTGTATGGCGGGGGCACGGCCGGGGTGGTGGGGGCGCTGTCGCTGCAAAAGTCCACCACCAGCGTGACGATGGACGGGCAGATCACGGCCGACGGCCACGTCAGCATCATGGCCATGAACGCCTCGGCCAAAAACGCGATTTCGGCCACTTCGGCCAACGCCTCTGAAGAAGAGGAAGAAAGCGCTTTGGCCGGATTGCCCACTTCTTTGGAATATTCCAAGGACGATGCAGGCGCTGCGGCCGAAGCAGGTTTGTTGGCCAGCTTCAAGGCCATGGCAGATGAGGTCTCCGGCGGCGCGGACACGGAATCGGGCGGTGCACCGGCCGAATCCAAACCCCCTGCCCTGCGCCTGGCCGGGGCCTTGACCTGGTCGGAATCACACCACACCACCCGCGCCACGGTGGGCGCAGGGGCCATCGTCACCGCCGGGGGCAACGCGGTGGTGGACGCCCAAACCCTGGTGGGCCAGCTGCAAAGCGTGGCCACCGCCGAAGCGACCTCGGACACCAAGGATTCGCAGGGCACCAAGGTCAGTCTGGCCGCCGCTTTCAATTACGGCAACCACAACATGACCACCCGCGCCTTGGTGGGCTCGGGGGCCCAAATTACGGGCAACCATGTGGCCGTGCATGCAGCCACCGACATGCCCGAGTTCTACACCAACGGTTTGCCGCTGGACTGGAGCAGTTTTTCCTCGGCCTATGCCAACATCATGGGCGGCACCGACTTTTTGCTGGACGGCTTCAACACCCGCGTGGGGGCCACGTCTTCGGCCACCAACCTGGCCGCCGCCGGGGCGGTGAACTTGAGCTTCATGAAAAACGACACCCGGGCTTGGGTGGACACGGGGGCCAAGCTGACCACCCGCATCACCGGGGGAGCCGCCTGGACGTATGACGTGAAAGAAGTCGGGTTTGATTCGGACTTGGTGGAAATGCTGATCCCCATCAACACCTACAGCCTGGACAAGGACTTGGGTGTGCTGGGCGACTTTGTCAGCACCACACGGGTCGCCCCCACCGGGCCCGAGGTGGACGAGATCAATTTCACACGCAGCTTCAATGGATCGACGGTGGTCAAAGCCGCCAACCATGTGCAGACCTTGCACCACGCCGGTGGCCCTGCCCCGGCCGCAGGCGCATCGGGCACCTCGGTGGGGGGCACCTTCTCAATGGTGTCGCGCGACAACACGGCCATTGCCGGCATTGCCGACCGGGCCGAAATCAACACCTTCCGGCTGGAAACCACGGCCGAGACCGACGACTGGCTGGTCTCGATTTCGCCCACCTCGGGCCAAGGCGCGGGCGTGGCCGTCAATGGCATCGCGTCTTACAACAAGCTCAAGGAAACCACCCGCGCCTCGGTCAGCCGCGAAGCGTTTGTGAATGCCACCCAAGTGGCGGTGGAAGCGAACGCCTCGTTGGGGGTGATTGCCATGACCGGCGCCGTCTCGCGCAGTGAGAATTCGGGCGTGGGCATTGGCCTGGCCATCAACAGCATCACCGGGGACACCCGCGCCTATGTGGGCGACAACGACGCCGATTCGGGCGGTGCCGACACCACCGAGGGCACGGTGGGGGCCATCGTGGCGGGGGCCATGCGGGTCGAAGCGCGAACCGACGGAAAAATTGTGGCCATGGCGGTGGCCGGGGCCACAGCGGGCGAAAAACCACCCGCCGACAAGCCCGCTCCTCCGAAGAGCACCGGAGAAAACCTGGCCGACAAAACCGCCACCGATTCGGCCGACACCCAAGCACAGCTGGACGGCAGCGATGCCAGCATGGCCCCCGTGGCCGAAGCCAGCGAACCGGCCAAAGGCTCGGGCTCAGACAGTGCCGCTGCCAGTGAACCGGCCGCCAGCAAGCCGCCGAGTTTTGCCATTGCCGGGGCCGGTGCGATTGTCACCAACACCACCGACCTGGACACCACAGCGCTGGTGGACCGCGCCGTGATCAAGGCCGAAGGCGCAGGCACCCTCGGTTTGACGGTGCGGGCGCTGTCCGATCTGACCCAAGTGAGCGTGGCCGGTGGCGGCGCGCTGGCCATGTCCAAAAACGCATCCACCACCTTCAGCGCCGCCATTGCGGGCGCTGTGGCTTTGCAAAAATCGGACGACGACACCACCGCACGCATTGTGGACAGCAGCGTGACCGACTTGGCCGACACCGCCACCAGCTTGAACGTGCAGGCCATCAAGTCGGGCGAGCGCACGGCTGTGGCCACGGGTATTTCGGCCAACCTGTCCAAAGGCAGCAAGACCAGCGTGTCGGTGGTGGGGGCGGCCTCGGTCACCACCACCAACGATGACACCCTGGCATCGATTGAAAACTCCACCGTCACGGGCAATGTGGCCAGCCCCACGGCAACGGGTGTGACCGTGGTGGCCTATGACCGCAGCCGCATTGGCGCGGGGGGTGGTGCCTTGTCGGTGAGCACCGGCAAGGGCTCGGCCGGGGTGGGTGCGGCCGTCTCGATCGTCAATGCCAATGGCAGCACACAGGCGCAGGTGTCCGGGGGTGCGCTCACGCAGGCCCACGACTTGTCGGTGCTGGCTTTGTCCTCGCAAAAAGTGGTAGGCGTGGGCGCGGTGGCGGGGGTGCAGACCAGCAGCGACGCGACTTCGGCGGGCCAACTCATGGGCTCGTTTGTGACCAACCACGTCAGCACCACCGTGAGTGCGGGCGTCAAAAACAGCGCGGTGGTCAACCTGACGGGTGACTTGGTCGTGCAAGGTGGCGGCACGGCCGCCAGCGCCACGGCAACGCTGGACAGCTTGATCGGTGCGGTGCGTGCGTCCGAGGTGATCGACTTCGAGATGAGTTCGGCCAGCAACGGCTACACCAGCGAATTCAAAGACGCGGTGGGCGGCGAAAGTGTGGTGGGCGTGGCGGGCACCCTGAGCGTGACGCTGGGCAACAACGCCTCCAGCCTGGGACTGTCGTATGTACACAACGACATTCAAACCACTTACGGCGCACAGCTCAATGGCAACATCACCGCCACCGGCGGCGTGAGCGTGTCCGCCATCAGCCGGGCCGACATCGTGGGCGTGTCTGCGGGCGTGGGGGCGACCAAAGGCAAGTTTTCGGGCATGGGCTCGGCCAGCGTGAACCTGATGGGTCAGCGCACCCAGGCACAAGTGACCGGCGGCACGGTCACGGCCAGCCAGTTGAGCGTGAACTCCGAGACCAATGGCAACACCTTTGGCCTGGCCGGCAACCTGAGTTTTGCCGTGGGCGGGGGCAATGGCAAGGCCGCAGGCGCTGCCGTGGCCTACACCCAAAACGGCACACGCACCTACACCTCGGGCGGCTCGTCCATCAGCACACGCTCGGCGGGCAATGCCGCCACCATCGACGCCACCACCGTCAACGTGGGTTCGGGCACGGTGCAGGTGCAAGCCAGCAACACCAGCGATGTGATGTCGGTGGCCGCCTCGGGCGCAGCGTCCACGGGCAATGTGGGCTTTGCAGGCACCGTGACCGTGAACGAAACGGCCGATGTGACCGAAGCCCGCATTGGCACGTCCACCGTCACCGGGGGCACGGTGCGTGTGCAAGCCGGTGAAGGCAGTGGTGCCAGCAGCGCCCGCATCCGCTCACTGGCCGGTGGCGTCTCGGCGTCCAAGGGCTATTCGGGCGCTTTAGCCTTGGGCTACAACACCATCGAGAGCACACGCTCAGCGCAAATTTTGTCGTCCACCATCAACGCGGGCACGGCGGTGTCGGTGCTGGCCGACTCGGACGCCAGCATCCAGACTTTGTCGGTGACCTTGGCCGGTGGCAAAGACTATGCGGCTGCAGGTTCGTCCAGCACCAACGTGCTCAATGGCACGACCTTGTCCAACGTGGACAACAGCACCCTCAACGGCTCGGCCACCACATTGACGGTGCACGCCTCGCAAGCGGGCAGCATCGAGTCGCTGGCCGGTGCGGTCACGGGCGGGGGCACCGGGGCCATTGGGGGCTCGGTGGCGGTCAACCACATGGGCAAGGGGCCTGAAGACTTCAAGGTCACGGCACGCCTGAAAGACTCGGTGTTGGTGGCGCCGGTGGCGGTGACCGTTGACGCCAAGCTCGACGGCTCGATCCGCTCGGTGGCCGCCTCGGGCAGCGGTGCGGGCACCACGGCCATCAACGGCAGCGTGACGAGCAACGTGATCGAGTCCGATGTGCAGGCCCTGGTGGTGGGCGGCAGCCAAAACAGCAACGGCGGTGCCTTCAAGGTGCTGGCCGACAACGATGCCGACATCGCGTCCCTGGCGGGCACCATCAGCGGGGCCGGAACGGCCGGCGCTGGCGTGGCCGTGTCGACCAACGAAATTGGCGGCAACGTGACCGCCAGCCTGCAAAGCTACACGCTGCGGGCCACCGGGGCCGTTCAGGTCGATGCCACCTCGTCGGGCAACATTGGATCGATTGCGGCCGGTTTGGCCGGCGGCGGCACCAACGCCTTGGCGGGCTCCAACACGACCAACGCCATCACCTCGCAGGTGCTGGCGCAAATGAGCAGCGTGACGCAGTCGGCGGCGTCCTCGTCTTTGCGGGTCAAGGCACTGGACAGTTCCATCATCAAGTCCTTTGCGGGCACCGTGTCCGGGGGCGGCACGGCTGGGGGCGGCGCGGCCTTTGCGCTCAACTTTTTGGGCCGCACGGCCACCAATGCCGACAGCAGCAAGGGGGTCAAGGCCCAGGTGCTCAACAGCAGCTTGAACTCTGGCGGGGCGGTGCAGGTGCAGGCCCTGTCCTCGGGGTTGATCGAGTCCATGGGCATGGCCGTGGCCGGTGGCGGCAGCGGCGCGGTGTCGGGCTCCAACACCACCAACTTGCTCGAAGACGACATCGTGGCCACTTGGTCTGGCGGCTCGCTCAATGGCACGGCCACGTCGCTCACGGTGCAAGCCGATGACTCGGCCACCGTGCGCACTTTGGCGGGCAATGTGGCGGGCAGCGGCGGGGGCGCGTTTGGTGCGGCCATTGCCGTGAACCAGGTGGGCAGCGCAGTGCAGGCCACGCTGACGGGCATGACCCTGAACGCGGCACCCGCGGTGGTGGTCGATGCCGACATGCGTGGCGAGATCAAGTCGGTGGCGGCCTCGGGGGCTGCATCGAGTGGGGCTTCGGTCAACGGCAGCTTCACGACCAACCAGCTCACGGCCAGCGTGAAAGCCCAGGCCACCAGCGTGACGCAAGCCACCAACGGTGGCGCGTTCACCGTGAGCGCCGACAACGACAGCGACATCTTTTCTTTGGCGGGCACCATCAGCGGATCAGGCGCTGCGGCCATCGGCGCGGCCGTGGCCGTGAACGAAATGGGCGGCGATGTGACCGCCCGGGTGGCCGACAGCACCTTGCGGGCCACAGGCGCTTTGGGGGTCACGGCCACGTCGTCGGGCACCATCAAATCGGTGGCAGCCGGCATGTCAGGCGGCGGCACGGTGGCCCTGGCGGGCTCCAACACCACCAACGCCATCACCTCGCAGGTGTTGGCGCAAGTCAGTGGCGTGACGCAATCGGCGTCTTCGTCGTCGGTGCGGGTCAAGGCGCTGGACAGCTCGGTCATCCAGTCGTTTGCAGGCACGGTGTCCGGGGGCGGCACGGCCGCTGGCGGTGCGGCGTTTGCGCTCAACTTTTTGGGTCGCACGGCCACCAACGCCGACAGCAGCAAAGGGGTCAAGGCCGAGGTGGTCAACAGCAGCATGAGCTCAGGCGGCGCGGTGCAGGTGCAGGCCTTGTCCACCGCCACCATCCAGTCCATGGGCATGGCGGTGGGTGGCAGCGGCAGCGGCGCGGTGACCGGCTCTAACACCACCAACTTGCTTGAAGACGAGATCACAGCCACTTGGTCAGGTGGCTCGCTGTATGGCACGGCCACCTCGCTCACGGTGCAAGCCGACGACGCCGCCACGGTGCGCACTTTTGCAGGCAATGTGTCGGGCAGCGCCGCAGGTGCGTTTGGCGCGGCCATTGCGGTCAACCAAGTGGGCAGTGCGGTGCAGGCCCATTTGTCGGGCATGACCTTGCACGCGGCAGCGGCAGCGGCCGTGGCGGTGGATGCCGACTTGCGCGGCGAAATCAAATCGGTGGCGGCCTCGGGCGCGGCCGATGGCGTGACCTCGGTCAATGGCAGCTTCACCACCAACCAACTCACCGCCAGCGTCAAAGCCCAGGCGGTGAGCGTGACGCAGGTCACCAACGGCGGCGCGTTCAGTGTGACGGCCGACAACGACAGCGATATTTTTTCTCTGGCCGGCACGATCAGCGGCTCGGGCGGAGCGGCCGTGGGCGCGGCGGTGGCGGTCAACGAGATTGGCGGCGATGTGACGGCTCGCGTGGCCAGCAGCACGGTGCGCGCACCCGGTCAGGTCGATGTGCAGGCCACGTCTTCGGGGGTCATCAAATCGGTGGCGGCCGGCATGTCCGGCGGCGGCTCGGTGGCCCTGGCAGGCTCCAACACCACCAACGCCCTCACCTCGACGGTGTTGGCGCAACTGGACAGCACCAATTTGGTGGTCAATGCCAGCGCTGTGAATGTGCTGGCCCGTGACACCTCGAGCATTCAGTCGTTTGCGGGCACCGTGGCGGGCGGCGGCGCGGCCGGGGGTGGCGCAGCTTTGGCCTTGAATTATTTGGGCCGCACGGCGGGCAATGCCGACAGCAGCAAAGTGGTCAAAGCCGAGGTGCTCGCCAGCAATGTACGCGTCGCAGGCCCAGCGGTGGTCAGCGCCTATTCGACCTCGTCCATCGAGTCGATTGGCGTCGCCGCAGGAGCCAGTGGCACAGCCGCCATTTCGGGGTCGAACGCCACGAACTTGCTCGAAGACGAGATCACGGCCAACTGGACAGGCACCAACCTGTCCAGCACCAGCTCACTGACGGTGAGCGCACGACAAGCCTCCAACATCGACTCTCTGGCGGGCAACGTATCGGGCAGCCTGGGTGCAGCCGTGGGGGCTGCTGTGGCGGTCAACCGCATTGGCACCGTGACCCGCGCGAATTTGCTGGGTGAACCCATTGCGCGGTTTTATGCAGGTCAGGGCAATTGGACCTTGAGCGGTGACGACCTGGTGGTGTCCACCGAGAGCGACAACGAAATTGACACGATTGCCGTAGGCATGAGCGCCGGTGCGGCCGGTGTGCAAGGCTCGGTGGCGGTCAGTGTCATCAACGCACAAACCCACACCACCGTGGGGGCTGACGCCACCGTCAGCGACCTGTACTTCACCGATTCGGTCGCCATCACAGCCAACAGCCGGGACCGCATTCGCGCCTTGGCTGGCGCTGTGGGTTTTGGGGCCGCCGGGGTCGGTGCAGCGGGCGGGGTGCTGACCAACATCATCACCAGCAGCACCACTGCGGGCGTGGTCGGTTTGGACACGCACATCAACGCCATGGCCCAAGGCAGTGGCCTGACGGTGCGCCAGTCGAGCCTGGCCAGCGCCCCCAATTTGATGAACATCAACCAGGTGTCAGACTCGGTGATGAACGGAGCCAGCTTTGGCACCCGAACGGTCAAGGGTCTGGCGGTGCAAGCCACCGCCATTCAGCAAATCGGGGCGGTGACAGCGGTCGCTGGCGGCGGTTTTACGGGTGCTGCAGGTGCGGCCATCAATGTGGACCAGATTGGTGGCACCACACGCGCCTACATTGACAAGGCACGCTTCATCCAAGACACAGCGGGCGCGAATGCCGCCCAAAGCCTGGATGTGATGGCGGCCAACCATGCCATGGTGGCCAGCTCGGCCTCGGCCCTGGCCATTGGGGGCGTGGGGGTTTCGGGTTCTTTGGGCACCGAAATTGTGGAGCGCGCCACTCGGGCCGAGATCATCGGTGGCGCACGGGTGTTTGCCAAAGGCGCTGCGGATGTCAAAGCCGTGTCCACCAATTCCGTGGCGCAAATCTCGGTCGGGGCCGCAGGCGGCGCTTCTGCGGGTTTGGCCGGCAGCGGCGATGTGGTGCTGCTCAAGGGCACCACCGAGGCCTTGATCGACAACAGCACCTTGTCGGCCGACACCGTGTCGGTGGTGGCCGATGGCACCAACAGTGCCAATTTGGTGGCCGGCTCCATTGCAGGGGGTGGCGCTTTGGGCGCGGGCCTGAGCTTCACGGTCAATGTGTCGGGCTCGACCGTACGGGCCAAAGTCAACAACACCACCCTCAAGGCCGATGGGGCCGTGGTGATTGACGCCGACAACCGCACCGAATCGTTTGCCGTCAGCGCAGCCGCTGCCGTGGGCGGCTTGGCGGGTGTGGCCGTGGGCGCTGCAGTGACGGTGATGGAGGGTGCCACCGAGGCGGGACTGACCGGCACGTCCACGCTGGGCCGGCGCACCTTGGCTACGGGCTTGGTGGCCTCGTCCAACAATGCGCCAGTGGCGATCACCCTGGCGTCGGACTATGACCAGGTAGGCACGGGCAACCAGACCCAGCTGCGCTTTAGCCTGAACGACTTGAATGGTCGGGTCAATCCGGCTTCGGCCGTGGTCACGGTGTCCGATGGCGAACTCACGGTGACCGCCGTGCGCCAGTCCGACGGCACCTACACCGCCAACGTGGCCAGCCTGGCCGACGGCCCCTTGATGGCCAAGGTGGTGCTGACGGAGAGCGGCACCAGCAAGGCGTCGAGCACGACCTTGTTCAAATCGACCGGCATCAACAGCTCGGAAACCGCCCCGGTGTTGGGCGCTTTGCCGGTGGCAGCCACACGCATTGCCACTTTGTCCAGTTTTGACCAGGTGGATGCCCGCAACGACAGCGCGGTGCGTTTTGTGCTCAAGGGCGACAGCGGGATTCAGCCCACCGGCACAGCCGTGGTCACGGTGGGTGATGGCACACGTTCGGTCACGGCCACACGCAACGCCGACGGCAGTTACACCGCCGATGTGCGCACGCTGGGCGATGGCGTGTTGACGGCGGTGGTGACCACTGGGGTGGGCGAGACCTCGCGGGTGACCCTGAACAAGGCCTCGGGTGCAGGCTCTTTGTCGGTCACGGCCAATGAGACGGTGACGCTGAACCACAATGCCGGGCAAATTGGCGTGGGTGGCGTGGCGGGCATTGGCTCGTCGGCCAACGTGGTGGTGGGCAAGAGCACGGTGGTGGCCAAAGTGGACGCCTCCAGCGTGCGGGTCTCGGGTGCGCTCAATGTCAAGGCCGAGCGCGAGGCCAACATCGACATGATCACGGCCACCGCAGGCGGTGGCGGTTTTGTGGGTGTCAGTGGTGCGGTGGGCGTGTTGGTGTTTGGCAGTGCGCCCGACAGCAATGCCAACAGCGAATTGACCGGCAGCTCCAGTACCCTGGGACAAATTGGCTCGGTCACCCAAGCCAACCGTTCACAAGGCTCGGGCTCGGCCCTGACCACGGCCGAAAGCGATTCGGCCAACAACAGCGGTCGCTACGACACCCAAGGGGCGTATGCAGGGGCCTCGGGCAGCCACCGCACCTCGGCCACCGTGGCCGCGACCACAGTCACGGCCGGCTCACTGACGGTGGCCAGTCTGGACCGCACCTCGGTGGACAACAACGCCGGGGCCGTGGCCTTGGGCGGAGCGGCCGGCATCAGTGCAGGCGTGGCGATCACCCTGCTGGGCGGGGCCAACCACGCGGGGGTGTCGGTGGGCAATATGGCCGTGGCCGGCAACATCGACATTCAGTCGGGCAACCGCACGCCCAGCGAGGGCGTTCCGGCCGTTGAGAGCCGGGCGATTTCGGGCGCGGGCGGTTTTGTGGGCGTGGGCGCCGCGGTGTCGGTGGCGTCCAACACCACGGCCAGCACGGCCAGTTTGGCCGGCACGTCAAGTGCCGGGGGCTCGGTGAATGTGCAGGCGCTGGACCAGGCCTCGATGCGCAGCGAGGCCGTCGGTGCCACTGCCGGTGTGGTGTCAGTCGGGGTGGTCACAGCCACTGCCACGCAGTCGGGCAGCGTGGCGACCACGGTGAGCGGTCAACACAGCGGCACGGGCTGGACGGCGCAAGCCGAACGCAGTGCGACAGCCGCCGCCCAAGCCACGGGGGGCTCGGCCGGTGTGTATGCAGGTTCGGGCGCAGGCGCGACCGCCAGCGACAGTGGCTCGGTCACTTTGACACTGGCCAGCAACACGGTGCTCGACGCGGGCACGGGCGATTTGTCGCTCTTGGCCTTGTCGACGCCCAGCGCAGACGCCTACGCTTTGGGCGTTTCGGTCGGGCGCGGCGTGGGCATGGGGGTGTCGGTGGCGCTGTCCGAGGTGGACACCAACGTGCAGGTGCTGGCCAATGGACCGCTGTCTTTGAGCGGCAAGAACATGCTGGTCAATGCGGTGCTGGGCCACGGCGACTCGAGCGTGACGGCCAAGGCTGTGGCCGGTGGCGGGGGCTTGCTCTTGGGCGCACAAGGCGCCGGGGCCACGGCCAGCAACCAAGGTACAGCCGCCGTGACCTTCAGCAACGGGGCCACTTTGGCAGCCACGGGCGATGTGGCCATCATGGCCAACGACGCCATGCGCATGAACTCGGATTCCACCGGGGTGGGTGTAGGGTTTGTGGGGGCCGGTGTGGCCGTGGCCATGACCGAGAGCAATTCAACCGTCTCGTCCAATGCCAGTGGCTTGGCCGGGCGCGTTCAAGGCACCTTGACGGTGAGCGCACGGGGCGACGAGTTGATCGATGCCGATGCGGTGGCGGGCAGCGGCGGTGTGGTGGCCGGGGCGGGGGCTGATGCCCGCATCAACCATGTTCAAAACGTCAGTGCCACTTTGTCCAGCAGCGGCTCAGGCCTGCTGGTGGATGGCCTCACGGCCGTGACGGCAGAGCGCAAGGTGCGCTTTGACACCCAGGCCTCGACCATCAATGCCTCGGCATTTGGGGGTTCGGGTGCGGTGACCGTGGCGTCTCTGACGGGTTCGGCCACAGCCAAATTGGGCAACAACGCCAAACTGACGGGGGCCCAGTTGCAAATTTTGGCCACCAACGATGTGGAGCGCACGGACCTCACGGCCATCAACGTACAAGGCGGCGGTGGCGGTGTGATTGCCGGTGCGGGTGCCGATGCCAAAACCATCCTGAATGGCAACGCGGTGGCCGAAATCGGGGACGATGTGGTGTTGAACCTGGGCGACAGCGGCAATGGCTTGCTGGAAGTGCGGGCCTACAACCAGTTCCGGGGCTCGTCTTTGGGACGCCTGGACATTGGCGGGGCATTGCCGATTGCTTTGGTGGACACCGAAATCAACTCGATCGCCAACGCCACGGCCAAATTGGGTGCACGCGACAACATTCAGGTGGCCGGTGATGTGCATGTGAACGCCTTGTCCTATGTGGACATTGAGGCCAACACCATCACCAAAACCTATGGCGCAGCGGCCGCAGCGCAAGGCGATGCGCTGGCTTTGGCCAACGTGACCAACCTGGTCAGCGTGGGCACGGGCACCCAAATTGTGGGTGAAAACTCGGTGTCGCTTTTGGCCGGTCAAGACAAGGATTTTTGGCGCAACAAAAACTTTGTCACGGCGCGGGCCGATTTGTTCAACCACTCGGCGATTCCGGTGTCGGTCAACCCCGACGTGCAAGCCACGCTGAACCTGACCAACAACCTGACGCTCGACAGCCAATCGGTTCGCTCGGGTGGCTTGATCCAATTGGGGGGCATCAGCGGCACTTACATCGTGGAGGGCAAGGGCAAGGTCAGCGACTGGACCCGCGAAGTGGGCGAGTTGATGGGTTTGAGCAGCGAGTACGGCAGCTCCAACAAAACCTTGACGGCCAATGTGGCCTTGAAAGGCCTGATTGAGGCGGGCTATGGCAACAAACAAAAACTGGTGATCAACGCCAATGGTTCGGTGGCGTCCAGCGAGGGCAATATCCGCTACAGCATTGGCACCGAAGACTTGGCCGCCACAGGAGCCGCCTACCTGGAAACGCTGTACAACCAGTTGAAAAACTACGGTGACATTCCCGAGGTGAGGGCCTTCGTGGAAGCCGAAATGGCGTTTTATTTGCAAACTCTGCTGCGCGAAGGTTTTGCCACCATCGAGACCGACCCCGATACCGGGGCCACGCAGATCGTGCCGCAAGAAAACGTGCCGGGCACCTTTTTGACCCTGAAAAATATCCGGGCTGGCAGCGGCAACGTGGAGCTGTTTGGCAACAACGTGACCGGCACCGCCACAGTGGTGGCCAGAGCCGACTCTGAAATTTTGATCGACAACAAGAGCCCAATGAACATCCGGGCCAAGGACCTGATCATCGACAGCAGCGGTGGTTTTGCCAAATACAACGGCACTTTCCTCAAGAGCAATGCCGACATTGCCAGCTTCAACCGCGATGTGAAGACGGGCATCAACATCACCGTGGACAGCATCGACACCCGAGGCGGTGGCCCGGCCGAGGCCTTGCCCACCATCAAGATCCTCAACAGCTATGTGTCCACGGGTGTGGTCTCGGCCAACCCGGTCATCGCCACCGCCCCGGATGGCAGCAGCGCCGATTTGCGGCAAGACCAGATGCGTTCGCCCGAAATCCGGGTCAACGGCTTGGCCTACAACAAACTCGGCTCGATCTTGCTGGACAACACTTCGGGCAGCATTTCGGTGATCGCTGAGGATGCGCTGTACACGCCGCGTCTGGATGGCCTGGAAATCACCGTCAATTCGGGCAAGAACTTTGTGCTGTCTTCGCCCACCGTGAGCCAGTCGATTGGGGGCTCACCCGAAAACCTGTATGCGGTGGCCTACAACGATGACCAGCAAAACAAGCTCAACAACATGGGCGTGGTGCGCTGCGGCACGGCCCGCGCCGGCAGCCCTGCCAGCACCAGCTTCTCATCCAATTGTTTGCGCAATGGCACGGGCGGCATTTACGCCAGTGGTGGCATTTTCCTGGGGGCCCGCTACCTCAACATCAATGGCACGATCCAGTCGGGCCAGTCCGACTACGCCGTCACACTGACCGACGCATCAGTGGGTTCAAGGATCAACAGCTGGAAAACAGAATGGCCGAGAAACCGGTCGCGCTCACCGCTGTTGCAAATCAGCGGCCGCCTGAGCACCGACAGCGAGTTGGATGTCACCAAACGCTTTGAAAACGGCACCATCACCCAAACCCAACGCGACAATGAATTGGCCGCCATTGCTGCACGACGCAAAGAACCCATCATCCACTACAACGCGTCCACAGACCGATTGCAAGTGGCCGAAACCAACATCACCGGCGGCTTGGTGGAGATGGTGGGCTCCATCATCAACACCGGTGGTGGTGTGGTCCGGGCGCTCGATGGTTTTGCCCGTTTCAACATCGACAACCAAACGTCTTATGGCCTGGATTTGCTGGGACTGGACACCGGCGGCGATGCGGGCGTGGTGCGCATCACCGACTTGAACCGCCCGGTCTACACGGGCAGCACCCTCACGGGCTACGAGGTCACCACCTACGAACGCAATGTGGCCGGTGTGTTCAAGTCGACCACCACGGCCGGTCGGGGGGCCACGGCCGCCGTTTTGCGTTCGAGCAACTCCACCCTGGCCAGTCCAAACCCCGCGCGTCCGGAACTCTTGGCCACCTTCAATTACAACCCGGTCACCAACAGCACCTATGTCTGGTCTGCGGGCTACGAATACAACCAGGAAAAACGCTACTGGTACCAGAAGTCGTCCATGTTGTGGGGGGCGATCAACCTGAAGGCGATCAACTGGAACAGTGTCGAGACCATCGTCAAAACAGCCTCGGCCATGGCCGAGGGCATTTATGTGACCACGGCCAGTCCGCCCTCTGGCAATTTCTGGATGGGCACGCAAACGATCACCACCGACGCAGAAAAAGAAATTTACAAGCGGCAGTGGAAGAAGTGCGGCTTCATGTGCTTCAAGAAAACCTTCTACGTGGATTACCGCACCGAGGTGGGCAGCAAGGATGTGTTCACCCAAAGGGTGCGTGCCGACCACCCGATTGCCATCGAAATGGTGGGCTACACGAGTGGTTTGATTCAAGTGGCCAGCAAAAAAGACATCCGTTTTTCGGGTGACCTGGTCAACGACGTGGGCTTGGTCTCTTTGACCAGTTCACTGGGCTCGATCGTGCAGCAGAGCGGCGGCACCTCGGTCACGGGCGACGATCTGCGCTTTTACGCCGCCACCGGCATCGGCAGCCAAGGCAGCCCGATCAACGTGATCACCGGCACCGGCTCGTTCACAGCCACCTCCACCAAGGGCAACATCGCCTTTCAGAGCTTGGGCGGTGCCTTGCGCATCAACCAAGTCTCGACCACGGGCAAGATTTGGTTGTTCGGCGACGAGGACATTGTGGGCGTGGACCCCAGCAAGGTGCATGTGTCGGGCAGCAGCATCGAAATTTCGGCGCCGCGCGGGGGCATTGGCAGTTTCAACGCCGATGGCTCGGTCAAGTCCACCCTCAACATCCAGACCGAAAACTCGGCGGGTGGTGGCATCACGGCCACGGCAGCACGCGGCATTGCACTCAAGCAAGCCACGGGCAACCTGTGGGTCAACCAGGTGGCCTCCAGTGGGGGCGATGTGTACATCGAAGCGGGTGGCGACTTGATCGACAACAACCGCAACGAGACCCGCGATGTGCGCACCGAAGAAGAGCTGTTGGCCTTGTGGAAGTCGGCGTCCTTGCAAGGCGCGGATGCCGAGGTCAGCCGCCAGCAAACCCTGCGCAGCGCCCGCAATTCCTTCCGACGTTACTGGGGCTTGCGCAATGCGGTGGTCACCTCGGTCAATCCGAGCACCGGTGCGGTGGTCAGTTACACCGCCGACAGCTACAACCCGGCCACCTATGCCTTCACCTACACCACCGCCGAAAAGCAGCAGCTGAGCCAAAACGGCCTGAGCGCGGCCCAGATCACGGCGCTGGAATCGGCACGCACGCAAGAGCTCAAAGATTTGCATGCGCTGTACGGCACCACCGCTTACCAGACCTCGGACACGCTGATCATTGACCAGATCAATGCGGCCAACGTGGCGGCAGGACGACCTGCGGTGGACGCCATGTCCACCTGGAGCACCGCCGAGTTGAGCAGTCCTCTGCCCAAGGCGATTTTCTCCAAGTCCTCCACCGACACCCAAACGCGCATCGAAGCACCCAACGTGATCGGCAACCGCGTGGTTTTGCGACCCGGTGGAAAAATCGGCCGAGACGATGGCGCGGTCACCATCAATTTGCTCAAGGCCGGTGGCCTGACCACCGAAGACCAGCTGACCATCATGTCGGCCGAGTCGGACGACATGGTGCTGAACAAATCGACCTGGATGCTGACGGTGGTCAAAAAGGACACTTTCGATGTGTTGTCCAACAAGCTGAACCTCACCTCCAACGGTTTTGTGTACCTGGGCTCCGAGTCCACCGATGCTTACCCCAACGGGGGTGATGCCAATCTGGAAAAAGTGGTCGGCAACGGCGAAATCCGCATCAAAGTCAGTGGCTCGGTGCTCAATGCTTCGGGCTCCACCGATTCGGTCATTCAGGGCCACAAGGCCATTTTGGAAGCGGCCACAGGCAGCATCGGCACCAGCCTCAAGCCGGTGACCATGACACTGACTGGCGGGGGCACCCCCAGCAATGCCACCTTGGTGGCACGCGCCCAAGACGGCATCTGGATCACACAGACCGGTGACATGCGGATTGCCGATGTGTATTCACCCGGCTTTGTGGGGCTGACGGCGCAAAACGCCATCATCGATGCGCGTGGCACTGAACGCACACGCTCTTTGGAGGCCGGTGAGGCA
This sequence comes from Limnohabitans sp. 2KL-3, assembly GCF_001269405.1. Classification (NCBI taxonomy): domain Bacteria; kingdom Pseudomonadati; phylum Pseudomonadota; class Betaproteobacteria; order Burkholderiales; family Comamonadaceae; genus Limnohabitans; species Limnohabitans sp. 2KL-3. The sequence continues at coordinate 154,200 of NZ_CXON01000003.1, forward strand.
TCGCTGACCGCACTCAATGGATCGGTGGGCACCTTGGCCAACCCCTTGGTGGTCAAGGCCAGCGCGTCCGGGGGCGTCAATGCCTCGACACCCACGGGCTTTTCGGTGTATTTGCAAGGCGCGGAAACAGGCCTGAGCGTCAAAAACATCAACTCGGGCCTGGACATTGACCTGTATTCGCCGACGGGCAACCTGCAAGCGCGGGGCAACATCAAGGCCATTGGCCGCTTGTCGGTAGAGACCGAGGGCACCGGCGACATCGTCATGGAAAGTGGCTCGATGTTCCAAGCCGTGTCGGGTGATATTTTTGTCGGGGCCGACGATGTGGGCCTGGGTCGGCTGGATGCCGCACGAGCCGTGGTGGTCAACGCCCGGGGGGCGATGACCAACAACAACACCGACACCAGCTTGATCAATGCCACAGGCCGCAGTGTGACGCTGCAAGCGGTGGGCTCGATTGGCACCAGCACCAAGGCCGTGGATGTGTTGCCCAAGGAAGTGACCCGTTTGATCGCCACGTCGAGCACTGGCGATGCCTACCTGAGCGCCAATTCGGGCATCTTGCGCGTGTCGCAAGTGGTGGCCAGTGGCATGGCTTCCTTGAGTTCGGCCTATTCCATCTTTGACGAACGCGGCACCAACGCACAGTCGGTGCAGGGGACGAACATTGCATTGTCTGCCGGGGGTGATCTGGGTCAGTCCAATTTGCCGATGACCTTGAAGACGGCGGCCAACGGCGTGGTCACCCAGGCCAGCGCTTATGGCTCGGTGTACGTGACTTCGCCTTGGGGCGTGTTGACGGTGCAAAACGGTCAGGCCACCACAGGGCAAATCTCCCTCAATGGCAGCGCCTATGGCCTGAACTTGACGGGCACCCTGAGCGCTGCACAAGGCTTGACCCTGAATGCCGGTGCTTATGGTTTGAACCTGGCCTCTACCGCCGACTTGAGCAACCAGGCGGGCAGTGTGGTCATGAAAGGGTCCACCATTGCGATGGCCGACGGGGCCAAGGTCCATGGCGGTCTGGGCACCCTGGTGCTGACGGCCACCGGCGACATCAGCTTGACGGGCCTGAGCTCGGACAATGCCACACGCAGCGCGATTTTGGTCTCCACCACCGCAGGCGCTGTGCGCGATGCGGGTGATGCCAACGCTTATGACCTGAAAGTCACGGCTGCAGGCGGTGGGGTGTCGGTCAGTGCGCTGGGCGATGTGGGCAACGCCGCTTTGGCCTCCTCGGCGGCAGGCCGCTTGCTGGACACCGATGCGTCGGTGCTGCAAATCACGAGCAAAACAGGTGCAGTGACCTTGGCGCAAAACAAGGCCACCACCGATGTCGCCATCACCTCGGCCAAAAACATCGAACTGCTGTCACAAGGCAGTGTGGTGGGCAGCAAGCTGTCGGCTTTGGGCGGCGGCTTGCTGGTGCGCAGCGCTGCAGGCGGTGTGCAACTGAGCAGCGGCACCAGCACGCAAAACCTGGAAGTGACGGCCGCTGGCCTGATCAGCCTGGGGGCCATCACGGTGCCGGGCGACATTTTGATCACCAGCACCACCTCGGGCGGCGTGACGGCGCAGGCCCTGACCGCAGGTCTGGGCATCATCGTGTCTGCGGGCACGGCAGGCAACCTGAGCTTGGGAGCGCTGAAGGCCCAGTCGGGCACCGTGGTCTTGGCAGCTGCAGGCGGCACCCTCTCGGCCACCAGCGCCAGCGCCACTGGCAACATCACCCTGGATGCCACGGGCAACACCAGCGTGGGAACCCTGAGCAGCAGCACCGGCGCGGTGGACGTGGAAGTGACGGCGGGCACCTTGACGACGGGCGCTGTGTCGGGCTCCTCAGCCGTGGCGGTCAAGTCCTCGGGCAACCTGAGCACGGGCGCTCTGACCAGCACCAACGCAGCGATCAACGCGCAGTCAACTGCTGGCTCGGTGGCCTTGGCTTCGGCCAGAGCCAACACAGGTTTGGTGGTCAACGCCAAAAATGACCTGACCATCACGACGTACAGTGTGAGCGCCGGCACGGCAGCCTTGACGGCGGGCACCACCTTCACCGGCACCAGCGGAACAGCCACTGGCCACATCACGCTGGACGCCGTGGGCAACACCAGTGTGGGCGCGGTGAGCAGCAGTGCGGGCACGGTGGACCTGGAAGTGACGTCGGGCACCTTGACGACGGGTGCTGTGTCGGGCCTGACCGGCTTGGTGCTCAAGTCTTCGGGCAACTTGGCCACTGGTGCCTTGACCAGCGCCAACGCGGGCATCAACGCCCAGTCGACAGCGGGCTCGGTGGCCTTGGCCTCGGCCAAAGCCGCATCAAGCCTGGTGGCCAAAGCCGCAAGCACTTTGGCAGTGACCACCTACGCTGTGAGTGGCGGCACTGCAGCCTTGACGGCGGGCACCACCTTCACCGGCACCAGCGGCACAGCCACAGGCAACATCACATTGGACGCCGTGGGCAACACCAGTGTGGGCGCGGTGACCAGCAGTGCGGGCACAGTGGACCTGGAAGTGACGGCGGGCACCTTGACGACGGGTGCTGTGTCGGGCCTGACCGGCTTGGTGCTCAAGTCTTCGGGTAACTTGGCCACAGGCGCCTTGACCAGCGCCAACGCGGGCATCAACGCCCAGTCGACAGCGGGCTCAGTGGCCTTGGCCTCGGCCAAAGCCGCATCAGGCCTGGTGGCCAACGCCAAAACCACCTTGGCGGTCACCACCTACGCTGTCAGTGCAGGCACTGCAAGCTTGACAGCAGGCACCACCTACACCGGCACCAGCGGCACAGCCAGCGGCAACATCACCTTGGACGCTGTGGGCAACACCAGTGTGGGCGCGGTGACCAGCAGTGGTGGCACCGTTGACTTGGAAGTGACCGCAGGCACCTTGACCACCGGTGCGGTGTCGGGAGGCTTGGGCGTGACCCTGAAGTCTTCAGGCAACCTGGGCACAGGCGCATTGACCAGTTTGAGCGGAGGCCTCAACGCCTTGTCAAGCACCGGTTCGGTGGTGATCACCTCGGCCAAGGCAGCCACCAGCTTGGTGGCCAACGCCAAAAATGACCTGAATGTCACGACTTACGCCGTCAGTGGAGGCACTGCTGTTTTGACCGCAGGCACAACGTTCACCGGTACCAGCGGCACAGCCACGGGCCACATCACCTTGGACACCGTGGGCAATGCCAGCGTGGGCGCTGTCAGCAGCAGCCAGGGCACCGTGGATCTGGAAACGACCGCCGGTACCCTGACCACCGGAGCGGTCTCAGGTGTGGCGGGCGTCGTGCTCAAATCCTCGGGCAATCTGAGCACAGGGGCACTGACCAGCACCAACGCAGGCATCAATGCCCAATCGACTGCGGGCTCGGTGGCTTTGGCTTCGGCCAAAGCGGGCACCAGTTTGGTGGCCAATGCCAACGCCGCATTGAACCTGACCACTTACACCGTGAGCGGAGGAACAGCCACCTTGACGGCAGGCACCACCTTCACCGGCACCAGCGGCACGGCCAGCGGCAACATCACCCTCGATGCGGTGGGCATCACCAGTGTGGGCACGGTGACCAGCAGCGCAGGCTCGATCGATCTGGATGTCACAGCGGGCACCCTGACCACGGCTGCAGTCACGGGCTTGACCGGTGTGGTGCTCAAGTCTTCGGGCAACCTGAGCACGGGTGCGCTGACCAGCGCGAACGGGGGCATCCATGCCTTGTCCACCATGGGTTCCGTGGCCTTGGCCTCGGCCAAAGCGGGCAGCAGCCTGGTGGCCAATGCCAAAACCAGTTTGGCCCTGACGACTTACACCGTGAGCGCGGGCTCAGCCACCTTGACCGCAGGCAGCACCTTCACCGGCACCAGCGGCACCGCCAGTGGCAACATCACCCTGGATGCCGTGGGCATCAGCAGTGTGGGCGCAGTGACCAGCAGTGCGGGCACGGTGGACCTGGAGGTCACAGGTGCAGCACTGACCACTGGCGCTGTGTCAGGGGGGGCGGCGGTTTTGCTCAAGTCATCGGGCAACTTGGGCACAGGGGCTTTGACCAGCTTGAACGGCAGCGTCAACACCGAGTCCTTGACAGGTTCGGTGGCGGTGACAGCCGCCAGCGCCAAGACCGGTTTGGTGGCCAAATCGGGCACCACCCTGAACATGACGTCCTTTGCGGTCAGCGCGGGCGCAGCCCAGGTGACGGCGGGCACCGATTTCACGGTCGGCACGGGCACGGCTTATGGCCCGATCACCCTGAACATGACGGGCATCGGCTCGCTGGGCACCTTGACCTCGACCACAGGCGCGATCAGTGCCACCAGCAGCTTGAAAGGCTTGAGCTTCACGACCTTGAAGGCGGGAACAGGCATCACGCTGCGGGCAGCGGCCAATATGGGATTGGGCCTGAACCCGGCCTTTGCCATCATCGGCACCAACTTGGACGCTGGCACAGGGGCGGTGGATGCACAAGCGACCACAGGAAATGTGCAAATTGGCAAACTGATGGCTGCCAGCGCCAGCACGGTCAAGGCACTCAGCGGCAATTTGAAAATCACCACCGTGACCTTGCCAGCCACCATAGGCCTGACGGCCTCTGCAACGGGCACGCGATCTTTGCCCATCGGCTTTTAACAAGACCTTGTCATGATGCTTCAACAACCTCCCCTTTTGCGCAGCTTGGGTCTGCGCTCGTCGGCGCTCGCGGCCGTGGTGCTGGCCTTGTCCTTGAGCAGCTGCGGCCACTTGCAAGAGCTGGGCAGCGTTCGCGGGGGCTATGCCCAAGGCTCTTGGTTGGCGCTGGACGATGCGCACCGGCACACGGTTTCGCCCGGTGTTTTTTTGAACTTGCCGGATGCACCTTACCGAGCCAAATTTGCAGATGAGCGTGGGGTCTACTACCAAGCCTCCAGGGCTTTGCGTTTCAGCACACAAGACGGCGCGGTGATTGAAGTCGATGGCGGGCTGTACATGTTGCATGACAATCCGCTGCAAGCCACCACCTGGTTTTATCCCACGCTGGGAGCTCCGGCCACACCGTACAAAACGCCCCTCAAAGTGACTTTCTTTTCTGCCAAATATTGATGCCCTCTCCGAAGCCTCGCACGATGATTCACCCTTTTTCAAAGCAGCGCCGCACGCCCTGGGCTTTGGCCCTGCTGGCTGTGTGCAGCGGCCATGTGATGGCCCAAACTCCGCCCGAAGTTCAACAAGCTTTGGCGCAACCTTTTGTGTGGGTCAATGAGCAAGCGCAGCCCACGGCCTTGGCCGAAGTGCTGTTTCGCGAGGCCATGGCCAAAGGCACGCCCAGCAGCCCGGCTTTGCGCGAAACCGTGCGCGATGACCTGATTCACCAGGCTTTGATGGCACAAGATGCACGGGCCCAGGGCTTGGACAAAAATCCCTTGGTGCAGGCCCAAATGGCACTGGCCAGCCAAGGCGCTTTGGTCCGTTTGTGGCAGCAAAAAGTCTTGGCAGAAAACCCCATCAGCGACGCCGCCGTGCAACAAGAGTACCAAGCGCAATTGGCGCAATGGGGCTCACAAGAAATGCTGATTGCCCACATCGTGGTGAACGACCAAGACTTGGCCAAGCGCCTGATCTCGCGCATTCAAAAAGGCGAGGCGCTGGCAACCTTGGCTGCCGAATTTTCAATCGATCCAGACAGCAAGGCCCAAGGCGGCTTGGTGGGCTGGGTGGGCATCCAGCAACTGGTGCCCGAAGTGGCGCAGGCCATCCGCCAAATGGCCGCGCAGCAACTGTGGTCTGAGCCTGTGCGCACAGCCCTGGGCTGGCATGTGCTGAACTTGCAGGCCACGCGACCTGTCACCCCCCCACCTCTGGACAAAATCCGGCCGCAGCTGCTGGAGTTGCTCGCGCAAAAAACGTTGGCACTCAAATTGGGCGAATTGAGGCAAAAAGCATCCATCAAATAAGGCCCTCATGTTTTGTATCATCTATGGATGATCACCTCAGCACACAACAGCGTTCCAGACGGCATCACAAGGCAGCTCTTGCTGGTGGAAGACAACCACCTGTTTGCCGAACAAATCACCGATGCCATGCAGGGCCTGCCCGACGATTGGCAGGTTACCGAATTCAGCGAGGGCTTGGTGGCCAAAGATTGGATCGAGCATCAAATCAAAGCCGTTGACTTGGTGTTGGTGGATTTGGGATTGCCCGATGTGAGTGGCATTGAAGTGATTCGCACTTGCCGCGAACGCTTTGCGGACATGCCCATTGTGGTGATCTCGGTGGTGGCATCAGAGTCTGCGGTGCTCACCGCCATCGAGGCTGGCGCCAATGGTTACATCTTGAAAGACGAGTCCATTTCGGAAATCACCGAAGGCATTCAGCAAGTGCTGCAGGGGGTCTATCCTTTGAGCCCCCGACTGGCCCGTTTTTTGTTCAAGCAACTCTCAGCGGCGGGAGAAAAAGCACCCGAGCGCAAAGACATCAAACTCTCGCCCAGAGAGCATGAAACCCTGCAATTGCTGGCCCAAGGGTTGACGTATGACAAGGTGGCCGACAGCATGGGCGTGACCTTGTCGACCGTGCAATCGAATGTGCGCAGCCTTTACAGAAAACTGAACGTCAATTCACAATCACAGGCGGTCAACATGGCCATCAGCTACAAGCTCATTTGAATCAATCCGGTGCTGCTCAGACACACGGGGCACGCGCAGCAAAACCTCCACCCCGGGGTGGTGCTCGATCAATACAAACACTCCGCCCATTTCTCGCGCACGGTAGCGCATATTGCTGATGCCCCGGCCCCGGTCCATGGGTGGCATGAGCCCTCGTCCATCGTCACGCACCGACAGGGTCAGCTGGTCTATCTGGGCATCAAAGTGAGCTGAAAAATACACATGTTGGGCATGTGCATGTTTGTAGGCGTTGTTCAAGGCTTCTTGGACCAGACGCAGCGCTTGCAAAATTTTGCGCGGGGCCAAGGGGGGCAAGTCCTTGAGCTGAACATCCCACTGCAATTGCGGACCGTTGCTGGCAAAGCGCCGCTCAAGTCGGTGGTGCATGTCCACCAAGGCCTCTTGCAAGGTGATGTTGATCTGACCCAAGGTGTCCACCACGAGGTGCAGGTCGGCGGTGATTTCACGCAAGAACTCGGGAAACTCTTCCGGCCGAATGCGGCCTTTTTCGGCCATCATGCGCACACCGGCCAACTGAGATCCAAAACCATCGTGCATGTCCCGAAGCAGTTGCTCGCGTTCCTTGGTGCGCGATTGTTCGATTTGCCGCAACTGCAATTGGTTTCGAATGCGGTCCGACTCTGCTTTGGCCTTGACCACATCGGTCCGGTCAAACAACACACCTTCAAAAAGGAGGGATCCGTCAGGCAAGGTTCTGGACACAGCCTCGCTGTTGACCCAACGCATTTCACGACCCAGAGGAAAAATCGGCCACTCCTTGGGTGTGAACACCCGTTTACTCGAGGAGTTACCAATGAACGCCTCCCACTCGGGCAAAGCTTTTTCATGCAGGATTTCTGCAAACACATTGGGGTCGTTCAACAAATCCTGGCGGTTCAGGCCGGTCAACTCAATGAAGCGTTGGCTCACAAAAATGAAACGACCTTGGGCCTCACCCGGCTTGAACACCAGGGTGTAAGTCCCCACGGGAATGTTTTCAGTGATCTCATAGGCCATGCGCTCGGCGGCCCTGCGCTCGAGCTGCGCCCGGTCCACGCGGGATTGACGCAAGGAGGTGGCCAAACTGCGAATGAGCACCGTGCCCAAGGTGAGCAGCATGGCGCTGTACACATAAGGAAACAAATAGGTTCCTTCGAAATTGGAGGACCCCGCAAAACGACGCCAATCCAAAACGCCAGCGAACACCAAGAGCATGGCCATGGAACTGGTGAAAATTTTGATGGGGCTGCGTGACTGAAATGCCCAAAAAATGGACAGCGTCATCAAGGCGAATCCAATGATCAAAAAGACGATGAACAACAAGGCAATCAAGGGCCGGTTCACCGATGTGAACGCCATCAGCAATGTGCCCGTGATGGAAAAACCCAACATGGCCACCACCATCCAGGTGCGCAACTTGCCAAACAAGGACAACATGGTGAGCAAGGCCATGGGTGTCGCGAAAAACCGCGAGGACACCACAAGCCAGGCAAACACTTCGATGTTGATCCATGGTCGAGTGACCGTCATGTTGAGCAAACCCAACATGTGCGCCAGACAACCCAAGCTGAACCACAGGTAAGCCAGTTCTTTGCTCAAAATGAAATACACCGTCAAAGACAAAAACCCGAACACAGCGCTCACCCAAAAAAGCGCCACCAGAAATTCGGTTTTGAGCCATTGATTGACACGAAATTTTTGGTCGAATAAGCGATCGACCTCACCGACCCGGACGGATGACAAACCACTCACCTGTCGGGCGCTTGCATAGATTTCAACCTCGATCGTGTTGTCACCGGCACGCCAAACGCTGGCGGGGGTGGTCAAAAAGAGGGGCGTGTGCAAACAACGCAGTGCCTCCAATGGCCCTTGCCCACAACTGTTGACAAAAGCGCCATTGATGTAGACCGAACCGGAGAGGCTGAGCTTGGGAATGAGGATGGCCAATGGCCCTTGAGGGGCTTCAGGCAAGTCCAGACTCAGTTTGTACAAAACCCGACTGCCCGATGGCGAAAAATCCTCAGGGGCCAGAACATGGGGCAACACCACACGACGCGGCAAGGACATTCCCGTGAGGAACGCTTGGTCGATGAACCATTCTTGCTGTGTGGCCCCCATGGCTGGCGACGAGGAAAGGCCCAACAACAGCCACAAGCCGAAAACCAAAGTCTTGAAGGCTGCCCCAAGTCTTGACATGACTGGGGCACACGGCCGAGTTTGAAAGGGGGATTCCATGCTCACCATGTTAAAGCCTTGCTGCTTTCCCATCACGCGGTGGACAGGTCTGCTGCAAAAAGCCTGAGCTTGGAAGAAAGGACACCCTTGGAGGGATCTACCGCCGCAGCCCCTGCGGACGGTTGCACGCTGTTCCGTGCTGGACCGGCTTTAGGCCAGACGGCGGCGCAAAGAAGGGAATGCCATTTTGGGGTCTTTGGACACTGCCACGAGCTTGGGGGCCAAAGGCGCTGTGCTGAGCAATTCAGAAACCAAAGCATCGGCATGGGCGTGAGGCCCCGCACGGCTGACCTCGAAATCCAAGCGGGTGCTTTTGGCCATTTGGGCCACAAAGTTTTGCGGATAGTCGCGCACATTGAATCCGCGCAAAGCCATCACCTTCATGAAAGCGTTGGCTGCCTCTTCAACGGCACACTGGTATTCCTTGGTAACTGCTGACGTCATGTCGACCTCGTTCTTGGGATGAAGTTATTCACCCTTGCATAACGCGGTGCAGACCCGGTTGGAATACATCATTTGTGTTTTTTTGTGACTGAATTCGACAAAATCCCATGGGCAGCCTGAACCCCACTGGCCAAACAGGCGGTCAACAAATAACCCCCCGTGGGGGCCTCCCAGTCCAGCATTTCACCTGCGCAATACACATCAGGTCGGGCATTGAGCCGCAAATCAGCCCCCAAGGATGACCATTTGACCCCGCCTGCGGTGCTGATGGCCTCGGCCACGGGTCGAGGGCTTTTGAGCACCACCGGCAGTGCTTTGATGTGTGCAGCCAACGCACCAGACTGTTGCAGCACCTCAGGCGGGCACAGTTCATGAAGCAAACCCATTTTGACGCCATCCAGACCCAAGCGGCTTTTGAGGTGACTGCTCAGGCTGCGACTGCCACGCGGCCATGAAACCTCTTTTTCGACTTGTGCCAAAGTTTTGTCAGGCAAAAGATCCAACATCAATTGGGCGTGCCCACTGGCCAACAGGTCGTCACGCAGCCAAACCGAAGCGGCATAAACCAAGCTGCCCTCCACACCGGTTTGGGTGATGACGAACTCACCTCGGCGCGAAAACCGGTCGGCCGTCGATGCGTCACCGCCCCCCTGCACCGTCAAGGCCACCGATTTGAGAGGATGGCCGGCAAATTTATCCACAAAATGCCGAGTCCACCCTTGTCCTTCGCGCCCCAGCACATCAAAACCGCAGTTGGCAGGCTGCAAATCAGCCACCTCAACACCTTGATCTTGCATCACAGGGACCCAAGCGCCGTCGGACCCCAGCCGTGGCCAACTGGCCCCTCCTAAAGCCAACAGGGTGGCTTGGGCCTGCACTTGCACCGTTTGCGCATCGGTTTGGCGGTGAAAAACCATGCAGTGGTCCTGCCAGCCACGCCAGTGGTGGCGCATGTGAAATTGAACAGGCACACCGCAAGTGGGGTGGCGCAAGCGGTGCAACCAGGCACGCAAGAGCGGAGCGGCCTTCATTTCGGCTGGAAAAACCCGCCCGGAGGTGCCCACAAAAGTGTCTACGCCCAAACCTTTTGCCCAATCACGTACCGCTTGGGCATCGGTGTGTTGGAGCCAAGTTGCAATCTCGTTTTGACGTGCACCAAAACGGGTGCGAAACAGTTCAAAAGGTTCGGAATGGGTCAGGTTCAAGCCCCCTCGACCTGCCAACAAAAATTTACGCCCCACAGAGGGCATGGCGTCAAACAAGTGCACAGACACGCCAGCCTGGGACAAAACCTCGGCCGCCATCAAACCCGCGGGGCCACCGCCCACAATGGCCACCTCGGTTTGCAATACAGGAAAATCGACTGGCTGGGATGTGGGCACTGTGGGAGTCATGGTGGGGATCAAAGAACGCAGCACTGTTGGGCGAAGGCGTCATGTTTCTGTCAAAATAGGCTTAACTTTATCCGCATCTCAATGTTCACAAGGAAAAGGCCATGGCCAGCGATTTGATCAAACACACCACCGACGCCACTTTCGAAGCTGACGTGCTCCAGTCGAGCCAGCCCGTGGTGGTCGACTTTTGGGCCGAATGGTGCGGTCCATGCAAAATGATTGCCCCCATCCTTGACGAAGTGGCCAGCGCCTACGAGGGCAAGCTCCAAATCGCCAAGATGAATGTGGACGACAACCGCGATGTGCCAGCCAAGTTCGGCATTCGGGGCATTCCAACCCTCATGATTTTCAAAGACGGTCAACTTGCCGCCACCAAAGTGGGTGCCATGAGCAAGTCTCAGTTGACCGCTTTCATCGACCAACAATTGGCCTGATGCTGCAGGGGCCAAGCCCCTTGTTCATCTGGTTGAGACCTCACCGGGCCCCATGGGCCCGGTTTTTTTGTTTTTGGACGGGCCTTAAAACCTGTCATAATTTCTCACAGGCATCCCGAACAGGGACCAGCGCCTTGATTGTCGAAAATTCCAGCCCCCAACCCCTGGGCAGTTTTTGGCTCTGAACATTTCCACCCGGTTACCCCGAAAAACGGTCTCCAATCGACCGATTCGCCACAGGCCCATTCCCATGCATTTGAACGAACTCAAGGCACTTCATGTGTCCGAACTCCTGAAGCAAGCCGACACACTCGAAATCGAGAACACCGGTCGCATGCGCAAACAGGAGCTGATGTTTGCCATCATCAAAAAACGCGCTAAAGCTGGTGAACAGGTCTTTGCCGATGGTGTGCTCGAGATATTGCCCGACGGTTTTGGCTTCTTGCGCAGTCCCGACTCGAGCTACACGGCCAGTACCGACGACATCTACATCAGCCCCAGCCAAGTGCGCCGCTTTAACCTGCACACCGGCGACATGATTGAAGGCGAAGTGCGCATCCCCAAAGACGGCGAGCGCTACTTTGCACTGACCAAACTGGACAAGGTCAACGACGACCTGCCCGAGAACAACAAACACAAAGTCATGTTTGAAAACCTGACGCCGCTGTTTCCCAAAGAGCAGATGCGTCTGGAGCGTGACATCAGGGGCGAAGAAAACATCACCGCCCGCGTGATCGACATCATCGCCCCGCTCGGCCGTGGCCAACGCGCCCTGATCGTGGCCCAGCCCAAATCGGGCAAGACGGTGATGATGCAGCAGATCGCCCACGCCATCACCGCCAACTACCCCGATGTGCACCTGATGGTGCTGCTGGTGGACGAGCGCCCGGAAGAAGTGACCGAGATGCAACGCAGCGTGCGCGGCGAAGTGATCTCTTCGACCTTTGACGAACCCGCTTCGCGCCATGTGCACGTGGCCGAAATGGTGATTGAACGTGCCAAGCGCTTGGTCGAGCTGAAAAAAGACGTGGTGATCTTGCTCGACTCGATCACCCGTCTGGCCCGCGCCTACAACAACGTGGTGCCTTCCTCGGGCAAAGTGCTGTCGGGTGGTGTGGATGCCAACGCCCTGCAGCGCCCCAAGCGCTTCTTTGGCGCGGCCCGCAATGTGGAAGAAGGCGGCAGCTTGACCATCATCGCCACTGCATTGGTCGACACCGGCAGCCGCATGGACGAGGTGATTTTTGAAGAATTCAAGGGCACCGGCAACTGCGAGATTCACCTCGAGCGCCGCCTGTATGAAAAGCGCGTGTTCCCGGCCATCAACCTGAACCGCAGTGGCACCCGCCGCGAAGAGCTGCTGCTGCAACCCGAAGTGCTGCAAAAAACCCGCATCTTGCGCCAGTTCATGTACAACATGGACGAAATCGAAGCGATGGAGATGGTCTTGAAGAGCATGAAAGCCACCAAGAACAACTCCGAGTTCTTCGACATGATGCGACGCGGCGGTTGATACCCTATAATCGACAAGTTTTGCGGAAAGTGCACTCAGATAGGCTGAAGTGTGGCTACCGTAGCGAAAGTAAAAGGATTTCCCCATGAAAGACGGCATTCACCCCAACTACCGTGAAGTTTGCTTCCAAGACATGTCCAATGGTTTCAAGTTCGTGACCCGTTCATGCGCTAACACCAAAGAGATGATCAAAATGGAAGACGGCCGCGAGTTGCCTTGGTACAAGCTGGATACGACCAGTGAGTCGCACCCCTTCTACACAGGCACACAAAAGTCGGTGGACAACATGGGCGGCCGCGTGGAGAAATTCCGCAACCGTTTCGGCAAAACCACCACCATCGCCAAGTAATTCAATTGGCTTGTCCCACAAAGGGCAGTCCGGGCAACCGGCCTGCCCTTTTTGTTGGGTGATCCACAGCGCCCAACTTGCCCATGGGCATGTCACAGGTGACAGTCCCACCGCCCCATCCCTGATATCTTGATTCAGACGTGAACCACACCACCCCCGCCATCGTTGCACAAAGTGCCGTGCGCAGATTGCCGCGCCTGGCCTTGCTGTTGCTGTGCGCCGCTTATGTGCTGCCTGGTTTTTTGGGGCGCACGCCATGGAAAGCCCAAGACATTGAGGCCTTTGGGTACATGCTTCAATTGGTTCAACCGGCCATGGGCGAAGCCACTTCTTGGTTCAAACCCACCTTGCTGGGCCAAACCGACCCGCAACTGGCCTTGCTGCCTTATTGGTTGGGGGCCAGTTTTTTGCGTTGGGCCCCTGCCGGCTGGGAGGATGTGTTTGCACGCCTGCCTTTTGTCGCCATGCTGGGCCTGACCTTGGCGGCCACTTGGTACGCGGTGTATGCCTTGGCCAGAGCCCCTGCAGCACAACCGGTGGCTTTTGCTTTTGGAGGTGAGGCCAAGCCCACAGATTACGCGCGAGCTTTGGCCGATGGGGGTTTGCTGGCCTTGTTGGCCTGCCTGGGTTTGGCCCGTCTGGCCCATGAAACCACACCGGCCTTGAGCCAGCTGTGTTGTGCCGCCTTGATCTTTGTGGCCTTGTCTACTTTGCCGCGTTACCGCTTGGCCAGTGGTGTGGCCATGGGCGTGGGCATGTTGGGCTTGACGCTGTCTGGCGCTCCCAGCTTGGCCTTGTTCTTGGGGATTGGGGGTTCAGTCCTGCGTGCAGCGGCGCAAGCAGATCCGACACAACAACGCATGCGGGTGCTGGATTTGGGTTTGCTGGCCTTGATCTGCCTGTTGTGCATCACGACCGCTGGGGTCTTGGACTTGTGGCGTTGGCGCGTGGTGGCGCACAACATGGTCGATGTGCACATTTTGGCCAAGCTTTTGCTGTGGTTCACTTGGCCGGCCTGGCCTTTGGCGATTTGGTCCTTGTGGCGTTGGCGTGGGCAATTGGCCCGTGGTTGGCGGCACCCCCACCTGGCCCTGCCCTTGTGGTTTGTGGCGGTGACCATCACGGCAACCTGGTTGACGGGTTTGACCGACCGTGCATTGCTGGTCGCCCTGCCTGCCATTGCCTGCCTGGCTGCGTTTGCATTGCCCACACTCCGGCGCAGTTGGGGGGCTTTGATCGACTGGTTCACCTTGTTGTTTTTTTCGTTTTGCGCCTTGGCCATCTGGGTCGTTTGGGTGGCCATGCAAACGGGCTTTCCTGCAACCCCTGCCGCCAACGTGGCCAAATTGGCACCCGGTTTTGTGAATGCGTTTTCTGGGGTCACCTTCAGCATGGCCTTGTTGGCCACGGGAACCTGGGCCTGGTTGGTCCATTGGCGCATTGGTCACCACCGCGCTGCCATTTGGAAAATCATGGCCTTGCCAGCGGGTGGAGCGGTGTTGTGCTGGTTTTTGCTGATGACACTGTGGCTGCCTTTGCTGAACTACGCCCGCAGCTATGCCCCTTTGGTTGAAAAAGTGACATCCATCACGGGCGAGTCCCACTGTTTGCAATATGCCGGTCTGAGCAAGGCGCAAGGCACAGCATTCCTGTTCCATGGCCAATTCAAGCTGGAGGCAATGCGAGCACCCACGGCCAGCTGCCCCTGGTTGATCATTGACGAGAAAAACCTGCCCTTGATGGCAGACAAAATGGAGCGCTTGGGTTGGGTTCAACATGCCAAAGCCCAAAGACCGGCCGATAAGGATGAACACATCTTGATCTACCGTGCTTCAGCGCCACCTCAAGTCCCACGTCTTGACCCTGCGTTGCAGACCAGCGCACCACAAGACTGAAGCCATGTCCGAATTCAAGACCATCGCACGGCACGCCGGCACCGTGTTGGTGGGGCAACTGGCGGTCATGTCTTTTGGCGTGGCCGACACGGTGATTGCTGGGCGCTACAGCCCACAAGCCTTGGCGGTCTTGTCCCTGGCATCGTCCATTTACATCAGCATTTATGTGGCCCTCAATGGCCTGTTGCAGGCCCTGCTGCCCGTGTGGTCCGAGTTGCACGGTGCAGGCAAAACCCGCGAGCTGGGCCGTTCATTTCGGCAGGCTTTGTACATCACCGCCTTGGCCACTTTGACGGGCATGGCCGGGCTGTGGTTCCCGGACCCTTGGTTGTCTTGGACACAAGTGCCCTTGGAGTTGTGGCCCGATGTGCGTTCGTATTTGCGGATTTTGGCCATCGCTTTGGTGCCCTCTTTGCTGTTCAGGATGTACAGCACCTTGAACCAAAGTTTGGGTTTGCCGCGCTTGGTCACCTGGCTGCAAGCAGGGGCCTTGTGGGTCAAAATTCCTTTGTCGCTGGTGTTCACTTTTGGCCTTGGCCCATGGCCTGGTCTGGGGGTGGTGGGCTGTGCCTGGGCGACCTTGGTGGTCAACAGCTTGATGATGCTCACAGGTCTTTGGCTGCTGCGCACCCAGGACATTTACCAGCCATATGGCTTGTGGCAACGGATCGAAGTGCCGCAGTGGCCCCTGTTGAAACGCTATTTGCAGCTGGGCATTCCTGCTGGTCTGACGGTCATGGTGGAGGTCACCTCGTTCACCATGATGGCGCTGTTCGTGGCCCGACTCGGCGCTGTGGCTTCGGCAGGCCACCAAATTGCGGCCAGCCTGGCCTCGGTGTTGTACATGGTGCCGTTGGCCTTGGGCATTGCCAGCAGCGCCCGCACCGGTTATTGGCTGGGCGCCCAACAAGCAGGCAAAGCACGGCGGGCCACCTATTTGGGGCTGGGGCTGACGGTGGGGGCCGCCTTGGTGTGCGCTGGCGCATTGCTGGCGGGGCGGGACGCGATTGCGCACGCCTTCACCACCGACCCTGTGGTGGCACAAACTGCAACGGTGTGGCTGGGCTGGGTGGCCCTCTACCATCTGGCCGACGCGGTGCAGGCCACCAGCGTGTTTTTGCTGCGTTGCTACCGCATCACCGTGGCACCCTTGGTCATCTACACCGCCTTGCTCTGGGGTGCAGGACTCATGGGAGGCTACCTTTGGGCCTATCAGGACTCCGCCCTGGGCCTGAGCTGGACCCCTCGCCCTTCAGTAGACACCTTCTGGATCACCAGCACCATGGCCTTGGCCACCGTCTCGGTGCTGTTTGGGGGCTTGGTGTGGCGTGTGGCGCGTGCCCCTCATCGCCCGATGTAACGCTGACGCCGAAAAACCCAGGCCAAAGTCAGTGCCACAGCGATCATGAGCACCTCGGTCCACCACACCCCACCTTCGGCATGCAGCGCAGGAAAGTTTTCAAAATTCATGCCGAAAAACCCGGTGATCAAGTTCAATGGCAAAAAAATGGCCGTCAACACCGTCAAGGTTCGCATGACCTCGTTGGTGCGGTTGCTTTGCACATTGAAGTGCATCTGAACAGCGGTTTCGGCACTTTGCTCCAGTCGCCCCACATGGTGGACCACGCGCTCAATGTGTTCCAGCACATCGCGACTTCTGACCTTCAACATCTCGAGACTTTGGGTGGGGTACTGCAGATCTTCTGGCCATGAGCTCAACGCGGCAATCCAATCCTGAATGGCGGCGCGTTGGTCCTCGCACACTTCCTCAAGGTAGTGCAGGCTCAAACGCGCATTGAGCAAGGCCGACCAGTCGTTGAAATGTGCATGCGGGTCCAGCAAACGGGCCTGCCAGTGGTCCAGTTGGCGCGTGAGTTCGCGACGCAAATCCAGGTAAGCATCGACCACATGGCTGACCATGCGCAGCATCAAGTCAGCGGGATTGGCAGGCAAACGGTGTGCCGCTTGTGCGGGGGGCAAGCTGCTGGCCGTCAACAATCGGGCTGCAAAGTGCGAGAGCACTGCACAGTCCACCGGGTGCACAGAAATCACCAAGCGATCGAGCCACAAAAAAGCCACGGGACTGGTGTCTATCTTTCTCAAAATACCCGGTCCACCCATGGTGTTCTCCTGGTGCAAGATGACCCCCGGTTTGGACAAATCGGTTTCAGTTCGCCCTCTGGCCAATCGCCTGAACACCAACAAGTCGTAATCCGCGGTGTAGTCGTAATGCGAAGGCAGTTGGTTGTTCAAGAGGTCTTGCACATGCAACTCATGCAGGCTGACGCCCAAGCAATCCACCACCGTTTTTTGAAGCTGGCCTTGCAACAATTCGAATTCGCGTCTAGAAAAAGCCATCCACACAAAACCCTGTGTTGGCAAAGTTGCGGGGATGGTGTTGGACTCGTGCACCTCGTGCGAGGCCATGGTGAAAACGCGCATGTTCATTCCTTGCCACAGACCCTCTGTCGCATGGCTTGGCATTGTTGGACAGCGTCATGAAAGTGTCATGACAGAAATGACGCCAAACCGTCATCAAACATTCACGAGCTTGGGTGATATTGAAAGTTTCAAATACTTTGGGCCACCCCATGAGCAAAGACGAGTCCATTCAAGAATCACAAATGCGTCAACTGCGCGAAGACCTGTTGGACAGCCTCGATGAAGAGTTGGAGTTGGAACTCGACGACCGCTGGGGCGAGCAATCGGGGGGAAACCCTTTGGCCAGCAGCGAACGAACCCGCTACTTTCGCGAGCTTTTACGCCTGCAATCCGAATTGGTGATGCTGCAAGACTGGGTGGTCAAAACCGGCCACCGCATGGTGATCTTGTTTGAAGGTCGGGACGCTGCAGGCAAAGGCGGCGTGATCAAACGGATCACGCAACGCCTGAACCCCCGGGTGTGCCGCGTGGCCGCCCTGCCCGCCCCCAACGACCGCGAAAAAACACAGTGGTACTTTCAGCGTTACATCTCGCACCTGCCTGCAGCGGGTGAAATCGTGCTGTTTGACCGCAGCTGGTACAACCGGGCCGGTGTGGAGCGGGTCATGGGGTTTTGCAACGATGAAGAATACGAAGAGTTCTTTCGCTCGGTGCCCGAGTTTGAAAAAATGCTGGTGCGCAGCGGCATTCAGCTGGTGAAGTATTGGTTTTCCATCACCGATGACGAACAGCATGCACGATTTTTAGGCCGCATCCATGACCCGCTGAAACAATGGAAACTCAGCCCCATGGATCTGGAAAGCCGCCGCCGCTGGGAAGACTACACCCGCGCCAAAGAGACCATGATCGAGCGCACACATATTCCGCAGGCCCCGTGGTGGGTGGTGCAAGCCGTGGACAAGAAAAAAGCCCGCCTCAACTGCATCGACCACCTGCTGAGCCAAGTGCCCTACCACGAGGTGGAACACCCCCAGGTCATGCTGCCCGGGCGTGTGCGCAACCCGGACTACATTCGCCACCCGGTTCCCGAAGACATGGTGGTGCCCGAAAAGTACTGACACCTGCTCAAACAGCTCAAGCCTTGGTCAACAAGGGTTCACCCATTTTGATGCGCATGCCCGGGGTGAGCCCATCGGCCCAATCAAAACCGGCCGGCACAAACACCAAAATGGTGGAGCCGTGCTCGAACCAGCCCATCTCCTGGCCTTTGGCATAGTCGGCTTGACAAGGGATTTCGTTGGGGCCTTTGTAGCGCAAATTCAACAGCACATCGACCGCATGCAAGCGCATGCTCGCCACCAACACTGCGGCAACGGGCACGATCAAAAATGGCTCACCCGATTGGGCCAGCATGTGCAGCACGGCCCGTTCGTTTTTGCAAAACAGTTGTGCCACCCGCTTCAGCGCCACTGGATTGACGTTCCAGGTGTCACCCGAGATGTAGGTCACATGCTGAAGTTGCACATGGTGCGGCGCATGGAATCGGTGGTACATGCTGCTGGTCAAGCGCAAGGTCAGGAACTTGCCGCCTTCCAGTGCCTCGGGCCAATCACGGCACGCAGCACCATCGCCCAACAAGGTTTGCAAGCGGTAAGGAAAACCTTTGGCCTGAAAAACTTGTCCCTCGGTGATGACGCCACAAGCCCCCACGATGGCGTCACAAGGTGAAGTCAAGACTTTTGGATCAGGGTCCACAGGCCGCAAGCCGGGCTTGAGCTCACGGGTAAAACAAGCGTGCAGGCTGTCAAATTTTTGCTGCTTGGCTTCACTTAAATCAAGGTCACTGAACCAGCGCCAAACGGCCATGGAAGCCTTGACCACGAATGGGTTTTTGATCTGACTCCAGCGCCCCATGAAATGGGTCAAAGCGATGCGTGGAATGCGGTTGGTGAGCAAGAAATTCAAGTCCTCTTGCAGCAGTGTTTGTTGGAACAGCTTGCGAATCTTCATCATGTTGTCACTCAAATTGAATAAAAAGAAATTTCATTGACACAAGGAAATTGACTGTGAACTCCACTTGGATCAGTTTGGGATTGCTGGCTGCTTGGGCTCCTGCGCTTCGACGGCGCATACAGCTTTCCAGAGCCAAACACCGCTCTTTGGCCGGCCACTCGCGCATGGCCAAACGCCTGGCCCGTTGGCTGCCCGGCTACAGCTTTGACGAGAGCACTTTTTTTGGCTGCGATGGCGCACCTGCCGACATCCAGGCCCTGCGACGGGCGGCCTTCATGGCCTTG
Organism: Limnohabitans sp. 2KL-3; assembly: GCF_001269405.1. Taxonomy (NCBI): domain Bacteria; kingdom Pseudomonadati; phylum Pseudomonadota; class Betaproteobacteria; order Burkholderiales; family Comamonadaceae; genus Limnohabitans; species Limnohabitans sp. 2KL-3. The sequence goes on from NZ_CXON01000003.1 coordinate 173,763, forward strand.
GCGCAAACCCTTCAAACACGGCACAGCCAGAGCATTGCCGCCACGGTCAGTGCCCGAGACAACATCTCGGATATGCAATTCATCACGGCCTACCGGGTGCCCTTTCAATTCAGCCCCATGGTGCAAAAGCATCTGAAAGTGGGTTCGTTTTTGGAGTCGGCCCAAGGCGTTCAAGTGACCGACCTGGACGGACAGGTGTTTTACGATTTGACCGGCTCGTATGGCGTCAATGTGTTCGGTGCCGACTTTTACAAAAAAACCATGGCCGATGGTCTGGCCAAAACACAGGCCTTGGGGCCAGTGCTGGGCTCTTACCACCCCGTGGTGGCCAGCAATGCACAACGCCTCAAAGCCATTTCGGGCCTGGACGAGGTGTCGTTCCACATGTCGGGCACCGAGGCCGTGATGCAAGCGGTGCGACTGGCCCGCTACCACACAGGCCGCCCATACATCGTGCGCTTTTGCGGTGCCTACCATGGCTGGTGGGAAGATGTCCAACCCGGGCCAGGCAACCCCATGCCACCGCGTGAGACTTACACCCTGAGCGACATGAACGAGCGCAGTTTGGCGGTGCTGCGAAGCCGCAAAGACATCGCATGTGTGTTGATCAACCCATTGCAGGCGCTGCACACCAACGCCAATGCACCTGGAGATTCGACCTTGGTGGACAGCAGCCGACGCGCCGCCTATGACCGAGAGGCTTACACCACCTGGCTCAAAGCCTTGCGGCAAGTGTGTACCGACAAAGGCATTGTGCTGATTTTTGACGAGGTGTTTTTGGGCTTTCGCCTGGCCGCCGGTGGTGCACAAGCCTACTTTGGCGTCAAGGCCGACATGGTCACTTATGGCAAAACACTGGGGGGTGGCTTTCCGGTGGGTGTGGTGTGTGGGCAGCACCCATGGATGCGCCGATTTGATGAAAAACGACCCGCCGACATTTGTTTTGCACGCGGCACCTTCAACGCACACCCGGTGGTGATGGGGGCCATGTCGGCCTTTCTGGACCAACTCGAAACGCCTGAAATTCAAGCCATCTACCAAGGTGTCGATGCGCTTTGGAATGCGCGTGCACAGCACTTCAACGCAACCATGCAAGAACATGGCTTGCCCTTGCAAGCAGCCAACATGTCCAGTGTCTGGACCTTGTTTTACACCCAGGCGAGTCGCTACAACTGGATGCTGCAGTACTACCTCAGGCTTGAAGGTTTGGCACTGAGCTGGGTGGGCACGGGTCGCTTGATCTTCAGCCTCAACTACAGTGATGCCGACTTTGAAGCTGTGCTGGAGCGGTTTGTGCGGGCAGCTCGACAAATGCAACAAGACGGTTGGTGGTGGCAAGATGATCAGCTCACCAACCGATCGATCCGCCGCCGCATTTTGAAAGAGACCTTCAAACGCTGAAAGCTTGCACCCGTCAGTCATGTGAAGCTGACGGGTGTGCTGAATCAGCGGCTGACCTGAGCATCCTGATGCGCAAAGCGTTGGCCTCGCAGCAAGTGCAAAGGTGCTTTGTGGTAGAGGTAAATGTCGTGAAATGGATCGGTCAGGATTTTGGTCATCCAGACCAGCCCAGTTTGGGCGTCTTGCAAAATAAACAAATGCAAAGTGCGAAACAGCAAAGCACCTGCGCCCAAATACAACCAGGCATATCCCACCGCACGCAAAAAGCCATAAAAATCTTCATGCATTGGCAAGAGGCCAAAAAGACCGGGATTCAAGAAAATCATCAAAGGCAAAAGTGCCCAGACACTGAGCAAGACCACCTTGCGCCGGAGGTTGTAGCCGACCTTGATGTCTTCTTTGAACGCCTGTGTCGCTTGATTCACTTCGTCATAGCCCAAGGGTTCAAAAAAGAAATGGCCTGCTTGTCGTGATGTCATGGACACCAGCCAAGCCAACAAGGCCGCCAAGGGAGGGTCAATGAACAACAGGACATAGGCCACCACAAACGCCATGGCACTTAGAAAATGCAAGGACTGGTTGATGCGGCAGTGGTGGTAATAACGGTGATCGTCCCAGCGCTGAATCCGCAAAGCTTCAAAAAAATCTTTCACACAAAACCTCCAAAAGTGGTGTTCGTATCATGAAGAAGTCATGTGAAAAAACAGTGACATGCCCTCACACCAAGGCCTAGATCTCCGCTCAAAAGCACCCGCTTGTTTGTCATCAAGTTGTTAAATCAACACGGCAACATGGGTTCATGGAACATGCATCGACCGAACACTTGCTGGTGGAAAACTTTGAGCCCGAAAATTCGGCATTGCGAATTGCTGTGGTCACCGAAACCTGGCCACCCGAAGTCAATGGCGTGGCACTGACGCTGTCCAAGCTGATCGTGCAGTTGAGTCAACGTCAACACACCATCCAACTCATTCGCCCCCGGCAGGACAAGCATGACACCGCTTCACAGCAAACAGCTTGGTCTGAAATTTTGTTGCGCGGTTTGCCCATCCCGCACTACCCACAGCTCAAATTGGGATTTCCCAGCAAAAAGCAGCTGATCAAGGCGTGGACCATCAAACGGCCCGACCTGGTGCACATCGCCACAGAAGGCCCTTTGGGATGGTCAGCCCTTCGAGCAGCCAAGGTGTTGCGACTGCCCGTGACCTCGGATTTCAGAACCAACTTTCACAGTTACAGCAGGCACTACGGCGTGGGTTGGTTGAGCAAACCCATCGTGTCTTATTTGCGGAAGTTCCACAACCGCACCCTGTGCACCATGGTGCCCACCATGGCCTTGCAGGCGCAACTGGCGGCATCGGGTTTCGAGAATTTGAGTGTTGTGGCGCGGGGTGTCGACACACTGGTGTTTCACCCGGGTCAGCGCAGCATGGCACAAAGGGCTGCATGGCAAGTGCAAGACGACACGGTGGTCCTGCTGTCGGTGGGTCGGTTGGCTGCAGAAAAGAACCTGGACCTGATTGTGAACACTTACCAGTCGCTCAAGCAAAGTGGCCGAAAAGTCAAAATGATTTTTGCGGGCGATGGCCCTTACCGTGCGAAACTTCAAATCGACTGCCCGGAGGCGGTGTTCATGGGCATGTGCAGTCATGCGCAGTTGGCCGTGGCTTACGCCAGTTCAGATTTGTTTTTATTCCCCAGCCTGACCGAGACATTTGGCAATGTGACGCTGGAAGCACTGGCCAGTGGCACGCCCGTTTTGGCTTTTGACTGTGCAGCTGCCACAGAACTCATCCGGCACGAACACAATGGGTGGCTGGTGCCCGGTGAAGACCCGCAGCGCTATGTGTTGAAAGCGTTGGACATCACCCGCAGCAGCGCCACATTGCGCAAAGCGAGACAACACACGGCCGCCAGCGTGGCCCCTTGGGACTGGCATCAAATTGCCGACCAGGTTGAGACCATCTTCCGCTCGGTTGTGACCGCGCACAACCCGGTGTGACTCAAGTTTTGGGGTTCCTGCTTTTCCACGGCATGACCGCGGCCAACAAAGGCAGGCTGAACAGCAGCATGATGGGCAACAAGGGTACATCCCAGGCCAGCAGTGCGCTGTAGGCACCCAACATGATCAACACACTCAGGTTTTCATTGAAGCCCTGAACGGCAATCGAGCGCCCCGACTTCATGATTTTGATCCCCCGGTGCTGCAGCAAAGCATTCATGGGCACCAGCAACATGCCGCCTGCCCATCCCGCCAACAGCAGCATGATCACGGCCAGCCACAAGACCTGGGTGAGCGCCATGCAGGGCAGTAACGCAGCCAACACCCAACCCCAAGGCAATGCCCGCCTTGCATTGAAAATCTGGCAAGTCGCGGCTGCCATGGCTGCCCCACCCATCACCCCCAAGGCCACCACGGCTTGCAAATAGGCCCCTTGCTGCAAGGTCAATCCCGCATTTTTTTGCGCCCAAACCAGCACGGCAAACTGCAGCACCGCGCCCACACCCCAACACAAGGTGGTGACATACAAAGACATGCCTCCCAAAGGGTCGGACCACAACTGCCGTTGATGATGCCAAAACGCGGACCAGCGCATCGCAGACCAGGTCAGTGGCTGACAAGGCTGCACTTGGGCCGTGCCCACACCGATGTTGAACAAGGCGGAAATGCCGTACACCACAGCCACCCATGCGAAGGCACCCCAAACCTGTGTCGATACGCCCAAAGGCGATTCAAATCCGTGCAAAGGCACAAAATCGGGCACCTCGACCAAAGTGTATACATGGATCATCGCCCCACCCAAGGCCACACCCAGCATCACCGACATCACCACAGACACTTCCAGCCAAGCATTGGCCTTGACCAGCAAGCGTGGCGATACCGTCTCGCAAACCCAACCGTACTTGGCGGGTGCATACAAGGCTGCGGCCAATCCCGTCAATGCAAAAGCATAAAGGGGATGCACACCCGAAACCAACAAAATCACACCCACCAGTTTCAATGCGTTCATGGCGGCCATCAACCGGCTTTTGGGAAAAGCATCGGCCAACGGACCCGCTATCGCAGCCAACAACACATACGCCAAGGTGAATGAAAACTTGAGCAAGGGAGCCCACCAAGGTGGATAGCCTTGCTCATGCAAAAAATACACCCCCAAGATCATGAAGGCGTTGTCAGCCAGGCCGCTGGCAAATTGCGCCAGGATCAAAAAGAAAAAACCTTTAGGCATGCACTGTCGTGCAGGACGGCGGTGGGTTCTCAAGCATGGGCTTGAAAAGAGGTGCCTGACTGCGATCAAACCTCAGACCTTGAACCAAGGCATTGCGACGGCCCACCCCTTGGTAGGCCATGCCCAATGCCAGCAAAGCCTGTGGGTTGTAAAGGTTGCGGCCATCCACAATAAAAGGCGTTCGCATGAGTGCCTTCATGGCTTCAAAGTCAGGGTTGTGAAAATTCTTCCACTCGGTCAAAACCAACAAAGCATCGGCTCCTTGCAAAGCCTGCAGATCGCTTGGAACAATTTCGAAACGTTGGAGCAGTTCGGGGTCTTGCGCAAAGTCCTCGCGCAGCGCCTTCATGGCTTCGATGCTGGCCACAGGGTCATAAGCGGTGACCTGTGCGCCCCGCATCAACAATTCGCGAATCACCACCCGGCTGGGCGCTTCGCGCATGTCATCGGTGTTGGGCTTGAAGGCCAAGCCCCACAATGCAATTTTCAGACCCGACAAATCCTCGCCCGCATGCTGCACCAGGCGATCCACCAAAATCCGTTTCTGACGTTCATTGACACTTTCTGTCGCACTGACCACGGCCATGTCATGGCCATGCAACTTGGCGGTGCTGACCAAAGCCTGTGTGTCTTTTGGAAAACAACTTCCCCCATAGCCACACCCGGCATACAAAAAGCCGTAACCAATGCGTTCATCAGCCCCCATGCCGCGTCGGATCTGGTCCACATCGGCGCCCAACTCATCGGCCAAATTGGCAATCTCGTTCATGAATGAAATGCGGGCTGCCAGCATCGCGTTGGCAGCGTATTTGGTCAATTCAGCGCTGCGCACATCCATCCACACCGTGCGGGCATGGTGGCGGTTAAAACTGGCATACAAATCGCCCATCATGCGCTGGCTGCGGGCATGGTGGGGACCCTCATCCAAACCGACCACAATCCGGTCTGGCCGCATGAAATCGTCAATGGCCGCACCTTCTTTGAGGAACTCAGGATTGGACACCACGTCGAACAGGTCGTGTGGCATGCCGCGCTGCGTCAGCTCATGCGCAATCGCTGAACGAACTTGGTCAGCCGTGCCTACGGGCACGGTAGATTTGTTGACCACCAATTTGAAACTTTTCAAGTGACGCCCCACCATGGACGCGACCGACAGCACATGACCCAAATCGGCAGAACCGTCTTCAGATGGTGGTGTGCCCACAGCGATGAACAGCACATCCCCATGGTCAATGGCATCCACAGCATCGCTGGTGAAACGGATGCGCCCATCGGCTTGATTTTTGTTCAGCAAGGCTTTGAGGCCGGGCTCAAAAATGGGCACATCGCCCTCTTGCAGGGTGCGGATTTTCTCAGCATCCTTGTCCAAACATACCACTTTGAAACCCAGGTCCGAGAGGCACCCCCCAGTGACCAAACCCACATAACCCGAACCGATGACCGTGACTCGCATTGCAGCACCTCCTATGGGGGAGATGATTGACACACAGCGTGAAACGTCAAAGTCAGTTTTGCGTCTTTTGAATGACAAAGCGCAGGGCTAGTTTCACTGATTGAACGGCCCTGCGATCAGTGCACGAGGCCCGCTGCTTGGGTGATGGGTGAAGGTCTGCAAGACTTGATCGCGACGAGGGCGTCGCTCCTACAGGGGGCTGCCTGCATTTTGTAGGAGCCCCGCCCTCGGGGCGATTCTGGGTGGTTTGCGATGCCTGATCGCGACGGGGGCGTCGCTCCTACAGGGGGGTGCCTGCATTTTGTGGGAGCCCTGCCCTCGGGGCGATCGGTGGTGGTCTGCGAGGCTGATCGCGACGGGGGCGTCGCTCCTACAGGGGGCTTCCTGCATTTTGTAGGAGCCCCGCCCTCGGGGCGATTTGTTGTGGTCTGCGAGGCCTGATCGCGACGGGGGCGTCGCTCCTACAAGAAGCTGCCTGCATTTTGTAGGAGCCCCGCCCTCGGGGCGATCGGTGGTGGTCTGCGAGGCTGATCGCGACGGGGGCGTCGCTCCTACAGGGGGCTGCCTGCATTTTGTAGGAGCCCCGCCCTCGGGGCGATGGGTGGTGGTCTGCGAGGCTTGATCGCGACGGGGGCGTCGCTCCTACAGGGGGCTTTCTGCATTTTGTGGGAGCCCCGCCCTCGGGGCGATTTTGGGTGGTCTGCGAGGCTTGATCGCGGCAATGGCACCGATTCACCCAAAAAGCGTTGCTGCAAACATCACCGAACCGGATCCAAAGCAGTCAATGCCACAACCCGACTGGCCGGGAAAAACAACATGAAGGTCGAGCCCTTGCCCAATTGACTTTCAATGCGCAATTCACCGCCATGCCGTTGCGCCACATGCTTGGCAATGGCCAAGCCCAAGCCGGTGCCACCGGTCTCGCGTGAGCGGCTGCGGTCAACCCTGTAAAAGCGCTCAGAAAGCCTTGGCAAATGCTCAGCGGCAATGCCAGGACCCGTGTCGGTGACACGAAACACCACACCATCCGGCACCCTGAACCAGCCTGCACTCACACGCCCACCGGCCGGCGTGTAGCGCACGCCATTGCTCACCAAATTGGACACCGCGCTGAAAAGTTCTGTGCGCACGCCCAGCAAATTCCACTCAATGGGTTTGCTGAAGTCAAGTTCGTGCACGGGTCCTCGTTCATCACCCTCCTGGCCAGACAAAACAGCCGACAAAGAGGCCGCATCACAAGCCACTTGCGACATCAGATCACTCAGAGACACCGTCTCGTGGGTTCCTGGAGGCAAACTGCCTTCGAGTTGCGACAAAGTCAGCAAATCAGCCACCAGACTTTGCATGCGTGAGGCCTGCACAGACATCAATTGCAAATACGTTTGCTGTTCATCCGGGGCCAAGGGAATGGTCATGAGTGTCTCAACAAAACCGCTCAAGACTGTCAGGGGTGTGCGAATTTCATGGGACACATTGGCCACAAAATCACGCCGCATGGCATCGGCCAAGCTGACCAAGGTGATGTCTCGGCTCAAGAGCAAGTGCTGACCTTCGCCGTATTGGTGCAACTGAATCGACAGCTTGGGCATTTGCGTCAAGGATGACGAGCGACCGTCGATGATGACTTCACTGTCATGCTCTTCCTGCGCGAAGTACTTGGAAAAAGTCGGGTCGCGCAGCAAATGAACGATGTGCTGCTGCACATCGCGCTTGGCATCGAGCCCCAAGTGGTTAGAGGCCGTGGCATTGCACCATTCGATGCGCCCTTCGTTGTCCAGCAAAGTCACCCCATTGGGTGAGGCCTGAATGGCTTGCAAAAAGTACTGCAAGCGCTGTTCACTGGTGCGCAGTTGTTTGTCGTGTTGACGCAGTTGGCGTTGAATGCGTTGAACAATCTCACCCCAAACACCGCCCCACGCCAACTCATCACGCCAGTTGGGTCGAGACAACCACAACTCCAAACGCTCGGCTTTCCAAATCTGCACGAACACCACGCCGAGCAGCACCAACACCGCCATGCACAGTGCCCAAGTCAGTCCTCCAAAAAACCAAACCGGTGTGACCAACAGACCCAACAGGGCCAAAAGTTCAATGACAGAAATCAGCATCACTCACACCGCAGGCGCAGCTGTCAAACGGTAACCCGCTCCACGCACAGTCTCGATCATGCTGCCCGCATCCCCCAAGGACTCTCGCAGACGCTTGACGTGGACGTCGACCGTGCGCTCTTCTATGTAAACATGGTCACCCCAGACCTTGTCCAGCAACATGCCACGGGTGTGCACACGTTCAGGATGACGCATCATGTATTGCAACAACTTGAACTCGGTGGGTCCAATCTTGAGAGGTTTCTCCTGCCAACTCACCCTGTAGGTGTCGGCATCGAGTTGCAAATCCCCCACCTTCACGGCCCCACCCGCAGACTCGGGCACACGACGGCGCAACACCGCACGGATGCGAGCGAGCAGCTCACGCGGCGAAAAGGGTTTGACGATGTAATCGTCTGCACCCGCATCCAAGCCCGCCACCCGATCAGACTCATCCCCTCTTGCAGTCAGCATCAAGATGGGCACGGACTTGGTTCGTGCAGCGGCACGCCAGCGCCGAGCCAAAGTCAGACCACTTTCGCCAGGCAGCATCCAATCGAGCAAGATGACATCGGGCAAGATTTCATCGAGCTCTTTTTGGGCTGACTCGGCGTCCATGGCCCACACAGGCTGAAAGCCGTTGTGCCGAAGGTTGACCGAGATTAACTCAGCAATCGACGATTCGTCCTCAACAATGAGGATCCTGGGCAGGGTTCTCATCGCACCGCTTTTTCAATCTCGGTCAAGGCCGTGTGCCGCACATCGGCCCCCTTGACCACATAAATCACAAACTCGGCAATGTTTTTGGCATGGTCACCAATGCGCTCAATGGCTTTGGCCACAAACAGCAAGTCCAGGCTGGCCGAAATGGTGCGAGGGTCTTCCATCATGTAGGTGACCAGCTTGCGCAAAAATCCATTGAACTCAGCGTCAATCAGGTCGTCTTCTTTCAAAATCACCAAGGCCGTGTTCACATCCAGGCGAGCAAAAGCATCCAAGGCTTTGCGCAACAAACCTGAGGCCAGGTCAGAGGCCACACGCAGTTCTGACGATGGCAAGTTGCGTGGGCTGCCTTGTGCCAAAATTTGTTTGACCATGCGGGCAATGCGGTCCGCTTCGTCGCCGGCTCGCTCCAGATTGCCCGTGATTTTGGAGATCGCCATCAGCAGGCGCAAATCGCGTGCCGTGGGCTGCCTGCGGGCAATGATGGAGGCCAACTCGGCATCGATCTCCACCTCCAGTTTGTTGACTTGTTTTTCAGCCGCAATGACCTGATCGGCCACTTCTACACTGAATTGCGCCAGCGCATACACCGCATGGCGGGTCTGAGACTCCACCAAGCCGCCCAACTCCAGAACGCGCGACGACACGTTGGTCAGGTCAGCGTCAAATTGACTCGAAATGTGCTTTTCCATGGTTTTCCCCTGATCAGCCGAAACGGCCAGTGATGTAGTCTTCGGTTTCCTGGCGTGCAGGCTTCATGAAAATTTGCTCGGTCTGACCAAACTCCACCAATTCACCCAGGTACATGTAGGCGGTGAAGTCGGACACGCGTGCAGCTTGCTGCATGTTGTGCGTCACGATGGCCACCGTGTAGTCTTTCTTCAACTCGCTGACCAATTCCTCGACCTTGGCCGTCGAGATGGGGTCCAAAGCCGAAGTTGGCTCGTCCAACAAAATGACTTTGGGCTTGACCGCCACCGTGCGGGCAATGCACAGGCGTTGCTGCTGACCACCCGACAAAGACAAACCACTTTGGCCCAGTTTGTCTTTGACTTCATTCCAAATGGCGGCCTTGGTGAGGGCCGACTCCACACGTTCGTCCATGTCGGCGCGGCTGAGCTTTTCGTACAAACGCACACCAAAAGCGATGTTGTCGTAGATCGACATGGGGAAAGGTGTGGGCTTTTGGAAGACCATGCCGATTTGGGCGCGAAGCAAGTTCAAGTCTTGGCCTTTGTCCAGAATGTTCTGGCCATAAAACTTGATTTCGCCTTCAGCGCGTTGACCCGGATAAAGGCTGTACATGCGATTGAGCGTGCGCAGCAAGGTGGATTTGCCGCAACCCGATGGGCCAATGAAGGCGGTCACGCGGTGCTCTGCAATGTTGAGGTTGACGTTTTTCAGGCCTTTGAATTTGCCGTAATAAAAGTCAAGGTTGCGCACTTCCAGCGCGTTTTGAGTCGGTGTCTTGTCAGGCATGGAGATTCCTGTGAATGCAAAATGAAGAAGCTGAGGTGTTTGGGCCAAACGGCATCACGCCGACTGTTTGTCCCTGAAAAACACGCGTGCCAGAATGTTGAGCACCAACACAGCCAAGGTGACGAGCAATGCCCCAGCCCAAGCCAGTCGAATCCAGTTGTCATAGGGACTCATGGCGAACTGGAAAATCACCACCGGCAAGTTGGCCATGGGCTTGCTCATGTCGGCATTGAAGAATTGGTTGTTCAGCGCCGTGAACAACAAAGGAGCTGTTTCACCGCTGATGCGGGCCACGGCCAGCAACAAGCCCGTGATCACACCACTCTTGGCCGCACGCAGCGTGACGGACAAGGACACTTTCCAGCGTGGAGCACCCAGGGCAAATGCCGCCTCGCGCAGACTGCCGGGCACCAAACGCAGCATGTTCTCGGTGGTGCGCATGACCACAGGCACGGCAATCAGCGTCAGGGCCAAACTGCCTGCGTAGCCCGAAAAGGTGCCCAAAGTGGCCACCGCAATCGCGTACACAAACAAGCCAATCACGATGGATGGAGCCGACAGCATGATGTCGGTCACAAAACGGGTCAGCTCGGCGGTTTTGCTTTGGTCGCCGTATTCGGTGAGATAAATCCCCGCCAAAATGCCCACAGGCGTGGCCACCAACACGGTGAGTCCCACCATCAACAAACTGCCCACAATGGCATTGCGCAAACCACCGCCCTCGGTACCGGGTGCCGGCGTGTCCTGCGTCAGCAAGTTCAGGTCCAGTGCGGCAAAGCCGTTTGAAAACAGCACCACCAAAATCCACAACAACACCGCCAGACCCAAAGCCATGGCGATCATGGATGTCACCATACCCCAGGCATTGGCCAATCGGCGGCGGCGATACAAGGCTTGATTCATGTTCATGGCCATGTCAGAACCCCTTGGCTTTTTCAGCCCGGTTGATCATGATTTTAGCGGCGGCCAAAACCACGAAGGTGATCACGAACAGCAAAAAGCCGAGCGCAAACAAAGAAGAAATATGGAAGTCTGCGGCCTCACCAAACTCGTTGGCCAAGGTCGAAGCAATGGACGTGCCGGGTGAGAACAACGATGTTGGCATGCGGTTGGCATTGCCAATCACAAAGGTCACCGCCATGGTCTCACCCAAGGCGCGACCGAGACCCAACATGATCCCGCCAATCACGCCTTTTTGGGTGTAAGGCAGAACGATCTTGCGCACCACTTCCCATGTCGTGCAACCCAGGCCATAGGCCGATTCACGCAAAATGGGCGGCGTGATTTCGAACACGTCGCGCATCACGGCAGCCACAAAAGGCAAGACCATGAAGGCCAGCACAATGCCAGCCGCCAAAATGCCCATGCCGTTGGGGGCCCCTCCAAACAGGAAGCCGATCAGGGGCATGCCCCCCAGCACATCGCGCAGCGGCACCTGGATGTAATCGGCAAACAAAGGCGCAAACACAAACAGACCAAACATGCCGTAAATGATGGACGGCACGGCCGCCAACAACTCAATGGCCGTGCCCAAAGGGCGACGCAACCACACAGGACAAGTTTCCGTCAGAAAAACCGCAATGCCAAAAGCCAATGGCACCGCCAACAACATGGCAATCCCTGCACTGGCCAACGTGCCGACAATCGCGATCGCGGCACCGAACTCTTCGTTGATGATGTCCCATTCGACATACCAGATGAAACGCGCACCAAACTTGGCAAATGTGGGCCACGCATTGATGAACAAGGACACGATGATCCCGGCCAACGCCACCAGAACCAAAAGCGAGAAAAGCTGTGTCAAGCGGTGAAACAACGCGTCTTGCAGGCGCTGGCTCTTGACCACGGCCAACATGTGGCTGGTTCTGTCTGCGCTGGAAAGGGGGGTTTGCATGTCTTGACCCATCAAACAAAGAGCATCTAATTAAACAAGAAATCCGTCGGTCACCGAATGACAACCGACGGACAGCAGACCGGAGCCTGGATTACTTCTGGATTTGCGACCAGACTTTGGAACGGATCTGGTCGGTCAAGCTGTCAGGCAATGCGACGTAGTCCAAATCTGCGGCCATTTTCTTGCCATTCTTGAAAGACCAGTCAAAGAACTTCAGGGCTTCGGCCGATGCGGCTTTGTCGGCTGGGTTCTTGTACATCAAGATGAAAGAAGCCGTGCTGACGGGCCAGCTGTTGGCACCCTTGGCATTGACCATGGACACACCCATGCCTGGCACGCTGAACCAGTCGGCGCTGGCAGCGGCTGCAGCAAACGTCAAATCGTCTGGGCTTACGTACTTGCCGTCGGCGTTCTGGATTTGCATGAAGTTCATCTTGTTCTTTTTGACGTAGGCATATTCCACATAACCCAAAGAACCCTTGACGCGGTTCACGTTGGCCGCAACACCTTCGTTGCCTTTGCCACCGACCGAGGTGGGCGCTGGCCATTTGACTGCAGCGCCCTTGCCCACCTTGTCAGCCCACTCTTTGCTCACGGCTGTCAGGTAGTCGGTCCAGTTGAAAGTGGTGCCCGAACCATCGGCGCGGTGCACGATGGTGATGGTTTCGTTGGGCAAGTTTTTGCCAGGGTTCAAAGCAACAAACTTGGGGTCATTCCACTTACTGATCTTGCCCAGGAACATCTCGGCCATCACTGGGCCAGTCACGCGCAATTCGCCGGGTTTGAAGCCGTCCAAGTTGATCACGGGCACCGTGCCGCCAATGATGGCAGGGAACTGGACCATGCCGTCTTTGTCAAGCTCTTCACCTTTGACGGGCGCATCGGTTGCGCCGAAAGTCACCGTCTTGGCGCGGATTTGCTTGATGCCACCCGAAGAACCAATGGACTGGTAATTCATGCCTGTACCTGTGGCGGCCTTGTAGCCTTCAGCCCACTTGGCGTAAATGGGGAAAGGGAATGTGGCACCAGCGCCCGTGATGTCGGCAGCAAAGCTGGCCGCAGCGATGGCGCTCAGGCCAACGGCAGCCACAAAAGATTTCAGTTTCAACATATCAACTCCTGGTTGAGGGTGCGAGTTCAAAGTGACCTGAGCCGGTTGATCTCAGGGACTGACATCACTTTAACGGTCAATTGTGACATTCTTGTGTCAAACAAACCCTTCTTACAAGGTGTTTTTAAATCACTGCCGACCCCTTGACTCCATGGGGGGTCAAACACACACAAAAGGGCGACCCCTGCAGTGCAGCGGCCGCCCGATTCGCTGGATGTCAGTTTGATGTCAGCTCGACGTCAGTATTTCAAGTTGATCTGATAGATGACCGTCGTGCCGCTGATCTCATGGCCCACCACCAGCAGGGGCTTGCCATGGGGTGACTTGTCTGCTGTCACCAGGTGCAAACCCTCCTGACGGTGATTGTCAACAATGTTGTCCTTTTTTTCGAAACTGCCATCGCCATTTTTTCTGGCAACCCCGAATGCTCCCGCGGCGGGTTTAGCCACATGACGTTGGTGCGCTCGCGGTTGCGCATGAGCTTTGATTTCCTGCGCCGAGAGTTCGGGATCATCCAACTGCATAAAACGATCAAGTGAGTGAATCATCGACGCGATAAAGTTGACTTAGCGGATAACTGTCCATTCACTTGCAGAAAAATTTGAGGTGTCATGACTTCTTCATATTGACCCGCAAAGATACAAGCCTCTCAACAGGAATTTCTGGAGCTTGCATCATGGATATTAAGTCGATTGACAGTGAAGATTTGCCAACCAACATCTCGCAAAACGAGCACTTCCAATCCGTTGTGAATCGTGCAGTGGGCCGTCGTGGCTTCCTGAAATTTGGCAGTGGCGCTGCGGTTGCAGCTTTCTTGGCTGGCCCTCTCGCTGGATGCGGCGGCACCGACACCCCCACAGCTTCATTATTGGGTTTCAAAGCCGTCGCAGCCAACGGCCTTGACACTGTGACAGTGGCTGAAGGCTACACGGCCACCACTTTTGTGCCTTGGGGCACACCTTTGTTCTCTACAGGTGCTGGCTCGACTTGGAGCGGTACTGGCAGCGAAACTGCAGCTGACCAAGCACGCCAAGTTGGTGACAACCACGACGGCATCCACTTTTTCGCGATTGATGGCACATCCAGCACAGAAGGTCTGCTGGTCATGAACCATGAATACAACACGACACTGTCACCAACATTTACAGATTACCTGACCTTGTTTGGCCCAACGCCAGCCCCTGCCAACACACTGGAGCGCGTGAACAAAGCCATCAACTCATGGGGCTGCTCTGTCATTCACATCAAGAAAGACAATGCCAATAAGTGGAACGTGGTCAAGGACTCCGCCTACAACCGTCGCATCACCGCGGCCACACCCATGCAACTGACAGGCCCCGCCGCAGGCGATGCCAAGCTCCAGACCAGCGTGGACACCACAGGCACCGAAGTGCTGGGCACCTTCAACAACTGCGGCAACGGCTTCACGCCTTGGGGCACTTATTTGACGTGTGAAGAAAACTTCAACAACAATTTTGGCACCACCGTTGCACCCACTGAAGATGGACGCAATGTGTCCATGAAGCGCTATGGCATCACGGCAGGCACATCAGGCTACGCATGGGAAACACAAATCGATCGTTTCGACTACAAGAAAGAACCTAACGAATCCAACCGTCACGGCTGGATCGTTGAAATTGACCCCTTTGATGCCACTTCAAAGCCCAAAAAACGCACCGCACTGGGTCGTTTCAAGCACGAAAACGCCGCCTATGCTTTCACCAAAGACAAGCGCGTTGTGGTGTACATGGGCGATGACCAAGTCAACGACTACATCTACAAATTTATTTCAACTGAAAAGTATGTTGAAGGCAATCAACGCGCCAACGCCAACTTGTTAGACAGCGGCAAGCTCTATGTGGCCAAATTTGGCAACGGCGTAACGGCTGGCGACTTCATGGGCACAGGCGAATGGGTGGAGCTGAAACTCAGCAACATTCCTGGCTCTTACACCGCCTACACCTTTGCCAACCAAGCAGATGTTTTGATCAACGCCCGTTTGGCTGGTGATGCCGTCGGCGCCACCAAAATGGACCGCCCTGAGTGGGTCACGGTGCACCCAACGTCTGGCGAGGTCTATGTCACGCTGACCAACAACTCAGGCCGCACCACTGCAGATGAAGCCAACCCACGAACCAGCAACATCTACGGTCAAATCGTTCGCTGGCGTGAGACGGGGGGTGACGCAGCGGCCATGACCTTCGACTGGGATATCTTTGTGTTGGCTGGTAACCCCACAGTGCCTGGCAACCCTGGCACAACGAAAGCAGGCTCTAGCAATGTGACCGCTGACAACACCTTCAACAGCCCAGATGGCTTGGGATTTGACAAGTTCGGCCGCCTTTGGATCCAGACCGACGGCAACCACACCGGCTTAGGTAACTACGCCAACCAAGGCAATAATTCCATGCTGGCGGCAGACCCTGTGAGCAAAGAAATTCGCCGTTTCCTGGTGGGCCCAAAGCAGTGCGAGGTGACAGGTTTGGCGTTCACCCCTGACAGCAAAACCTTGTTCATCAACATCCAGCACCCTGGCGAAAACGGCAACGGTGGAAGTACTTGGCCAGATGGCGGCACCAACATGCCACGATCTGCCACAGTGATCATCACTAAAAATGATGGTGGCGTGATTGGTACCTGATCCTAGGGACAGCTAGCAAAACCCAAAGGCTCCGCTTTTGCGGAGCCTTTGGATGTATTTTTCGAGCTTTAATGCGGCTGTTTTAAAAGAAGCAACTGATTCATGGATCATGCAAACCATGAGCCTGTGGTGGCTCATTCATTGACGTGGCAGTCCTCGACGGTTTAACAAAGCATGGTGGAGACCGAGTTGAGTTAACCCCAACGATCTGGAACCCTTCTTCAGTTCGAAACCAACAGCTGGGCGATTCAGCGCTGGCCACACGCGCTAATGTGCCAGGTCATGATCGTGTTTTTCGTATGTGCACTGGTTAAGCACCTACCCCATAATGCCATCTCAACCCGCCTTGATCGCCCCCAAGGCATCGACCACTTCGAACACCGCCTGGTTGTTCATTTGTTGAACATGGCGATGGTATTTGGGCAGTTCGCTCAACAGCGCATCCACAGCACCCGGCAACTCACTGACCGATGCAATGACCTTACCCAGTTGGTTCTGTTCTACCCAAGTCGTGTTGTAACGCTCTTGGGGCATGGTGGCGGTATTGCGGAAGGTGATGACGGGCAACCCCATGTGAACCGCCTCACTCAAACTGCCCGGGCCAGGCTTGCCCACGAAGTAGTCACTCAGTTGCATCAACTGGTCAATGTCCTTGGTAAAGCCCAACACAAGGTGCAAAGACGAGACCGATTGCGCCGCCATTTTCTGGGCCAAAGCGATGTTGTGCCCCGCCACAAAAATCAGTTGCTGATTTGGCAAAGCCTTGGCAATTTTGAGCATGTCCTTCGAGCCATGACCGCCAAACATCACCAAGCCCGTGGGGCGATGGGGGTCCAGGCCCCATTGAGCGAAACGCTTGGGCTTGTCTACGCATGGCTTGCTGTAGAAGCTGGGGCGCAAAATCATTCCGGATGTCCGAATGATGGCGTCGGCGTCATAACCCAAGCTTGCGGCCTGAGATGCCGCAAACTCTGTCCCGCAGATGATGAACTGGCCTTGGTTGGGCTCTATCCAGAAGTTGGGAGGGTAATCGGCCATGTCCGTTAAAACCGTGACATAGGGCACGCCCGGCCACTCTTCGCGCAAGGCCTCGTACATCACCCTGTTGAAATTGGGTACCAACGAGACCACCAACTGGGGGCGCGTCTTGTGCCAGAACGATTGCATCTTCTTTTTGAGCTTGGGCAAAGTCAGCCGAATCATGGCTTGAAAAAGCTTGAGCTCGGTGGCCAGGCCTCGCGTCCAACCCCGTTTGAGACGCAGGTTGTACAGGTCTTCTGGCGCAAAGCCTGTCAATTTTTGGTAGTACCGGTCAGAGTCAATCACCTCAAACAGGTTCACCAGCGTCACCGCCCAGTCAGGGTGCGCCAGGGCGATGACTTCCTGCAACGCCAGGGCGGCAGAACGGTGCCCGCCTCCGGCATTGAAATATATGAGCTGGACATCATGTGGCATGGCTGTTGAGCTTGCCCGATGCGAATGACATGGGTATGACCAAAGCTCATCCTGTGATCTTGCAGACGGTTTCATGAAACTGAACTTTTACTGCCACACACTCTTCATAAAAATTTCACAAATGAACTAATCGTTGCATTCAAAATTGAATTTTTTGAATTTAACAATGCGCGCCATCAAAAAAGTCCGACAAGTCATTGCACATGACCCCTTGACCCCCACGGCTCAAATTTTTGCCCAGTTGATTTCTTCCCTGGTCGACGAAGTGGATGTCTCGCTCAAGGATCTGTATAAACTGGACACCTCAGATTTCCAACTGGCCATGGACATCTTGCAAGAGTGGCGGCTTGATCGCTATTACATGGGCAAAGCCAAAACATTCGATGTGGCCATGCAAGCATTAGAGATGAACAAACCTCAAGCAAAGAAGTCCGAGGCCTGAGAAATTGCCATTTTTAAAAGTCAGG
This sequence comes from Limnohabitans sp. 2KL-3, assembly GCF_001269405.1. NCBI lineage: Bacteria > Pseudomonadati > Pseudomonadota > Betaproteobacteria > Burkholderiales > Comamonadaceae > Limnohabitans > Limnohabitans sp. 2KL-3. The sequence continues at coordinate 191,704 of NZ_CXON01000003.1, forward strand.
AATTGATTCATGCGAATTGCTTCATTTGTAGGACAAAAAGGCGGTGTCGGTAAAAGCACTTTGGCCCGTGTTTTGGCCGTGGCAGCGGCCCGTGCACAACACAAAGTGCTGATTGGTGACTTTGATCTGGAGCAACTCACCTGCGTGGAGTGGGGTGCCCTGCGGCTGCGTCATGGCATCGAGCCTGAAATTGAAGCCCGCGCCTTCAACAACATGAAGAAATTGCGCAAAACATTGACAGGTTACGACCTGGTGGTGGTGGACACGCGAGGCTTGGCCGATGAGTTGACCGCCGATGTCAGCCGAGAAAGTGACGTGGTGTTCTTGCCCACGGGCACCTCCATGGACGATCTTCGCCCTACTCTGGCTTTGGCACGCAAGCTGGCCAAAACCCGTTCCGTGAGCAACAAGATCGTCATTGTGTTGTCCAAAACCGGGCGTTCGGAACGCCTGCTCGAACAAGCCGAAGCCACCATTGCCGATGCGGGTTTTGACATGCTCAACGCCGTCTGGCCAGAGCGTGATGGCTTTCAAGCTGACTTGGATGTGGGCCGCGCCGGCAGCGAGTCCAGCAACCCGCACCTCAAAAAAGCGTCTCAGGATGTGGAGCAGGCGCTGCTGACTTTGGCGATGAACTGAACTTGGGCTCACCAGGGCACCATGGGGCACAATCAAGCCCTCCATGATGGCTCCACATGAATTGACAATGGCTTTTCAAACACGCAGACAAGTGACCCTGGGCTTGAGCCTGGGTGCACTTTGGCCTTGGGCCAGTGTTCAGGCCCAAAACCCCTCCGAAGCCGCTCTGGAAGCCGTGGCACCTGCCATGCCACGAGTGGGCGATGTTTTGAAAGTGCCGTCCATACGTTTGCTCACTGGCCAAGACTTTCAACACGACCGCCAACCATTGCTGTTGTATTGGTGGTCCAGCACCTGCCCTTTTTGCGCCCTGCAAAGCCCCAGCATGCAGGGCTTGTGGCAAGCACAAAAAAGCCGGGGCCTGCGCATGCTGGCCTTGTCCATCGACAAAAAACCCGAAGACGCGCAGGCTTACCTGAAAAAACGGGGTTACACCTTCCCCTCGGCTTGGGCAAGCCCCGAGTGGCGCAAACAATTTCCCAAACCCAAGGGCTTGCCCATCACGCTCTTGATGGACAGCCAGCACAAAGTACTGCTGGCTGAAAAGGGCCAAATGTTCGCCGAGGATGTCGAGGCCATTCCTCGCTTGCTTTGAACACTTGGCCCCCGGCCTTTACAGGCCGATCACCCCACCATCTGTGCGGGTGATCACGATGGTCGCCGAACGTGGGCGGCCTTGTGGGCCATAGCCTGCGTTGCCTGGCCAGATGCTTTGGGGCGCCGAGCCCGAAGCCAAAGGCTTGGACAATTCACCAGGATGCTGGATGTTGACAAACAAGGTGCGGCCATCGGCGGTCTCGGTGATCCCGGTGACTTCTGCACCTTGGGGTGCCACCAGAAAACGGCGTAACTTGGCGTCGCCCAAGGCAGCGCCCAAGAATGTTTCCTGAGTGCCGGTTTGTTCAGCGCCCCCCACCACCATCTTGTTTTTCACGGTCACTTTACCGCCGTCGCCCACCTGGCCCGGAATGGCGGCCAGCATCATGCAATTGGTCTCGTCGGTGAAAGCGCCGTCGTCGGTTTGAATCCAGCAAATGCCAGTGGCCTTGCTGAACCACAAGCCGTCGGGCGATGAGAACGAGTTCTTGGCGGTCAGGCCCGACAGGTTGGCATCGCCCGAGTCTTCCTCAGCGCCGAACAAGAAGATGTCCCAGGCAAAGGTCTTGGCCGAAGCTTGGTGGCCAGGCTCTTTGAAGCGGATGATGTGGCCATGCGGGTTGCCCATGCCTTTTTTCCCGTCCATGTCCATGTAGGCACGGGGATTGGCGGGATCGGTTTTGGCGGGCGTGCGGTTGGCCGCGCTGTTGTTGGTCAGCGCAAAGTACACCTCGCCATTGCGGTAGTTGACCGCACCCCACTCCGGACGGTCCATCTTGGTTGCACCCACGGCGTCGGCTGCAAAGCGAGCATTGATGTACACATCGCCCTGATTGGCGAACTTGTAGGCACTGTGGTTGGCAATGCGCGGGTCATCGATGGTCAACTCCAGCCACTCGCCTTGGCCTGTGGCGTCAAAGCGGGCGGCGTACAGCTTGCCTTCGCTCAGGTACTTGTCACCGGCCACCAAGCCACCACCCACATCGCGGGGGTCCCACACCGCGCTGCTCACAAACTTGTAGATGTATTCGTTGCGGGCATCACAACCCATGTAAAACGCCAATGGCTGACCGGCCACAGGCAGGCTGCACACAGCGGCTTCGTGCGCGAAGCGGCCCATGGCCACGCGCTTGGCGGGTGTGGAGTTGGGTGACAAGGGATCGATTTCGACGTTGAAGCCAAAAGTGTTGGCTTCGTTGCGGAAGTCTTTCTCTGCGTTGGCGCCAGTGGCAGCCAAGTTCCAACGGACAAAACGGTCGTCGGTGGTCGAGACGGTGTGCCAGCCCTGGCTTGGCGCTTGTTTGGCGCCTGCTGCTGGAGCCGATGAGGGCACGCCATAGCGCTTGCGTGCGGCCATTTCTTTGGCCGGCAATGCAGCCCCATTGGCCATCGTCTGAAAGTAATAGGCCCAGTTTTCTTCGCAGCCCAAATAAGTGCCCCATGGCGTTTTGCCATGACCGCAGTTGTTCAGAGTGCCACGCGCCATGGCACCCGCCGTGTCCCAGCGGGTGACCATGAAGCTGCGAATCGCCTCAATGTGGGCGCGGGGGCCGCTGATGCGCACAGGCGTTTGTGCGGTGATGCGGCGGTTCAGCGGCGAGTCTTGCTTGATGCGCCAGCCTTGTGGTGTTTTGACGATCTCGACCACCGACACGCCGTGGTGGTTGATCTCTTTGAGCACTTCCAACTCGGGGCGGGTGCCCAAGTCCCAGTCACCAAACTGCGTAAACTTTTTGCCAGCCACGCCATTGGACGTTTGGCCGTTGGGGTGCATGAAATGCGCGTCGGCTGAACTTTCGTGGTTTACACACAGCACGGCGCGGCCGGTTTCCTTTTCGGAATAACGGCCGTTGGCGTCGATGTAATAAATGTCCATGCCATCGTGGTGATCGCCCACGCGACGTGACCAGTCGTCTGCTTCTGTGCCCTTGTTCGAGTAAGCAGCCAAGGCCGAGTCCAGCGCATCGCCTGTGGCATGCAGCACGCTGTATTGGTAGCCGGGCGGCAGCATCACATTGTCAAGCAGGCTTTTTTCGACAGAAGGAAAACCCAGCGCCCGGGGCGCAGCGGCCATGCCCGAAGTCAAAGTGGCGCAACCGGGCAACATGGCCAGACCCGCCAAGCCCAGACCACCACGCAGCAAACCGCGGCGCATCGGGTTTTGCAGGGACTGGTTCAGGACGTCCTGGAAATGGGGGTTGTTTGAGGTGTTGTGAATGGGGTCGTGATCGTGGTGTGACATCGGAACTCCTGGTGATTCAAGGATTGAAGTGTTTTTTTGTGACTGTTTGATGGCTAATCAGCCGCTGTCACGAAATCCGTCTTCACAAATCAATGCAAAAGGTGCTTTGAAACGCCACTGCACATCCCCTCGAAGTCAAAATTTGTCATTTTTTTGTCACACAGACATGGCAAAGTTCGTGCATTGATATTTCCAGAATGATCGAAAGATAGAGCATGAAAGTTGGCATCAACGGAATGGGCCGCATCGGCCGTTTGGCCCTGCGTGCGGCCATGGGCGCTGCAGAGCGCCAGTCAGACGACCCCCGCGCAGGCAATCGCCTGGAGGTGGTGCACCTGAACGAACTCAAGGGCGGTGCAGCGGCCACGGCGCATTTGCTGGCTTTTGACAGCGTGCAGGGCAAGTGGCGCGAGCGCATCGAGGCCGAGGGCGACAGCCAGATCCGCATCGGTGATCGCACCCTGGGCTTTTCGTCCCACGCCAACCCGGCCGATATTCCTTGGGGCGACATGGGGGTGGACTTGGTGCTCGAATGCACCGGTAAATTTTTAACGCCCGAAACCATTCAGGGCCACTTGGACCGGGGCGCCAAGCGCGTGATCGTGGCCGCGCCCGTCAAGGTGGGCGATGTGCTGAACATCGTGGTGGGCGTCAACCACACGCTGTACAACCCGGCCAAAGACCGCATCGTCACGGCCGCATCGTGCACCACCAACTGCCTGGCCCCGGTGGTCAAAGTCGTGCACGAAGCCATTGGCATCAAGCATGGCCAGATCACCACCATCCACGACCCGACCAACACCAACTTGGTGGTCGATGCCCCGCACAAAGACCTGCGCCGCGCACGCAGCGCCATGGTCAGCCTGGCCCCCACGACCACCGGCAGTGCCACCGCCATTGCCCTGATTTACCCCGAACTCAAGGGCAAGCTCAACGGCCACGCGGTGCGTGCGCCGGTGCTGAATGCGTCGCTGACCGACTGCGTGTTCGAGATGAAGCGCGAAACCAGCGCCGAAGAAGTCAACGCCTTGTTTGCCGCCGCAGCCCAAGGCCCGCTGGCAGGCATCTTGGGTTACGAGGAGCGCCCCTTGGTGAGTGTGGATTACGCCCGCGACACACGCAGCTCGATCGTGGACGCGCTGTCCACCCTGGTGACCGATGGCACCCTGCTGAAAATTTATGCTTGGTACGACAACGAGATGGGTTACGCCTGCCGCATGGTGGATCTGGCTTGCCACATGAACGAAGTCGGCATCTGAGATGAACGCCGCTGAACGCCACTATGGCATCGTGACCGCCGCCTATTGGGGCTTTACCCTGACCGACGGCGCATTGCGCATGTTGGTGTTGCTGCACTTTTACAAGCTGGGTTACTCGCCGTTCACGTTGGCGTTTTTGTTCTTGCTGTACGAAGGCGCGGGCGTCTTGGCCAACCTGATCGGCGGCTGGCTGGCCACGCGCTTTGGCATTGCCCGCATGCTCACCGTGGGCTTGGTCACGCAGATCATCGGCTTTGGCTTGCTCTCGGCCCTGCAGCCGGAGTGGACAGCGGCCATGTCGGTGGCTTGGGTGGTTTTGGCGCAAGGCGTGTGCGGTGTAGCCAAAGACCTCACCAAAACCGCCAGCAAATCGGCCATCAAGATCACTCAGGCGCAAGCCAAAGACCAAGGCAACGGGCAACTGTTCAAGTGGGTGGCCTGGTTCACCGGCAGCAAAAACGCCATGAAAGGCTTTGGCTTTTTCCTGGGTGGTTTGCTTTTAGAGACGCTGGGTTTTCAGGGTTCTCTGTGGGCGATGTCGGGGCTATTGGCCCTGGTGCTCGTCGGCGTGGTGAGCAGCTTGCCGCCCATGATGGGCAAGAGCAAACCATCGGGCTCGGCCAAAGAGTTGTTCGCCAAAAACGCGGGCATCAACGCGCTGGCGGCCGCACGCGTGGCTTTGTTTGGGGCGCGTGATGTGTGGTTTGTGGTGGGCGTGCCGGTGTTTCTCTACTCGGTGGGCTGGACCTTCACCATGGTGGGCGGCTTTTTGGCGGCGTGGACCATTGGCTACGGCCTGGTGCAAGCGCTGGCACCACAGATCGTGCGCCGCAGCGCCGATGGCCTGAGCCGAGAAGTGCCCGCTGCGCGTTGGTGGTCGGCGGTGCTCATGCTCATTCCGCTGGGCATTGCCGCGGCCATGTGGCTGCAAGCGCCGCAGTTGCAGTGGTGGGTGGTTGGGGGCCTGAGTTTGTTCGGCTTTGCCTTTGCCATCAATTCGTCGGTGCACAGCTATTTGGTGCTGGCCTATGCAGGCTCTGAAAAAGCGGCCGAAGACGTTGGCTTTTATTACGCCGCCAATGCGCTGGGTCGCTTCATGGGCACGCTGCTGTCGGGCTTGCTCTACCAATGGGGCGGGTTGATGTTTGCGCTCTTGGGCTCGGCTTTGATGCTGCTTTTGTGCTGGTTGGCCACGCTGCGATTGCCCATGGGTTTGCTCACCGACACCCCTGCAGAAAAGGCCGCACCATGAGCCCGGTTTCTTTGTTCAGCGTCATGGACGAAGACGTGGCCGTCAAGGCCTTGGCGGCTTTGGCGCAAAGCTCGCGCCTGAAGGTGTTTCGCGCCATCGTGGGCACGGGTCCCGAGGGCATTCAGCCCGGGCAGCTGTCTGCCGCGCTCGACATTCCGGCCAACACGCTGTCGTTTCACCTCAAGGAACTGCACCACGCCGCCTTGGTCAGCGTGCAACGCGAAGGCCGTTTTTTGCGCTACCGCGCCGATCTGGGTGCGATGCAAAGCCTGATGGACTTTTTAACAGCGCACTGCTGCCAAGGTGTGCCTTGTGGCGACGCGATCAATCTGGCTTGTGATTCACGTCAGGGTTAGCTGTTTCCTTGGATGCAATAAAGCCCACAGACGGCCATTGCTTGATGCGTTAACCTGCCCGCACACGGCGTCATCAATTTTTCACAATTCCGTCACATAATCGGCTTTTCGCCCGATAACGCTGGTCATACCGCATGCACACCAAGTCCCTTTACGCCGCCATCGATCTGGGCTCTAACAGTTTTCGCCTAGAAATTGGCCAAATGGATGCTGGTCAATTGCGCCGTGTGGAATACATCAAAGAAACCGTGCGCCAAGGCAATGGACTTGATGCAGAACGCAACTTGACCGAAGATGCCATGGTCCGAGGCTGGGAATGTCTGGCGCGTTTTGCTGAACGCATCGCAGGCTTCAAACCCAGTCAAGTGCGGGCCGTGGCCACACAAACCCTGCGTGAAGCACGCAACCGCGATGTATTTTTGAGCAAAGCCAAGCGCCTATTGGGCTTCCCCATCGAGGTCATCGCGGGACGAGAAGAAGCACGGTTGATTTATTTGGGGGTCTCGCACCTTCTGCCGCAATCCGATGAACGACGTTTGGTGGTGGACATTGGCGGGCGTTCGACCGAAATGATTTTGGGCCAACATGAAAGTGCCAACACCTTAGAGTCATATCGGGTCGGCAGCGTTGGCTGGTCCATGAAGTACTTTGCTGATGGGCTGTGGACTCCGTCGGCTTTCAAAGCCGCAGAGATCGGCGCCAAAGCGGTGCTCGACGAGGCACAAATTCTGTTCAATCGTCAACACTGGGACAAATGCTACGGCTCCTCTGGCACCGTGGGTGCGGTGTCGGATGTGCTGAGCGCAGCAGGTTGGCCCGATGGCAAAGTGACCCGTGAGGGTTTGGCATGGCTCAAAGACAGATTGCTCAAGGCGCAAAAGCAAGACAACTTGCGCATTGAAGGCGTCAAGGAAGACCGCAAACCCGTCATTGGGGGGGGCTTGGCTGTTTTGCAAGCCGTGTTTGATTTGCTGCAAATTGACGAAATGCATGCAGCACAAGGTGCGCTGCGCCACGGTGCTTTGTACGACCTGATCGAGCGCGAAGGCATGCACGATGTGCGTTCATCCATGGTTGATTGGTTGGCACAGCGTTTTGGCACGGACAAACTGCAAGCTGAGCGGGTGTCACGCACTGCCCAACATCTGTTGCAAGCACTGATACCCGAGTCTTCCGACACGACCCTTGCTGAACGCCAACGCTACCTGCAAAAGCTCCATTGGGCATGCCAGTTGCACGAAACCGGCATGCGGATATCGCACAGCGATTACCACAAACATGGCGCCTACATTCTGGACAACACCGATTTGCAGGGCTTCACTCTGGACGAGTTGCACAGGCTCAGCCAGTTGGTGCTGGGACACCGGGGCAAACTGCGCAAGCTGGAATCTGAACTGGAAGACGCCAGCTTTGTCCAGCAACTCATGGCACTGCGCGTCGCCGTCATTTTGTGCCACGCCCGACGCGACCCCGACCTGTCGGGCTTGAACATGGTGTGCGATGTGCAGCGCCGAACCGCGCAATTGAGCATGGACGCAGACTGGGCTGAACTCTGGCCGCAATCAGCCCATTTGCTGCGCGAAGAAACCAGCGCATGGCTCAAAACAGATTGGACGTTTCAAATCAACATGAACTGAAGTTGGGCAACATCAAACCCAAATTGCCCAACATTCAAAAACCGACCCGAACAATGCCGCGAAGGCATTGACGGGCACGCATCAGCCATGCATCCCTTGTTCAGTCATCCATAACGGTATAAACTGTATGCACTGTTAATTTATGAAAGCGACACAGTGATGCAAAACATGACCATGACTGAAACCGGCGACACCACCCCGAAACCCAGCAACGCAGAAAAAGCCATAACCGCTGCTCCAAAAACAAAGCGCACGGCCAAGGCTGTCCCCAAGCAAGCCAGCAGCGCAAAAACTGCCGTCGACCCAAGCACCGCAACCGAAGTTGTCCCCAGCAAACCGATTGCAAAAACTGCAACGCCTGCCCCTGCTGCCCCAAGCAAAGCCAAAACCAAAGCTGTCAGCGCCCCAGTCAAGTCTCAAGCCGTGAAAGCCAAAACTCCCACGCCCAAGGCTCAGACCCAAGCAGAAGCCAAAGACGTCAAGCCCAAGGCCAAAGCCCCGAGTGTTACACCCACCAAACCTGCCAAAGAGAAAAAAGTCAAAGTGGTGCGTGACAGCTTCACGCTGCCCAAAACCGAACTTTTGCAGATTGCAGCCATGAAAAAACGAGCGCTGGCTTTGGGTGTGGATGTCAAAAAGAGTGAACTGATTCGTGCTGGACTTCAAGCGCTCTCGGGTATGTCAGACGCCCCGTTCAAGAAAGCCTTGGCCAGCATTCCCACCATCAAAACAGGTCGTCCTGCCAAAGACTGAAATTTCAAAGTTTGTCAGGACACGTCACAGCGATGAGCAGGGTTTGACTTTGCTCCTCGCGACAGCGGTGACGCAGCCACCAAACCGATGATTTTCGAATGGTGCATGCAGGCTCTGGCATGCCCAAAAGATGGGCCACCAGCCCCCCCATGGCAGGTTGGTGGCCCACCATCAGGACCGGATACTTGGCATCTGGCCATCCGGCGGATTCCAACAAGTCTTGCACACAGGCCCCTGGCGACAAGGCATCACGAACTTTGTATTTGCGCCCTAAATAGCGAACCGTTTGTTCAGCCCTGAGCGCAGGACTCGTCAATATCCGGGTTCCTTGCGGCAACTGCCGCTCCAGCCAATGCGCTGTGCGTTCAGCCTGTTTTTTGCCGCGCGGCGTCAAGGCCCGCAACATGTCGTCCTCTCCTGTTTGCGCTTCATAGGCTTCGGCATGACGCCACACAATCAGATCCATGGTGCTCATCTCCTGTTTTGCGCTGCACCGTAGCGTTGCATGAGGGCGTTTTGTGCGCTGTGCCCTGGAGCCTTCAGACCCACTCGGTGGTACTGACCATCGGCTGCCAAGTCCCAGGCATCACGCGCATCGTGCAGGTAGGCAATCAAGCATTCGTCAATCAAGCGCTGGCGCAGTACAGGATCCAACACAGGCCAAGCCAACTCAATGCGTCGTGTCATGTTGCGGCTCATCCAATCGGCGCTGGACAAGTAAAGCGACTCTTCTTGGTCCGCACAAAAGTAAAAGACGCGTGAATGTTCCAGAAAACGACCGATGACCGAACGCACGCGGATGTTTTCGCTCATGCCTTCCACACCGGCCGGCAACATGCAGGCACCACGCACAATCAAATCGATCTTGGCCCCTTGTTGACCGGCCTCCAACAAAGCCTTGATCAAGGGCACATCGGTCAAGGCATTCATCTTGATCACAATGCGTGCCTGCTGGCCTTGTAAGGCGGCTTTTCCCACATTGGCAATGCGCAACAACATGTCGGTGTGCAATTGAAATGGGGCCACCAGCAAACGCTTCATTTTGGGCAATTCGCTCTGGCTGGCCAAATGTCCGAACAAATGGTCCATGTCCAAGGTCATGGCCGCATCGGCGGTCAAGTAACTGATGTCGGTGTACAAGGCCGCTGTCTTGCGGTTGTAGTTGCCGGTGGACATGTGGCCATAGCGGCGCAAAGATCGCCCTTCCCTGCGGGTGACCAGCAGCATCTTGGCATGGGTTTTGAGACCCACAATGCCATACACCACTTGCGCACCAATGGACTCCAATTGCTCGGCCCAATTGATGTTGGCCTCTTCGTCAAATCGGGCTTTGAGTTCAACCACCGCCGTGACCTCTTTGCCACGTCTGACAGCCTCACGAAGCAAATCCATCATTGTGGTGTCGCTGCCTGCCCGGTAAATGGTTTGTTTGATGGCCAATACCTGGGGGTCCATGACGGCCTCGCGCAAAAAAGCCAAGACCCCATCGAAACTTTCAAACGGCTGATGAATCAGCACATCGCCTGTTTTGAGGCGGTTAAAAATCGAACCGTGTTGCGGCAACTGTGCAGGAAAACTCGCCTTGTAGGGTGGAAACAGCAAATCGGGCGCATTGATCAAGTCGATCAACTGCATCAAGCGCACCAAATTCACAGGGCCGTTGACGCGGTAGACAGCGCGTTCGGGCAATTGAAATTCCTTGCGCAAAAATTCAACCAAGCGTGGTGCACAGTTGGCCGACACTTCCAGACGCACCGCTTGTCCATAGTGACGATGCTGCAAACCCTGTCGCAAAGCCATGCGCAAATTGGCGATTTCGTCTTCGTCGACAGCCAACTCTGAATGGCGTGTCACACGAAACTGTGAAAACTGCCCCACTTCACGCCCATGAAACAAATCAGCCAAGTGGGCCCGAATCACACTGGACAGCAGCACATAGGCGGTACTGCCATCACACACTTTGGCCGGCAAGGGAATCAATCGAGGCAGCACGCGTGGCACTTTGACGATCGCAATTTCATTGGAGCGGCCAAAAGCATCTTTGCCTGACAAGTGAACAATGAAATTCAGCGATTTGTTGGCCACCTGCGGAAAAGGATGTGCCGGGTCAAGCCCCACAGGCACCAGCAAAGGTTGAACCTCTCGCTGAAAATAGCTGTGGACCCAACGCCGCTGTGCCGCATTGCGCTCACCATGGGACAGAATTTGAATGTGCTTGTTCTGCAAGGCAGGCAACAAGGCATCGTTGTAAAGGGCGTATTGGCGTTCAACCATCGCACCGGCCTTTTCGGCTATGGCAGACAAGGTCTGCTCGGTGTACTGGCCTGATTTGAGTTCTTGCAAACTCCCCATCACATGGGGCTCAGCTCGCACCTCAAAAAATTCATCCAAATTGGATGACACGATGCACAAATAGCGCAAGCGCTCCAAAACGGGCACTTCGGGGCGGTGCGCCCAGTCCAGCACGCGCTCATTGAAGGCCAGAATGCTCAGGTCCCTGTCCAGCAAGCCTGAGGGGTCATCGTTCAAATCGCTTGGTTTGGTTGAGTTGGACATGTCTCGTACTTGAATGGTTCAAGTCCATTCTAGGTAAGCGTCAAGTCATTTTGATGACAGTCTGGTGACCCAACGCACAGACCCATTCAAGTTTGATCTGCCCCAAGCGTAAAGGCCATAGAAGGTTTGAAATCTGCCGCCCAAATCTTGTTTTTCTTTCAGATGAACCCTCAACGTTCAACAAAAAATACCCCTGGAATTCTTCTGCCTGTTGTTTTTACATTGCCCGATGGACAGGACCCCCAATGACTTCTTCAGACCATGAGGTGCTGGTCAACACCAGCGCCTGATCGCCCCAGTGAACAATTTCCAAACGTCCATCCATGTGCTCCACCAAAGCCGTGCGACTTTCCACCCAGTCACCGTCATTGCAATACAACACCCCGTTGACCTGGCGAATTTCTGCATGGTGTATGTGACCGCAGACCACACCATCAAAACCCCGACGCTGCGCTTCGTGCGCCACGGCCACTTCGAAATCACTGATGAAATTGACCGCCTTTTTAACCTTGAGTTTTAAATAAGCCGACAAAGACCAGTAACCCAAACCCATGCGGGCCCGAAGACTGTTCAGATGGCGGTTGATTTTCAAGGTCAGCTCATACAACCAATCCCCGACATAGGCCAGCCATTTGGCACACTGAATCACCCCATCAAAATGGTCACCATGCACCACCCACAACTTCATGCCTTTGGCCGTGGTGTGGCAAGTGTCGTGAACCACCTCGACACCTCCAAACGCATGACCAACAAAATGCCGGGCAAATTCATCGTGATTGCCTGGCACATAAATCACACGGCAACCTTTGCGTGCCCGTCGCAAAAGTTTTTGCACCACATCGTTGTGGCTTTGTGGCCAAAACCAGCGTCGTCGCAGTTGCCACCCGTCGACAATGTCCCCAACCAAATAAAGACTCTCGCTGGAGTGGTGTTTTAAAAAATCAAGCAATGCCTCGGCTTGAAACCCTGGGGTTCCAATGTGCAGGTCAGAAATAAAGACCGCCCGATAACGGACATGACCCTGTGGCGTGTCATCGTCATCTGTATCCACTTGCTCAGGCACAGACCATGCTGTTTTTTGGGGCACAAGTTGAGCTTCCGATCCCGCAAAATGGGCTGTCAAATGTGGCATTTTTTGCCCCAGTGAGGTGCCGAACATCACACCATGCCCATCGAAAAATGTTTGCGGTAACGTGCAGGCAAATCGGCCGTGCGCATCATCATCGGCAGGTCTGCGGTGTTGAAGTCGGGATCCCACGCCGGTGCGCCCAAGACTTTGGCACCCAAGCGCAAATACCCTTTGATCAGTGCGGGCGGCTCCACTTGCAAATGGTGTTCCAAGGCCTCAATCGGCAAAGCCAAGCGGGGGCGAACATGGTGTTGAATTTCCGCCAAGTGGGTTTGCCGCAATTGATGCCAAATGCTCGCAGCGGCATTGCCTGTGACCACACCGTTGTGCAACATGGGAATGCTGGCACAACCGATCATGGTGTCCAAACGGTTACGGTCCATGAACTCAAACAAAGCTCCCCACAAAGCCATGATGACCCCGCCGTGGCGATGCTCGGCATGAACGCAACTGCGTCCAAGCTCCACCATGCGCTGACGCATGTCACGAAGTCGGGTCAAATCAAACTCGGTGTCGCTGTAGGTGCTGCCTGCGCGTTTGGCTTGTGCTGGCGTGAGCACACGATAAGTGCCAATGACCTGACCACTCGCAGTGTCTCGCACCAACAGATGTTCACAGTAATCATCAAACAAATCGATGTCATGGCCTGGCAAGGTGTTGGGTAAATTGGCACCCATTTCGTTCGCAAAAACGGAGTACCTCAGACGCTGCGCTTCTCGAACTTCGTCTTGATGTTGCGCCCAACCGACCACAATGGCGCTTTGCATGCGCCGAGGCAAAAAATCAACGTGGGGTGCAATTTGCCCCGGATGAAGTGACCCCCGTGGCATTTGAACTGGCGAGAGTGCAAAAGTGGGATTGGGCAGCTCTTTCATGGTGACAATTCCTTGTTATCAATCCCTTGATGTTGCTCAGGGGTCATGACAAGAAAAAGTAAATGTCGTTAAATTTTCGTGACGCCATGCGACAGCACACGGTCCATTAATTGCACCAACAGGCGGCTGGCCTCGTGTTGGCTCACCCCCAGCTCGTTTTCTTTTTTGCCCATGTCGTCCCAAACCCGCAAAGTCAAAGCATCTTTAAAAAAGGGCTCGGCTTCAAATGCTTCACGCTCTTGTGCAGACATGAGTCCTCCTTGCAAATGGAGACTTCTCACTGAATCAGGCGACAGCTTTTGGGCATAGGTCGTACTGGTGGTCACCCAATAGCGTTTGGCACGCACATGCAAGCGCACAGGCTCCGATACCGCCCTGCCAAAAATGGGCTCAAGCAAAGCAGCACCCGCATTTTCATGAAAGTCATCCTCCCCTCGCAAGGTCGGTGTGCCTTCACTGCTGACCCCAAGATGTCCAACGTCATGCAAAAAACTGGCCAGCTGCAAGGCCGGTGAAGCCCCAGCCTTTGCGGCCAGCTGGGCGCATTGCCACGCATGGGCCCATTGTGTGACGGGTTCGCCCGAGTATTGGCGATCACCGCCATTCCAATAAAGTGCAAGGATGGATTCAGTACAGGCGTTCATCCTTTGAAATATGCGTGGTTTGGATGTCAAGGCGATGACAGTCACACACTGACATGCAAGCGTCATATTTTCTTCACCAGTTCGTCACGCAGAACCATCAAGATGACAGGATGCATCAAGAACCTGCCGCCATTCGCGTCATCAACGCCAGCAAATCCTTCAATTCCCAGCGCAAGGCACTCAACGCCATCCATTTGACCATCGACCCAGGTCAATGCGTGGGCCTGCTGGGTGCGTCGGGTTCAGGCAAATCCACTTTGCTGCGCAGTTTGTGCGGCCTTGAGCGACTCGATGGCTTGGACAGCGAAGTTCAACTTTGGGGGAAGAGTCTTCAAAAGTCAGGAAAGCTCAGTCCTGATGTGCGTCAATTGCGAACACAGCTGGGCATTATTTTCCAGCAATTCAATCTGGTCGGACGCATGGATTTGTTGACCAACGTGATGACCGGTTTGCTGCCCCACATGCCCTTGTACAGATGCCTGTTGGGTCAATTCAGCACAGAAGAACGATTCAAGGCCTTGCAGGCTTTGCACGCGGTGGGCTTGGCTGACCAAGCCATGCAACGTGCATCCACCCTTTCAGGGGGGCAGCAGCAACGGGCCGCCATTGCACGGGCCTTGGTTCAAGGTGCCCGCATTTTGCTGGCCGATGAACCCGTGGCCTCATTGGACCCGGAATCCACACGCCGTGTGATGGACTTGCTGCGTCAATTGCAGCGCGAGCAAGGCATGACCCTGGTCATCAGCTTGCACAACGTGAATTTGGCTCGTCAGTACTGCGACCGGATCATTGCGCTGCGCGAGGGTTGCCTGGTTTATGACGGCCCCCCCATGGGCCTGGACAACCAACGCTTGCGCGATCTGTACGGCACGCATTCCGACGAGTTGTTCATGGACCACACGCCCGAAACATCAGACCCCCTCTTTAACCCGACGCTTCAACTTTTGGCGCATTGATTTTTTCAACCTGAGGACCTCACCATGAAACCTGCACACATCCTGGCCACTGGCCTGATTTCTCTGAGCGCCATCAGCGCTTTCGCACAAGACATCAGCTTTGGCATCATCGCCACCGATTCGGCATCGGCCCAACGCGAGCGCTGGGAGCCCTTCTTCCGTGACATGGAGAAAAAGACCGGCCTGAAAATCCAGTCGTTCTATGCCCCTGACTATGCTGGCGTGATCGAAGCCATGCGCTTCAACAAAATCCAGGTGGCCTGGTACGGCAACAAAGCCGCCATGGAAGCGGTCGACCGCGCCAACGGCGAAGTTTTTGCCCAGCTCATGTACGCCGATGGCAGCTTCGGTTACCACGCCTTGTTGATCACCCACAAGGACAGCCCTTATAAAACGCTGGACGATGTGATCGCCAACGGCAAGAACATCAACTTCGGCATTGGCGACCCCAATTCCACATCGGGCTTTTTGGTGCCCTCGTATTACATCTTTGCCCAGCGCAACATCGAAGCACGCAACACCTTCAAGACCGTGCGCAACGCCAGCCACGGTGCCAACATTCAGGCCACCTTGGCCAAACAAGTGGATGTGGCCACCAACAACACCGAAGACATGGGCAAGCTCGAAACTGCCAAGCCAGATTTGTTCAGCCAGTTGCGCGTGATCTGGAAAAGCCCCTTGATCCCGAGCGACCCCTTTGTCTGGCGCAAGGACATGGACCCCGCCGTCAAAACCAAAATCAAGAATTTTGTTCTGAATTACGCCAAAAACGACCCGGCTGAAAAAGCTGTGCTCAAGAACATCTACAACTACGGCGGTTTCCGCGAATCGACCAACGACCAACTGATTCCGATCCGTCAACTCGAGTTGTTCAAAGACCGTCGCAAGGTCGAGGGCGATGACAAATTGGCCGCTGCCGACAAAGCCAAACAATTGGCCGAGATTGACAAGCAACTGGCTGCTTTGAAGAAGTAAACATGTCCACACTGCCCAACGCCATGGCCAGCGCAGACCTGGCAAAACTACAACAACTGGCCTCGCAAAAAAAGAGCCAGGGCCTGAGCTACTTGGTTTGGCTGGTGGCAGCGGGCGTTCTGGCCTGGGCATGGCAGGGGGCTGAAATACGCCCCCTGGCCTTGATCCGGGATGCGGCGAATATGCGCACCTTTGCCGCAGATTTTTTCCCGCCCGATTTCAAAGACTGGCAGATGTACCTGCGCGAGATGGTGATCACACTGCACATCGCCCTGTGGGGCACCGTGCTGGCCATTGTGGCGGCCGTGCCCATGGGCTTGTTGTCTGCGTCCAATGTGGCCCCGGCCTGGGTTTACCAGCCGGTTCGCCGCTTGATGGATGCGTGCCGGGCCACCAATGAAATGGTGTTTGCCATGCTGTTCATCGTGGCTGTGGGTTTGGGGCCTTTTGCCGGGGTGTTGGCTTTGTTTGTGCACACCACGGGGACTTTGTCCAAGTTGTTTTCTGAGGCGGTCGAAGCCATTGACCCGCGTCCGGTGGAAGGTATTCGCGCCACAGGGGCTCACAAACTCGCTGAAATTGCCTACGGTGTGATCCCCCAGGTGATGCCCCTGTGGCTGTCGTATTCGCTGTACCGCTTTGAGTCGAATGTGCGCTCCGCTTCGGTGGTGGGCATGGTTGGCGCAGGTGGCATTGGCGTGATTTTGTTTGAGGTGATCCGCAGCTTTGAGTACGCCCAGACTTGCGCCGTCTTGCTGATGCTGATTGTCACCGTCTCTCTCATTGACATGGGGTCATCATGGCTTCGACAGCGATTCATTTGACGTGGTTCAACCCGGTTCAGCTCGAATGGGGCCCGGACCTTTTGCGCACTCACCGACCCGATCAACCGTTTTTTGTACTGGCCGATCCACACGCCATTCCTTTGGCCATGGAGGCCGATTTAAAAAGGCACTGGGGTGAACTGTGTCTGGGTTGGATCTGGCAGCGCTCTGCCCAAAGCAGCATCACGGCAGCACTTGAACTGTGCCGGCAGCTTTGGCCTTTATGGGCCACGCAGCCGGACACTGCCTTGCTGGCCATCGGTGGTGGTACCACGCTGGACCTGGCCAAGTTGGCCCGCTTTGAACTGCAAGACCTGAGCTTGGCTCCAGCGGTTTGGCGGTCCAACAAGCTGCCTGCCGATCACCGCAGACACGCCCTGTGGTGCGCGCCGACCACATCCGGCACGGGCAGCGAGGTCACACCTTGGGCCACGCTGTGGGACCTCGATGCCCAACCTGCGGTCAAACGCTCATGGGCCAGCAGCCAGGGCTTTGCCGACCAAGCCTGGATTGACCCGAATCTGACCTTGTCTTGCCCCGAAGGCCTGACCCGGGACACCGCCTTGGACACCCTGGCGCACGCGCTCGAATCGATCTGGAACCACCACGCCAATGCGATCACACGCCCCTTGGCCGTGCGTTCGGCGCGAATGGTTTTGCAAACTCTGCCTGCGCTGCTGAAGAACCCACACAACACAGATTTGCGCGAACAGATGAGCCAAGCCTCTTTGTTGGCTGCTTTGGCCATGTCGCAAACCCAAACGGCCTTGGCCCACGCCTTGTCCTATGACTTGACATTGAATGAAAACCTGCCCCATGGACACGCTTGTGCAGTATGGCTGCCCATGGTTCTGGACATGGCAGCCGCCATCAGTCCCCAAGTGCAGGGTGACCTGGCAACCATCTTTGATGGCCCAGCCAATCAGGCATCAGAAACATTGTCTGCCTGGCTGCAAAGCCTGGGCATCGTGCCACGCGATCTGCGCAGCACCCCGGCCGGTCTTGAGCAACTCCATCAGGCTCTTGGCTCATCACGAGGCCGCAATTTTGTAGGAAGTACAGCATGAACAGCGACGTGATCATTGTGGGCAGTGGCATCGTGGGCCTGGCTTGTGCCTGGGCGGCTTTGCAACAAGGCAAAAGCGTGCGCGTCATCGACCGCGACCCTTTTTGTGTAGGGGCTTCGATTCGCAACTTTGGCTTTGTCACCGTGACCGGTCAAGGCCGAGGCGACACCTGGCGACGCGCACGGCGCTCACGCGATGTGTGGGCCTCTGTGGCCCCACAAGCGGGCATTGCCATTGAACACCAGGGCTTGTATGTGCTGGCCCAACGTCCACAAGCCAAAGTGGTCTTGCAGGAATTGTGTAAACAAGCCGAAGGCCAGGACCTGCAATGGCTCGAAGGTCAAGCCCTGCAAGACCAGGCCCCCCAGTTTGTCATGAACCATTTGCAGGGGGCCCTGTACAGCCCTCACGAGCTGCGCATCGAAGCACGCAGCGCCATTGAAAAACTGCGTTTGTGGCTGGCCACACAAGGGGTGGTGTTTCAGATGGGTCAGCATGTGCAAGAGGTCATCTCTGGTGCTGTCTTCACCAACGGCCAATGGTTGCAGGCCGAGCGCATCATGGTTTGCCCCGGCCCTGACATGCGAAGCCTGTTTCCCGAGGCCTTCAGCCAAAACCACACCCAGCTGTGCCAGCTGCAAATGCTGCGGGTTCAGCCGCCAGATGGTTACAAACTCGGTGCCGGCGTCATGAGTGATTTGAGCTTGGTCCGTTACCGGGGTTACTGCGAGTTGCCCGGATCTCAATTGCTGCTTGATCAGCTGCGCATCGAGGCAAGCCAAGAGCTGGCCCACGGCATACACCTGATCGTCGTGCAAAGCCACGACGGCTCGCTGGTGGTGGGCGACTCACACCACTACGGTCAAGCCATGCGCCCTTTTGCCTCACGCGAAGTGGAGGACCTGATCCTTCATGAAATGCAACGCCTGCTGTGCTTGGGCCACTACCAAGTGACCGAACGCTGGACGGGCATTTATCCCAGTGCCTCGCAAGACAGCCTGGTGCGTGAGGTTTTGCCCGGTGTACAACTCGTCAGCGTGACCAGCGGCACCGGCATGAGCACCTCTTTTGGCTTGGCTGAAGAAATCATTCAAAACTGGAGCACGTCATGAACCCTGCCCAAGATCACAAAATCCAAGGCCTCGTGCTGGACTGGGCAGGCACCATCGTCGACTTTGGCAGCCTGGCCCCCATGGGCGCTTTTGTCGAGTTGTTTGCTCGTCACCACATGGAAATCACCATCGCCGAGGCCCGTGTGCCCATGGGCTTGCCCAAAATTGAGCACATCGCCGCCTTGGGGCGCATGCCAGCCATCGCAGCCCAATGGCAAGCCTTGCACGGCAGGTCTTTTGGCCAAGAAGATGCACAGCAACTGCTCAACGAGTTTGAACCCATGAGTGCCAAGGCTGCCCTGGACCGAAGCAGTTTCATCCCGGGGTTCTTGTCGGCTTATCATGCGCTGACAGCCCAAGGCTTGGCTTTTGCCACGACCACGGGTTACACCCGAAAAATCATGACCCCTTTGATTGAGATCGCCCGAGCCCAGGGGTTCGCACCCGCCTTGGTGGTTTGCTGCGACGATGTGGCCCGCAGCCGACCTGACCCCATGGGCATGCAAGCATGTTTGCAGGCCATGGGTTTACAAGGGCAAGCCGCCCACGTCATCAAGGTCGATGACACTGCGCCCGGTCTGGCCGAAGGTTTGGCCGCTGGCAGCTGGACGGTGGGTGTGGCCATCAGTGGCAACGCACTGGGCTGGACGCATGAGCACTGGGAACTGGCCAGTCACACTGACCAAGCCCATGCCAGGGCACAGGCCAGTGCCGTGCTGCAAGCGGCCGGAGCACATGAAGTGATCGACAGCGTAGCCGATTTGCCCTTGGCGATTGCCCGCATTGAGCAACGCATGGCACTGGGCGAAAGCCCTTGAATTGGCATGTCCAGCGTCACCCGTCCTGAGCAAGCCTTTTGGGCCCGTTTGAGCGGTCCGCAGCAAACCTGGCTTGCAGGCCAATTGCAGGCCCAACAGCCACCGCCCCCTGAGGGTGTCAGGTGGTCATGTGACGGCGTGAATCTGGGTTGGGTTTTGTTTGAACGCGCCCAGGACATGGTGGCCATGCTGCCCGGTTGCACCATGGTCCGTGGGCAGCTGCACTGGCAAACCTCAATGGATCAGCCCTTGCAGCGCAGCCAAGCCTTGCAAAATTTTTTGCGCCATCAAGCCGATTGCGGCAAATTGACGGGCTGGCGTGATGAATTTTTTGCTTGGTGGCCAGACACCCCCGCCTGGCCACCTGCATTGAGCGTGCCACCGTTTCTGTGTGTTGAGCGAGCTGGCTTCAGGCATCTGGGCATGATGAGCCATGCCGTTCACATGCACGGTTTTTTGCCCCAAGGTGATCTGTGGTGTGGCCGCCGATCGGCCAGCAAAGCCACCGACCCAGGCTTGTTGGACAACATCGCTGCAGGGGGTTTAACGGCCGGAGAAAGTCCTTTGACCACCGCACTACGCGAGTTGGCAGAAGAGGCCAGCTTGTATTTGCCAGACCCAAGCCGCTTGCGCTCTTGTGGGGCCATTCGCACCCAACGACTTGAGCCCCAAGGCTGGCACGACGAACAACTGTTGGTTTACGCCCTGCACTTGTCTGATCAAGAGATTCCCACAAATGCCGATGGCGAAGTGCAGGAATTTTTGCTCTTGAGCCCCTGCGAAGTGGTCTCGCGCATGCAATCCGGACAATTCACGGTTGACGCTTGCGCCTCACTGGCCCAGTGTCTCAGCCCCTGTTTGAACGTGCCTGAAGCTGCCCCAAACGATTGAATCGCCTCGTTGACACGCAACGCATCACTGCCTCACAAGTGACGCTTGTCGAAACGACATTGGGGTATGGTCATGTTTTTTTGAACCTGCAAGTCACCATGATCCTCGAACTCGCCGACATCCGCATTCACCCTGGCCAACAAACCGCATTTGAAAAAGCCATTGAACTGGGCCTGAACACCGTGGCCTCACGGGCCAAGGGTTTCAGAGGGGCCAAGGTCAACCGTGGCATTGAAAGCCCAGAGCGTTTTGTGCTGCAAATTTTTTGGGACACCCTGGAAGACCACACGGTTGGTTTTCGTGAATCGCCGCTGTTCACTGAATGGCGTGCCATCGTTGGGCCCTTCTTTGCAGCGCCTCCGCATGTGGAGCACTTCGAGCTGACCTTCGCCTCGGCTTGAACTGACCCTCAGGCCGCCTGATGGCCTTGCACCAGACGCGAGAGCAAATGCACAAACTGGCTTTGCTCCTGCGTGGTCAAGGGGGCCAGAATTTTCTCTTGCACCCGGGCCACATCACTTTGGATATTGGCCATAGCCTGCACCCCCAGCGGCGTGACCACCAGCAGCTTGCGCCTGCGGTCAGACCGATCGGCCTCACGCACCACCCAACCCTTGGCTTCCAGACGACCGATCACAGAACCCGAAGTGGCGGGATCAAACGCCACCCGCTTGGCCAAGCTCACTTGGTCAATGCCCGGGCTGTCGAGCAGGGCATTCAAAATGGCAAATTGCACAGGTGTGATGTCGGCGCTGGCCAATTGCTCGGCAAATATGGCCACTGCAATTTGCTGAGCTCGCCGGATCAAGTGTCCCGGCGTGGTCTGCAGGTCAATGCTTTGAATCATGTGGGTGTCGTGTTGCGGATGTTCCACGGGCGTGGAAAGGGTGCCATTTTCAGACATTCCGATTAACATCTGATTTTCATTTTTCAAGAAAGCGACCCATGAGTTTTGTATTTTCACCCATGCCTGTGGTCTCGGTGCCTGTGCTCGGGCAAGTTGAACGTTTTCCAGTGCACCGCATTTACTGTGTGGGCCGCAATTATGAAGAGCACGCCAAAGAGATGGGTTTCACCGGGCGTGAGCCACCGTTCTTCTTTCTCAAACCTGCCGACAGCTTGGTCGTGGTGGAATCCGGGCAAACAGGTGTGATGCCCTACCCCAGCCTCACCCAAAACCTGCACCACGAAATCGAGCTGGTGGTGGCCATTGGCAAAGGCGGGCGCAACATTTCAGCCGCCGATGCAGCCCAGCACATTTACGGTTATGCCGTGGGCCTGGACATGACGCGCCGCGACTTGCAAAACGACATGAAAAAACAGGGCCGCCCTTGGTGCATCGGCAAGGCCTTTGACCACTCGGCCCCCATTGGCCCCATTACCACCATCGCCCAGGCCGGTGATGTCAACAACGCCGAGATCAGCCTGCAGGTCAACGGGTCCGATCGCCAGCGCAGCAATGTGGCCAAACTGATTTGGAACGTGGCCGAAACCATTGAACACCTGTCTGCCGCTTGGGAACTGCAGCCCGGCGATCTGATTTACACCGGCACCCCCGAAGGCGTTGCAGCCGTGGTGGCAGGTGATGTATTGGTCGGCCAAGTGGCGGGACTGGGCAGCCTTGAGATTGCCATTTCCTAAATGACAAAACTAAAAACCTAAAAGTCAGTACTTACCCTTAAACACGGGCACAGCACTTGCAAGATAATTCATATCGAAAAATCGATTGGGCCAATTGCATGCACTAAAGTGTGATCATCACCCAAAAACAATGCTTCATTAACCGACCGCTTGGTTGGTTAATGGTTTATCATCCATTTCCCAACCAACTTGCCGGAGACTTTAATGAAAAATATATTGCCAAAAACTGCGCTGGCTGTAGGCCTGATGGCCATCGGCTTTGGCGTTCACGCCCAGACCATCACCCTGAAGGTGCACCACTTTTTGGGCCCACAAACCATACAGCACACCACCATGCTGGGTGATTGGTGCAAAAACATTGCTCGCGATTCCAAAGACCGTCTGAAATGCGAAATTTTCCCGGCCATGCAACTGGGTGGCACACCCGTGCAGTTGTACGAACAAGCCCGTGATGGTGTGGTCGACGTGGCATGGACTTTGCAGGCTTTCACACCCAAATTGGCCAAACTTGAAGTGTTTGAATTGCCATTCATGATGACCAACGCAGAGGCTACCAGCCGCGCCGCTTGGGACTATGCCCAAAAGTATGCCCAGGATGACTTCAAAGACGTGAAGATGCTGGCCGTCCACGTCCACGGTCCAGGCAACATCTACACCAAGAACAAAGCCGTGACCACCATGGCCGACCTCAAGGGTCTGAAAGTGCGTGCGCCCACCCGCCAAGTCAACAAGATGGTCGCGGTGATGGGTGCCACGCCTGTGGCCATGCCGGTGCCTCAAGTGCCCGAAGCCTTGTCCAAAGGTGTGATTGACGGTGCCGTGATCCCTTACGAAGTTGCGCCCGGCCTGAAGGTCAACGAATTGACCAACTTCACAGCTGAAACCGACCGCAGCTACAACGCCCTGTACACCACAGTGTTTGTGGTGCCCATGAACAAAGCCAAATACGACTCGCTGCCTGCCGACCTGAAGGCTGTGATCGACAAAAACTCTGGCCGCGAGTTCTCTGCTTTCTTGGGCAAAACCCAAGCGGGTCACGATGCTGTTGGCAAGAAAGTCTTTGAAGCTTCGGCCAACCAGAAAATCAGCATCATCCCCAAAACTGAACTGGAAAAATGGAAGAAAGCCACTGACTCTCTGGACGACGCTTGGGTGGCCGAGATGACTGGCAAAGGCATGGATGGCAAAGGCATGCTGCAGTCCGCCACCGACTTGATCAAGCAATACACCAAGTAATCGGCTTTGCCGTTGTACACAAGAGCAGGGCCTACCCTGCTCTTGTTTTTTGACTGAACTGTTGTTTTCACTGAGCCTTTTAGTCGCCCTGGCGACTGTCGACAATCCCTGATTTCCGCAGCGCGGACCCTTCACCATGTTTTCAAACTTACTAGAGCGGACCGCCCGACTCTGTAGCATCTTGGGCGGACTGGTCATGACCGGCTTGATGCTCATGACCTGCTACAGCCTGATCAGCCGCAATTTTTTTGACTCTGCCCTGATTGGTGACTTCGAGTTGACCGGCGTGGGCGCAGGTGCTGCCATTGCGCTTTTCATGCCCCTGTGCCAACTCAAACGTGAAAACATCATCGTGGACTTTTTCACAGCCAAATGCAGCGATGGCTTCAATCACGGGCTGGACCGCATGGGCGATGTCTTGATGGCGGTTATTTTTGGTCTGTTGTCATGGCGATGTGCCCTGGGTGCGATCAATGCCAAAGAAACCATGGGGGCTTCCATGCTGCTGGGCTTTCCTGACTGGATTGTCTTCACCAGCATGTGCATTCCATTTGGCATCACGGCCCTGATCGCACTCATGCAAGCGCTCTCCCAACTTCAACATCACGAGGAGGCGACAGCATGACTCCCATTCAATTGGCCTTGATGATTTTCGGCATCATGCTGCTGCTCATGGTGGTGCGCGTGCCCATCGCAGGTGCGATGTTCCTGGCAGGCACTTCGGGTTTCATCTTGCAAGCCGGCGTCCAGCCTTTTTTGAATTTCTTGAACAATTTGGCATTCGCCCGATTGGCCAACTACGACCTGTCGGTGATTCCCCTGTTCATCTTGATGGGCCACTTTGCGACGCAAGGCGGCATCAGCAAAGCGCTGTTTCAGTTCGCAGCGGCGGTCATGGGACGTTTCAAAGGTGGTTTGGCCATGGGCGCGGTGTTGGCATGTGGCGCATTCGGAGCCATCTGTGGGTCATCGGTGGCCACCGCAGCCACCATCACAGGCGTGGCATTGCCTGAAATGAAGCGCCATGGCTATTCTGGCCGCTTGGCCACAGGCACATTGGCTGCAGGTGGCACCTTGGGCATCTTGATTCCGCCATCGGTCCCCCTGGTCATCTACGCCATCTTGACCGAACAAAACATCGCCAAGCTGTTTGCCGCCGCAATGATGCCGGGCATCATCGCCATGGTCGGTTACATGATCGCCATCGCCATCTATGTTCGCTTGGTTCCAGGTCAAGCCCCCGATCAGGAAGAACGCGAACGACTGACTTTGGAGTCGCTCAAGGGCATCTTGCCAATTGCCACCATTTTTGTGATCGTCTTTGGCGGCATCTACACAGGCTTTTTCACGCCCACCGAGGGTGCTGCCGTAGGCGCAGCCTCCACATTCTTGGCGGCTTTGCTCAAGCAAGAATTGACCTGGAAAAAGTTCATCCAGTGCTTCCACTCTACGGCGATCAGCTCGGGCATGATCTTCTTGATCTTCATGGGTGCCGATGTGATGAACGCGGCTTTGGCGCGCACCCAAGTGCCCGCGCAATTGGCCGAAATGGTGGTGGCCATGAACTTTGCCCCGCTGATGGTGGTGGCGGGCATCTTGCTGCTCTATGTGGTGCTGGGCGCGGTGATGGACGAGCTGTCCATGTTGCTTTTGACCATCCCAATCTTCTTCCCCATCATCATGAAGCTCGACTTCGGCATGACACCCGAGTACACCGCCATCTGGTTTGGCATCATGGTGCTGATGACGGTGGGCTTTGGCATGTTGGCTCCGCCTGTAGGCCTGAACGTGTATGTGGTCAACGGCATGGCCAAAGACGTGCCGCTGAGCGAAAGCTACAAAGGCATCATGCCCTTCCTGATCAGCGACACCATCCGCACCTTGCTGCTGCTGTTCTTTCCGGGTATTTCATTGTTTTTGATCAAGTACCTGACTTGATGCCCCCCAAAAACAACGAAGCCCCTCAGGCCTATCGCCTGGGGGGCTTTTTCATTGATGGACTGGTTAGACTCTATCCAACTTGTTCTTTCAGCCCCCACACCAAACCCCCTCATGATGTTTGACCGCACCATCCGACATTGCCGCCAATGTGGCGCTCTGGTTGCACGCCGCCTGCCCGATGACGGCGACACCAAAGAGCGTGCCATCTGCACTGTTTGCCACACAGTGCACTACGAAAACCCCCTGAACGTGGTGGGCACAGTGCCCCATTGGGGCGACCAGGTGCTGTTGTGCAAGCGCAACATCGAACCACGCAAAGGCAAGTGGACCTTGCCTGCAGGCTTCATGGAACTGGGTGAATCCACATCACAAGGCGCGGCCCGCGAGACCACCGAAGAAGCCGGGGCGCAATTCATCATGGAAGATCTGTTCACGGTGATGAGCGTTCCGCGTGTGGGTCAGGTGCACTTGTATTACCGTGCCCGCTTGACCAGCGACGTGTTCGACCCCGGTCACGAAACCATGGAAGCCCGACTGTTCAAAGAAGACGAAATTCCTTGGGACGAATTGGCTTTCCGCACCGTCAAGGAAACGCTAGAACACTACTTTGCGGACCGCAAAGCGGGGCGGTTTGGCACCCATGCGTTTGATATTGCTTAAATGATCGAATGGATCTCCAAAAATAGCCAAGAGACATCGATAATACAAAGGTATTGTTATTAGACATTTTGGAGGCTTCACATGATCAAAACCATCACTTTTCTTTCGGGCATTCTTTTGGCTGTCACGGCCATGGCACAAACAGCCGCTCCAGCCACAGCCCCGGCCATACCGGTGACATCGGCCCCGACACCCGCAGTGATCGCCACGCCCGCAGTGACGTCCACACCTGCAGCCGCACAAACACCCGCGCCAGTCCAAGCCGCTGCCCCCAAAGCACAAGCGCCAGCCAAGAAAAAGGCGGCCAAAAAATCGGGCAAAAACAGCAAAAAGAACAAGAAAGCGAAAAAGAAAAGCAAGATGCAGTGATGCACGCCATGGCGGCTTTGGGGGCCTGGCCCCAAGAATCGCCCTCACCACAAAGGCCACCTCGCGGTGGCCTTTGCATTTTTGGACGCCTTCATCTCAAGGCTTCGCTCCTTGCGCGAACGGTCTGCTCGCTGCGTTCCTCAGCGCTCAAGCGGCCCAGATCAAAAACCGGCTAAAACGCTTCACACGTCAATCGCGGCTGCCGATCCCGCCTGCTTGCGCAACTCAAACTTCTGAATCTTGCCTGTGCTGGTCTTGGGCAGTTCACCAAACACCACAGCCCGCGGCACCTTGAAGCCCGCCAGGTGTTGCTTGCAATGCGCCACGATCTGCTCGGCTGTGACCTGGGCGTCGGCTTTCAGCTCCACAAACGCGCAAGGCGTCTCGCCCCAGCGGGCATCGGGCTTGGCCACCACGGCGGCGGCCAGCACCGCGGGGTGGCGGTACAGCACGTCTTCCACCTCGATCGATGAAATGTTCTCGCCGCCCGAGATGATGATGTCTTTGCTGCGGTCCTTGATCTTGAAGTAACCGTCTGGGTACTGCACGGCCAAGTCGCCGCTGTGGAACCAGCCACCCGCAAAGGCCTCTTGCGTGGCCTTGGGGTTTTTCAAGTACCCCTTCATGGTGATGTTGCCCTTGAACATGATCTCGCCCATGGTCTCGCCGTCTTGCGGCACGGGTTGCATGGTTTCGGGGTCCAGCACGCGCACATCGCGCTGCAGGTGGTAACGCACGCCCTGGCGGGCGTTCAGCCGGGCCCGATCACCAATGTCCAGCGCGTCCCATTCGGGGTGCTTGGGGCACACGGTAGCGGGGCCATAGACCTCAGTCAGGCCATACACATGGGTCAAGTCAAAACCCATTTGCTCCATGCCTTCGATCATCGAAGCCGGGGGCGCTGCGCCCGCCACCATGGCCTTGATGCCAGCAGGCACGCCCGCCTTCATGGCAGTCGGAGCATTCACCAGCAGGCCGTGCACGATGGGCGCACCGCAGTAATGCGTGACGCCATGGTCGCGCATGGCGTCGAACATGGCCTGCGCGTCCACCTTGCGCAGGCACACGTTCACGCCCGCACGCGCCGCCACCGTCCAGGGGAAGCACCAGCCATTGCAATGGAACATGGGCAGCGTCCACAAATACGCCGCGTGCTTGGGCATGTCCCATTCCAGAATGTTCGAGATCGCATTGGTGGCCGCGCCCCGGTGGTGGTAGACCACCCCCTTGGGGTTGCCGGTGGTGCCGCTGGTGTAGTTCAACGCAATCGCGTCCCACTCGTTGGCGGGCAGGCTCCACGCAAAGTCAGCGTCTCCGCGGGCCACAAAGGCTTCATAAGTGACCGCGCCCAGTTTTTCGGTTGGGCCTGTGTAAAGCGCGTCTTCCACATCGATCACCAGCACAGGCCGTGTGGACTGGCGCAACGCCAGGGCTTTTTTCATCACACCCGCAAACTCCGGGTCCACGATCACCGCCTTGGCCTCGCCGTGGTCCAGCATGAAGGCCACCGTCTCCGGGTCCAGTCGGGTGTTGAGGGCGTTGAGCACGGCCCCGGCCATGGGAATGCCGAAGTGCGCCTCCACCATGGGCGGCGTGTTGGGCAGCATCACGGCCACCGTGTCGTTCTTGCCAATGCCCGCCTGCGCCAGCGCACTGGCCAGCTGGCGGGTGCGGCGGTAAGTGGTGGCCCAGTCCTGCCGTAAATCACCGTGCACGATGGCCAAGCGGGTCGGGTAGACCTCGGCCGTGCGCTCAATGAAACTCAAGGGCGAGATCGGGGCATGGTTGGCGGAGGTCTGGGGCAAATCCTGGTCAAAGATGCTGACTTGGGTATCGGTCATGAAAAGGTCCTGTTTCGGCTGACGTTCAAATGTTCAACAGTTTGCCTGACCCGGGGCTGAAAGCCATGCTGGTTTGCCCCGAAACAAGTGTTTCGGCCCGACGGAATGGCGGCTTCAGATCGGCGAAAATACCCGGATGGCCATCCCCCAGTCTTTCATCCAGGAGTTGCTGTCCCGCGTCGACGTGGTCGACATCGTGGGCAAGTACGTGCAGCTCAAGAAAGGCGGCGCCAACTTCATGGGCCTATGCCCGTTCCATGGCGAAAAATCCCCCAGCTTCAGTGTCAGCCCCACCAAGCAGTTTTTCCACTGCTTTGGCTGCGGCAAAAACGGCAATGCCATCGGCTTTTTGATGGAACACGCGGGCATGACCTTCATCGAGGCGGTGAAGGACCTGGCCCAGCAAACCGGCATGATGGTGCCCGAAGAGCAGCAGTCACCCGAAGACCGCGCCAAAGCCGCCGCCGCCAAGGCCAAACAAGACAGCCTGAGCGATGTGCTGGAAAAAGCAGGCGAGGCTTACCGCGACCAGCTCAAAATCACGCCACACGCCATCGACTACCTCAAGGGCCGGGGCCTGTCGGGCCAGATCGCCAAGCGCTTTGGCCTGGGCTACGCACCCGAAGGCTGGCGCTCGCTGGCCAGCATCTTCCCCAAATACGACGACCCGCTCTTGGCCGAATCGGGCCTGGTGATCGTGAACGAAGAAGACGACAAGCGTTACGACCGTTTTCGCGACCGGATCATGTTCCCCATCCGCAACATCAAGGGCGAATGCATCGGCTTTGGCGGGCGGGTGATCGGCAGCGGCACCCCCAAATACCTGAACTCGCCTGAGACCCCGGTGTTCCACAAAGGCCGCGAGCTGTATGGCCTGTACGAAGCCCGCGAAGCCCTGCACAGCGCAGGCTATGTGCTCGTGACCGAAGGCTACATGGACGTGGTGGCACTGGCGCAACTCGGCTTTGCCAACGCCGTGGCCACGCTGGGCACAGCCTGCACGCCCGACCATGTGCAAAAGCTGTTCCGCTTCACCGACTCGGTCGTCTTCAGTTTTGACGGCGACAGCGCAGGCCGACGCGCCGCCCGCAAGGCGCTGGACGGTGCCCTGCCCTACGCCACCGATGTGCGCAGCATCAAGTTCTTGTTTTTACCCGCCGAGCACGACCCCGACAGCTATGTGCGCGAATTTGGCCAAGACGCCTTTGCCGAGCAGATCAAACAGGCCATGCCGCTGTCTCGCTTTTTGATCGAGGCCGCCAGCGTCGACTGCGACCTGCAGACCGCCGAAGGCCGCGCCCGACTGTCCAGTCAGGCCCGTCCACTGTGGCAGCTGCTGCCCGAAGGCGCGCTCAAGCAGCAACTGCTGTCAGAGCTGGCGCAACTCATTCAGCTGGAAACGGCAGGTCTTGAAAAACTATGGGGTCAACAAGCGGCCAGTGACCAACGCTTTGCCCCTGCTGCCCGCAGTGCCACGCCCTCGCTGCAACAAGCCAACGCGGCCTTTAGCCAAGCTGCGGCCAGCAGCGATGACTACCCCCAGTTTGAGCCTCACTATGGCGAGCCAACCGCCTGGCCCAGCGACCCTGGGCAACACCCTGCACCCGCTGGCAGCTATGGGGGGCCAAGTGGCTACGGTCATGCCGGGGCTGGCGGCAACAACTGGCCACGCAAAAATCCCAACTGGACACCCGGCTTCAAGGGCAACAGCCGCTTCAAGCGTGATCAGCCGCCCGTCTACACCGGCCCCCGCACCCCACCGGCCAGCCGCGCCGACCATGCCGCCCGCCTGCTGCTGGGCAATATGGCGCTCTGGGAAACCTTGGCCGGAGAAGACCACGCCATGCTCTGTGCACAGCCTGCGCCGCATGGCCCCTTGTTTGCCTGGCTCGAATCACAGTTTCATGAGCAAGGGGCTTTGGGCTGGTCGGCCTTGCAAGCCGAAATGCAGGGCCAATCCTTTGCAGACGATGCCCGGCGTTGGACAGCCCAAGACCATCTGGGGGTCACACCGGGCAGCGAAGAGGCCCCACCACCCGACCCGAAAGAAGCCCGACAAGAGCTGCGACGCCTGCTCAACATGATGCTGATTGACCGCCTCAAGCAGCTCGAAACCGAAGCCCTGACACAGGCCAGCACCGGCCAAGACCCCGAAGCCCAGCAACGCTGGCGCAGCCTGCACGAACGGCGCAAAGCGCTGATGGCCACAGCGGCGGCACCCAACGAATCTTGAGCAGTCCAAACTCAAGGTGGTGTTTTGGGAAGACCCTCGCAACGAGAGCGTCGCGCCGACAAGGCTTGACCGAACTTACTTGTCCAGCAAACGGTTGAGTTTTTCAGCCTCAAAACTTTCGCCGGTGGCGGCATCGCCTGGCATGGGCAGCTGCTGCTGGGCACACAACTGTTCCAGGGCTTTCCAGATCATCGCAATCTGGTGTTCTTGCCCCGCCGCATTGTTGATCAAGCCACGCAAAGCCTGGCTCACCGGGTCATCGTCTTGGGTGATGCCATAAGCCGTGAACTTGCGGTCTGTGCTCGACACATCAGCGCTTTCGCCCGCTTTGGACGGGATGATGCGAGCCGGAATGCCCACCGCTGTGGCCCCGGCGGGCACCGGCTTGATCACCACGGCGTTGCTGCCAATCTTGGCCCCGTCACCCACCTCAAAACCGCCCAACACCTTGGCCCCGGCACTGACCACCACGTCTTTGCCCAAAGTGGGGTGGCGCTTGGCACCTTTGTAGAGCGATGTGCCGCCCAAGGTCACGCCTTGGTAAATTGTGCAACCGTCGCCAATTTCGGCCGTCTCACCCACCACCACACCCATGGCGTGGTCAAAAAAAACACGCTCACCAATCTTGGCACCCGGATGAATTTCGATGCCGGTCAGGCCTCGGGCCAGATGCGAAATAAAACGCCCCAACCACTTAAACCCGTTGTTCCAGCACCAATGCGCCCGGCGGTGCAACACCAAAGCGTGCAAGCCCGGGTAACAGGTCAGAACTTCCCAAGAAGTGCGTGCAGCGGGGTCCCGGTCAAGGATGCATTGGATGTCGGAGCGAAGGCGTGAAAACATAGGCTTGGAGTCTATCGCTTGGCGCTGGCGTTTTGGATCATCGCCTTGGCCACCCCGCGCAGGATGTGGATTTCTTCCGGGCTCAAATCAGCCCGATTGAACAGCTGGTTCAGCCGGGGCATGAGCTTTTTGGGCGCGGCCGGGTCCAAAAAACCGATATCGGTCAGCGCCTGCTCCCAATGCGAGAGCATGCCCGCCACCTGCTGGGCATCGGCCTTGTCAGCCGGTGCAATGACATCCTGCACCGGAAAACCGCCCAAAGCCTCGCGCCAGTCGTAAGCCACCACCTGAATGGCCGAGCCCAAGTTGAGGGAGCCGAACTGGGGATTGGTCGGAATCGACAGCGCCACATGGCAACGGTAAACGTCTTCGTTTTTCATGCCAAAGCGCTCGGAGCCAAACAAAAAGGCCACCGACTGCTCGGGCGCACCAGGCTTGGTCAATTCAGCAAAGTGCTCTCGGGGGGCTCGGGTGGGGGGGCCAAAATCACGCGGCGTCATGGCCGTCGCGCACAGATGCGTCACGCCGTCGAGTGCCTCGTCCAGCGTCTGGACCACCCGGGCTTTGTCGAGCACATCATTGGCCCCGCTGGCCCGCTGGATGGTTTCCTCCTTGCGCAGCACATTGGCCCAGCGCGGTTTGACCAGCACCAGCTCGTCAAAACCCATCACTTTCATGGCCCGGGCAGCGGCGCCCACATTGCCAGCATGGCTGGTTTCTATCAGGATAAATCGCGTTTTCATGCCCCGATTGTCCACGCTCCCATGCACTGAACTCGGTGCTTCTCGTCAAGCTTCGTTTTGCTAAACTGATCTGATCGAACAGACTTGCAGGAAAACCCATGAAATTTGACCACCTGAAAGACTTGCCCAAGGCGGAAAGCTTGCTGGCCATGGAAATTTTGTGGCAGTCCTTGTCTCAAAACCCCACCGAAGACCTGACCCCCCCCTGGCACCAACAGGTACTTGCCGCACGATTGGAACGCCTGAAGTCAGGACAGGAAAGCTGCCTGCCTTGGGATCAAGCCAAAGAGCGCTTGCGCACCCTGACTCGCCAAACCCCAAGCCACTGAGCCAGGCAAGCCATGAATGGTTGCGAGTCCATCGAGATCACGCAAGCGGCACAGGACGATTTGTTGGCGGCTTACTGGTTTTACGAGCACCAGCAAGCTGGCATAGGCGCTTACTTTTTAAACAGCTTGTGCGCTGACATTGACGCCTTGCAGATCAGTGCCGGTGTTCATATCAAAGTTCAACCCAGCGGCGCGTTTTGAAGCTTGGGAAGCCGCTTTCCCTTTGCCATTTGCTATTTGCTTGCGGGCAAAAAAGCCACTGTATTGGCCGTGCTGGACACCCGCCGTTCACCAGAGTGGCTGCGCGAACGTCAAAGCTTATGACGCACCAGCGACGGCTTGCTGGGCTTTTCATGAGAAAATGCGCCCCTTGTCGCCGCGATCGTGCGTGCGTTAAACCCGTTCTTCACACAATTCATGTCGTCCAATCTCCACCCCATGCTCAACGTGGCCATCAAGGCTGCGCGCGCCGCTGGCGCCATCATCAACCGTGCCGCGCTCGACGTTGAAGCGGTTCGCATCTCGCAAAAACAGGTCAATGACTTCGTCACCGAAGTCGACCACGCCAGCGAAAAAGTCATCATCGAAACCCTGCTGACCGCCTACCCCGACCACGGTATCCTGGCCGAAGAGTCGGGCAGCACGCATGGCAACCCGCTCGCTGACCACATTTGGATCATCGACCCCCTGGACGGCACGACCAACTTCATCCACGGCTTCCCCGTTTACTGCGTGAGCATTGCCCTGCAAGTGCGCGGCAAAATCGAGCAAGCCGTCATTTACGACCCCACCCGCAACGACCTTTTCACCGCCACCAAAGGCCGTGGCGCGTTCATGAACGACCGCCGACTGCGCGTGAGCAAGCGCATCCGCTTGCAGGAATGCATCATCTCCACAGGGTTCCCCTTCCGCAAGGGCGACAACTTCAACCAGTACCTGCGCATGATGGGCGACGTGATGCAACGCACCGCTGGTCTGCGCCGCCCCGGTTCTGCCGCACTCGACCTGGCTTACGTGGCCGCAGGCTTCACCGACGGTTTCTTTGAAACCGGCCTCTCGCCTTGGGACGTGGCTGCGGGCTCGCTGCTGGTGACCGAAGCCGGTGGCCTGATCGGCAACTTCACGGGCGAGTCCGACTTTTTGGAACAAAAAGAATGCCTGGCCGGTGCGCCCCGCATTTACGGCCAGCTGGTCACCATCTTGGGCAAGTACAGCAAATTTGCCAGCGCGGGCGACAAAGCCAACGTGCGCACCGCCGTGGACACCCTGAGCCGTGAGCGCACAGGCGACACGCACAACCCGGACGCCGAAGGCGCTGCCGATGCCCCCGGCGAAAGCACTGAAGCGGCCAGCGACGAGCGCAAAGACGCACCGTTTTAAGAACGCGACTGACGCATCAACCCGCGTCTTCAGTCCAAAAAAAAGCACCCTCAGTGGGTGCTTTTTTGTGCCTGACAGCCGATCAGTTGCCGGCCGTTGACTCGTCGCCTGAATCGCCCTCGGGGGGTGGCAAGCGAACGGCCAGCACCTTGTCAATGGCGCGGCCATCCATGTCCACAATCTCCAGTTTCCAGCCTTCCCACTGCACCGAATCGGCCACCTTGGGCAAGGTGCCGGTCAGCAGCATGATCATGCCGCTCAGTGTGTGGTAGCGCCCACGCTGTTCTTCGGGCACCTCTTGCAGGCCCAGGCGGTCCTTGAGTTCAGGCACTGGAATATGGCCGTCGAGCAACCAACTGCCATCGTCACGCTGCACGGCCCATGAAGTCTCGGGATCACGCGGCTGAAACTCACCGGTGATCGCCTCAATCAGGTCTTGCAAGGTGATGATGCCCTGCACCTCACCGTACTCGTCGATGACAAAGGCCATGTGCACATCAGACAGCCTGAAGTTATCGAGCAGCTCCATGCCAGTGATGGTCTCAGGCACGTACAAAGCGCTTTGCAAATTCTGCTCACGCAGGGCCTGCAACTGCTGGGGATCTTTGAGCGCACGGGCCAACCATTGACGTGCATTGATCACACCCAAGATGTTTTCGATGCCGTTTTGAACCACAGGAAAGCGAGCGTGGTCAGAATCTTCAATGCGCTTGAGGTTCTCTTCAAAGGAGTCGTCTACATCCAGGCACACGATGTCGGCACGCGGCACCATGAGCGAGCCGATTTGCCGGTCATCCAGCCGGAACACATTGCGCACCATGGTGTGTTCGTGCGACTCGATCACACCTGCCGAAGTTCCCTCAACCAGCATCGCGTGGATCTCTTCCTCGGTCACGGGCGTGCCCTTGGTTTCTTTGACGCCCATCAAACGCAGCAAGCCCCGGGTGGAAGCCGACAGCAAAATCACGAAAGGCTTGGTCGCCAGCGCCAGAAAGTTGATGGGCCTGGCCACCAGGCGGGCAAAGGTTTCGGGGTAAGACTGTCCAATGCGCTTGGGCACCAACTCGCCCACCACAATCGAGAAATAGGTGATCGTCAACACCACAATGCCGGTGGCGGCGAAGCTGGCATAGGCATCGGGCACCCCCAAAGACACCAGCCACATGGCCATCGGTGCGGCCAAAGCAGCCTCACCCACGATACCGTTCAAGACACCGATGGAGGTGATGCCGATCTGGATGGTGGACAAAAAACGCGTGGGATCTTCCCCCAGTTTGACAGCCGCTGCCGCGCCGCTGTCGCCCTCATCAATCAGCTTCTGAAGCCGGGCTTTGCGGGCCGTGACCAAGGCAATCTCGGACATGGCAAACACCCCGTTCAAGCAGATGAGGGCAAAAAGTATCGCTATTTCCATACAAGGGGTTCGAGCGAACCCTGAAAGTTGAGTAATCGCTATTGTAAAGAGATGTGTTTTTAAAGCCCACAGCCCCGTTTTCTACCCCGGCCCCCCATGGCCATCACTTCAAGAAGTTGGCCCAAACGCCGATGTTGTGCACGTTTTGATAACCATGCTTTTTGAGCAGCATCCGGGCCATGCCGCTGCGGGTGCCGCTGGCGCAGGCCAGCACCACCGGGGCTGTACGCGGAATTTCAGCAAGCCGCGAGCCCAACTCCTGCAACGGAATGTTCAGGGTACCGGGGGCATTGGCGTGGGCAAATTCGGACACCGAGCGCACATCGACCAAGGTGGCACCTTGCTGTTTCAAGGTTGGCAGCATGGCCACGACCCGACGCGCGTTCCACCATTTGTAGCCAAACCACAGGGCCAGGGCCATGATGGGCCAGTAGTTTTTCAAAAATTCCATGGACTCCTTCTTTTTCAATCTGGCGGCATCTTAACCAACACAACACCGCCCCAAACACAGACACAAGGCAAGGCTGCCTGAGGACCGCAAGCCACGGCAGGTCTCCCTATAAAATCTTGAGTCTTTCGAGGTTTGTTTGGCTTTTCGCGTGCTTTTTGCTCTGCGCTCAGGCCTGCAAGTTTCAAGCTGAAACACCCTCACCTCACCTCACCAACACCCGGCGACTGATCCTGAAGTCGGCCCAGCCCTTGATGCCAAAAGACATTTCCCCTGCAAATGGACCCGCCGACTACGCTGGCCACACGCCCATGATGGCCCAGTACCTGGGCATCAAGGCGGAGTTTCCAGACACCCTGGTGTTCTACCGCATGGGCGACTTTTATGAGCTGTTCTTTGCTGACGCCGAAAAAGCCGCTGGCCTGCTGGACATCACCTTGACGCGCCGGGGCCAGTCGGCGGGTCAGCCCGTGCTCATGGCGGGCGTGCCCTTCCATTCGGTTGAAACGTATTTGGCCCGGCTCATCAAGCTGGGCGAATCGGTGGCCCTGTGCGAACAGGTCGGCGACGTGGCCACGGCCAAAGGCCCGGTCGAGCGCAAAGTGGTGCGCGTGGTGACCCCTGGCACCCTCACCGACACCGAGCTGCTGTCCGACAAAAGCGAAGCCATCTTGCTGGCCGTGCACCAAGCGGGCAAAAACCGCTGCGGCTTGGCTTGGCTGAGCGTCACCCAAGGTGTGGTGCACCTGGCCGAATGTGCGCAGGACGAGCTGGCCGATTGGGTGGACCGCATCGCGCCCAGTGAACTGCTGGCCAGCGCGGGCATGACACCCACGTTTGAGCAAAAACTGCGCGGCCTCAAAACCGCAGGCCGGGGCAGCTGGGCATTGGCCATGCGGCCCGATTTTCAGTTTGACGCGGGCTTGGGCCAGCGCAAGCTGCTGGAGCAACTGCAAGCCGCGTCGCTGGCCGCCTGGAGCGCCGACACGCTGGCCGACGCGCACGCCGCCGCTGCGGCCCTGCTCACTTACGCCGAACACACCCAAGGCCGCAGCCTGCCGCATGTGCAGCGGGTGCAGGTGCAGCGCTCTGACGCGCTGATTGACCTGCCCGCCAGCACCCGCCGCAACCTGGAGCTGACCCAAACCCTGCGCGGCGAAAGCGCTGCCGATTCGCCCACCCTGTTTGCCCTGCTCGACACCTGCATGACCGGCATGGGCAGCCGCCTGCTCAAAAGCTGGCTGCTCAGCCCACCGCGCGAGCGCCAAGCCGCGAGGGACCGCCTGCAAGCCCAAGCCGTGCTGCGCGGCGACAGCGGCGCAGGCGCTTGGAGCAGCCTGCGCGAACAGCTCAAAGGCGCGAGCGACGTGGAGCGCATCACCGCCCGCACCGCGTTGCGCCAAGTGCGCCCCCGCGAGCTGGTGGCCCTGCGCCATGCGCTGGCGCGTGCGGCCTCGCTGTCCACGCAACTGCAAGCCCTTCAGCCCGAGCCCGGCAGTTTGCTGGCCGGTATGGCCCGCTGGCTGACCCCGCCCACAAACTGCGCCGAGCTGTTGCAAATGGCCCTGCTCGAAGAGCCCGCCGCGCTGGTGCGCGATGGCGGCGTGATCGCCGACGGCCTGGACGCCGAGCTGGACGAGTTGCGCGGCATCCAGACCAATTGCGATGCATTTTTGCTCGACCTGGAAACCCGCGAAAAAGAGCGCACGGGCATTGCCAACCTGCGCGTGCAGTTCAACAAGGTGCACGGCTTTTACATCGAAGTCACGCAAGGGCAACTCGACAAAGTGCCTGACGACTACCGCCGCCGCCAGACCCTGAAAAACGCCGAGCGCTTCATCACGCCCGAGCTCAAGACTTTTGAAGACAAAGCCCTTTCGGCGCAAGAGCGCGCCTTGGCCCGCGAGAAGTGGCTCTACGAAGGCCTGCTCGACCAACTGCAACCCTTTGTGCCCGCGCTCACCGCTTTGGCGCAGGCCATGGCCAGCCTGGACGTGCTGTGCGCCCTGACCGAGCGCTCTTTGACGCTCAATTGGTGCGCCCCGGAGTTCACCAAAGAGCCTTGCATCGAAATCCGCCAAGGCCGCCACCCGGTGGTCGAGGCGCGGCTGGCCCAGATGTCGGGCGCCAGCTTCATCGCCAATGACACGGTGCTGGGGCCACGCCAGCGCTTGCAAATCATCACCGGCCCCAATATGGGCGGCAAATCGACCTACATGCGCCAGGTGGCACTGATCGTGCTCTTGGCCAGCATCGGCAGCCATGTGCCCGCCAGCCGCTGTCGCCTGGGACCGATCGACGCCATTCACACGCGCATCGGTGCGGCCGACGACCTGGCCAACGCCCAATCGACCTTCATGCTGGAGATGACCGAGGCCGCGCAAATTCTGCACAGCGCCACGCCCCACAGCCTGGTGCTGATGGACGAGATCGGGCGCGGCACCTCCACCTTTGACGGCTTGGCATTGGCCAGCGGCATCGCCACGCACCTGCACAACAAGACTCAGGCCTTTGCCCTGTTTGCCACGCACTACTTCGAGCTGACCGAGTTCCCGGCCACGCACACGGCCGCCGTCAACATGCATGTGAGCGCCGCCGAATCGGGCGCGTCGATTGTGTTCTTGCACGAGCTGCAAGCCGGCCCGGCCAGCAAGAGCTACGGCGTGCAAGTGGCGCGGCTGGCCGGCATGCCCGCCGCCGTGCTCAACCACGCCCGTCATGCGCTGAGCGCGTTGGAGGCCGGAGCCAATGAAAGCCGTCAACAGGTGGACCTGTTCGCCGCCCCCCCCGAATCCGAAGCCACCGGACCCAGCCCCATCGAAGTGGCGCTGGCCCAAATCAATCCCGATGCGCTCAGCCCCCGCGAAGCGCTCGAGGCCCTGTATGCCTTGCAGCGCTTGCTGCCCAAACATTAAAGAGAAGAAACCATGACCTATTGTGTTGCCGTCAAAACCCGCGCCGGACTGGTGTTCCTGTCCGACTCCCGCACCAATGCAGGCCTGGACCAGATCAGCACCTTCCGCAAAATGATCGTCTATGAAAAAGCGGGCGACCGCTTCATGACGCTGTTGTCAGCGGGCAACCTGAGCATCTCACAGTCGGTGCGCGAGGTGCTGCAGATCGAAAAATTGGTCGAGCCCGGGCAAGACGAACCCCTGACCATCTGGAACGCCAAAAGCATGTTCGACGCCACCCGCGTGCTGGGCGCGGCCGTGCGCCGCGTGTACGAGCGCGATGCCGCCGCCCTTCGCGCGTCGGGCGTGGAGTTCAACGTGTCCATGATCTTTGGCGGCCAAATCGGCGGCGAAGGCATGCGCCTGTTCCAGGTCTATTCACCCGGCAACTTCATCGAAGCCACCGACGAGACGCCCTACTTCCAGATCGGCGAATCCAAATACGGCAAGCCCGTGCTCGACCGCGTCATCACCCCCAACACCCCACTGGACGAAGCCGCCAAATGCGCTTTGGTCTCGATGGACTCCACCCTCAAATCCAACCTGTCGGTGGGCCTGCCGCTGGACATGGTGGTCTACCAAGCGGGCAGCCTGCAAACCGACCGCGTGATGTGCATCGACGAGCACAACCCCTATTTCAAAATGTTGCGCAGCAGCTGGGGCGACAAACTGCGCCAGATGTTCGACAGCATCGAAGACCCGATGTGGCATGGCGGCGCGACCGAGGTGCCGCTCATGGTTTCCCCGGTGCGCAACGCCTTGCTCAAAAAAATCACCACCCCCGAAGAAAAGCTGATCTGATGAACGCCCGCATCATCTTCTCGCACGGCAACAGCTTCCCGGCCAGCACCTACCGCGTCATGCTGGACAACCTGCGCCAGCGCGGCTTTCTGGTTGATGCAGTGGAGATGTACGGCCACGACCCCCAGTACCCGGTGACCAACAACTGGCCCCACCTGGTGGAGCAATTGGCCGACTTTGCGCGGGACAAGCAAAGCGAGGGGAAACCGGCTTTTTTGGTCGGCCACTCACTGGGCGGCATTTTGAGTTTGATGTGCGCCGCCCGTCACCCCGAACTGGCGCGTGGCGTGCTGCTGATCGACTCGCCCGTGCTGGGCGGC
This sequence comes from Limnohabitans sp. 2KL-3, assembly GCF_001269405.1. Classification (NCBI taxonomy): domain Bacteria; kingdom Pseudomonadati; phylum Pseudomonadota; class Betaproteobacteria; order Burkholderiales; family Comamonadaceae; genus Limnohabitans; species Limnohabitans sp. 2KL-3. The sequence goes on from NZ_CXON01000003.1 coordinate 231,439, forward strand.
TGGCGGGCCACCACGGTGGGCTTGGCCAAGCGAACACCCCTGATTGGGGCCCTGTCCCCCGGTCGCATCAGCCAAAAACGCCGCCACCAATGGCCCGATGCACAAAGTGCGCTGGAAAGTTTCCAGCAGAAAAAAACATTTGCCCGCTGGGAACCGCAAGTTCTGCGCGACTACATCGAACACGGCACGCACGATGCCGATGGCCAGCGTGTACTCAGTTTTGACCGCAATGTGGAAACCGCCATTTACAACAGCTTGCCGCACAAACTCGACAGCCTGCTCAAACGCAAGCCCCTCAAATGCCCTGCGGCCTTCATCGGCGGCACCCATTCCGTCGAAATGCGCCAAGCGGGTGCTGATTTGACGCACAAAGTCGTCAAGGGCCGCATCATGATGCTCGACGGCTCACACCTCTTTCCCATGGAAAAACCCCTGGCCACCGCCGCCGCCATAGAGGCCAGCTTGCGCAACCTCGGAGCCTGATTCAGCACAAATTGGGGGCTCAGGTGCTTTGACGCTGCAAGATGTCAAAACCCAAATCGATCTGTGGCGTCAGGGGCTCTTCGCCCCGCATCAGACTCAGCAGCATCTGCGCAGCTGCCTCGCCAATTTGCGCACGAGGTGTGCGCACCGTGGTCAACGGCGGCAGCATCTGGTCGCTGCCGGTCAGGTCGTTGAAGCCGGCAATGGCCACCTGCGAAGGCACAGCGATGCCTCTGCGCAAAGCGGCCATCAAAGCCCCTTGTGCCAAATCGTCGTTGCAAAAAAAGATGGCATCGACGGCAGGCCGCTGCTGCATGATTTGCTCAAACATCACCGCCCCCAAAGCCAACGATGAGGGTGCGGGGTTGAGGAACTCCAGTGTGGCCTCGTAAACACCGGCTTCTTGCAATGCGCTGCGCCAGCCGAACAACCTTTGCATGACCCGGGGATCCAGCTGCGCTGCAGCAAAGGCAATTCGACGCCGACCGGTTTGCAACAAATGCCGCGTCATGGCCGCACCGGCATCGGTTTGCCGAAAGCCCACGCAGTAAGGGCCAGCAGAGTGCGGGTCCGATGGCAAGTCCATCAGGTGCACACAAGGCACCAAGCTGCTTTCCATGAGTTTTCGGGTCACCGCGTTGTGGTCCAGCCCCGTGACCAAGAGGCCCGCTGGTCGGTGCAGCAGTTGCTCGCGCAGCAGTTGCTCTTCTTCGCTGGCGTCGTAATGCGTCACGCCCATGAGGGTTTGGTAGCCCGAGGCTCGCAATGTTTTTTGGGCTGTATCGAGCAAATCCACAAACAAGGCGTTGGACAGCAGCGGAATCAGGATGGCCACATGGTTGCTGCGCTGGGAGGCCAAGGCCCGCGCCGCCGGATCGGGCACGTAGCCAAGCCTGGCGGAGACGGCCTGCACGCGTTCGATCAAGGCGGGATCCACCGCACGCTCGCCCCGCAAAGCCCGGGACACGGTGCTGGGGCTGACGCCTGCAGCTTGCGCGACGTCGGTCAAGGTCACGCGGCCCGTGGCGCGGTGACTTTTGGTGGTCTTGGTGATCGGAGGAATGGCGTTGGGCAAGGGTTAATCCGGAGCAGGAAGGACAAGCGAAGTCGATAGGATAGCGCTATCCAAGAGTCAGGGATACAAATTGACCCAATGCAAGGGAAACCTTGATGTGCAAATGGAACTGGTCTTTTTCAGCCCTGCCTTTTTTTTGATTTTTTTGGACAGCGCTGTCCAAAGCCGAATGAACCATGGGAGTGATTGACGTGTCCAAACCCGATGTGCTGGCCGTGGCCAAACTGCACCCCTTCTACCAAAAAGCCCTGGAGTTGCTGTACACCGTGCACGACCGCACCCATGTGACCGACCCGGCCGCTTTTGCCGCCCTGGCCCCCCGCATCGTGGGTGTGGCGGGCACGGGCGAGGCCAGCGTGCCACGCAGCCTGCTGGCGCAGCTGCCCAACGCCAAAGTGGTGGCGGTGTTTGGTGTGGGTTATGACGGCGTGGATGTGCCCGCCGCGATCGAGCACGGTATCCCCGTGACCCACACGCCCGATGTGCTGACCGACGATGTGGCCGATCTGGCCATGGGCCTGGTGCTGTCGGTGGGCCGCGCCATCCCGCAAGCGGACCAATTTGTGCGTGCAGGCCAATGGCCCAGCGGCCCCATGGCCTTGGGCCGCAAGGTGTCGGGTGCCCGCTTGGGCATCGTGGGCCTGGGGCGCATCGGCAAGGCCATCGCGCAACGGGCACGCGCTTTTGGCATGTCCATCGCTTACACCGCCCGCAGCGAAAAACCCGATTCGGGTTTCCAGTTTTACCCCTCGGCGGCAGAGCTCGCAGCCAACGTGGATTTTCTGGTGGCCATCACGCCCGGCGGCGCTGGCACCAAGCACCTGATCAACGCCGAAGTGCTCAAGGCCCTGGGCCCACGCGGCTTTTTGATCAATGTGGCGCGTGGCAGCGTGGTCGATGAAGAGGCGCTGATCATGGCCCTGCAAAACGGCACCATTGCAGGCGCAGGCCTCGATGTATTTGCCAACGAGCCCCATGTGCCCGAGGCGCTGTGGAGTCTGCGCAACGTGGTGCTGACCCCCCACATGGCCAGCGCCACCACCGAAACCCGCCAGGCCATGGCCAATTTGGCATTTGCCAACATGCAGGCCGGCATTGCTGGGCAAGCCTTGCGAAGCCCCGTGCCTGAATGCGCCAACATGACGGCACGGAGCTGCTGAACATGTCCGCTTTGCGCCTGATCGTCATGGGCGTGTCCGGTTGCGGCAAGTCGACCATGGCTGCTGCCTTGAGCGAACGCCTGGGCCTCGACATGGTGGACGGCGATGACCTGCACCTGCCTGAGAGCGTGGCCAAAATGCGCTCGGGCATTGCCCTGCAAGACGCCGACCGCTGGCCTTGGCTGGACCGCATTGGTCAGTGCCTCGCGCAAGCACACGAGCCTGGGCGTGTGGTGGCTTGCTCGGCGCTCAAACGGGTCTACCGAGAGCGCATCCGCGCTCAAGCGGGCGATGTGTGTTTTGTGTTTCTGGATGGTGACTACGATTTGATTGCGCAACGCATGCACCAGCGCGTGGGCCACTACATGCAGCCGGGTTTGCTCGACAGCCAGTTCCGCACCCTCGAAAAACCCCAGGCCGACGAAACCGATGTGATTCGCCTGCCCATCACCGAACCGGTTCAGGACATGGTCGCGCAAGCGATTTTGGCTTTGCACAGCCGCCTGCACCCTGCCCTCTGATTTTTTAGAAAGTCCCCTCATGTTCATCCGCTGCGCATTTTTCCAAGGCCAAGTCAAACCCGGCATGGAGGACGCCTTCAACCGCTACATCCGCGAGAACTTGGTGCCGCTGTGGACCCGCTTCCCGGGCGCACAAGAAGTGCGGGTGCTGCGCCAAGTTGAAAGTGACGTGAATGATCCGCACTTTGGCATGGTGCTGTCGGTGCGTTACCCCAGCCGCGAGGCGATCGAGATCGCCCTGGCCTCTGAGGTGCGCATGAAGAGCAAAGAGGTTTCCAAAGACATGATCGCCATGTTCGATGGCACCGTGTTCCACACCGTCTTCAGCGCAGATGAGTACGCGCTGCCCACCGATTGAGTTTTGCGACAGTCCTTTAAATCAACCCGGAGACAACACCATGAAACTTTCCCGCATCCTGCTCGCCTGCCTGGTGGCCGCCGTCGGCTCCAGTGCTTACGCTGCCAAGTTCAACCTGAAAATGGGCCACGCCGTCAACGCCACCGACGGCCAGCACGCCGCTGCCCTCAAATTGGCCGAGCTGGTCAAGCAACGCACCAACGGCGATGTGGAAATCACCGTGTTCCCGGCCAACCAGCTGGGCAACGATGCGGCCATGATCAACGGCACACGCGGCGGCACGATCGACATCGTCTCCAGCGGCGCGTCCAACTTCAACGGCATCGTGCCCAACACCGCCGCGATGGAACTGCCCTTTGTGTTCCGCAGCGCGCAACACGCCTACAACGTGCTCGACGGTGCGGTGGGCACGGGCGTGCTCAACGAATTGGCCCCTCACGGTCTGAAAGGTCTGGCCTATTGGGAAAACGGCTGGCGCGCTTTCACCAACAACAAGCGCCCCGTGAACAAGCCTGACGACTTGAAGGGCTTGAAGATCCGCTCCACACCCAACCCTTACCACATCCAGGCTTTCAAGTTGCTGGGCATGAACCCCTCGCCCATGCCGATTGCCGAGCTTTACACCGCACTCGAAACCGGTACCTTTGACGCCCAAGAGCACCCGATCAACGTGACCTGGTCCTCCAAGTTTTACGAAGTGCAAAAACACCTGACGGTGAGCAACCACGTTTACTCGCCCTTGGTGGTGGCCATGAACAAAGCCAAGTTCGACAGCTTGCCTGCCAACTACCAAAAAGTCGTGGTGGATGCTGCACGCGAAGCGGCCACCTACCAGCGCAGCTTGAATGCTTCGAATGCGGGCAAGGTGATCTCTGAGCTGAAAAAATCTGGCATGCAAGTGATCGAGAACGTGGACATGGCCCCGTTCCAGAAGATCGTGTCGGCCGAAATCGCCAAGACCTTTGGTGAGAAAAACGGCCCGGCTTTGCTCAAGGCCATCGAAGACACCAAGTGATGGTTTGAGTGAGAACACGCCCCCTCTTTGGAGGGGGCTTTTTTGATGGCACTATGAAAAAAATCAACGACCTTTTCTTCAAGCTGGCAGAGCTCACCCTGGTCATCATGTTGTCGGCCATGGTCATCATGGTGTTTGGCAACGTGGTGCTGCGCTACGGCTTCAACGACGGCATCATCAGCTCGGAAGAGTTGTCGCGGTTTTTGTTCATCTGGATCACCTTTTTGGGTGCCATCGTCACCATGCGTGAAAACGGCCACTTGGGTTTGGACTCTGTGGTGCGCAAGCTCAGCCTTGGGGGCAAAAAAGTGGCTTTTGCCCTGTCCAACCTGTTGATGCTGGGCTGCTGCGCTCTCATGTTTTACGGCACCTTGAAGCAACACGGCATCAACGCCAGCACGCGCTCGGCCGTGACCGAAATCCCCATGAGCTGGGTGTACGGCGTGGGCTACATCACCAGCGTGGCCATGGGCCTGATGATCGTGGGCAAGCTGGTGCAGCTGGCCAAAGGCAACTTCAACGAATCCGATTTGATCCAGGTGCAAGACTCCGAAGAAGTCGTGACCGCCCACACCCAAGGGGCCTCCAAATGACCGTCATCGTGTTCATTGTGTCGCTGCTGGCGGCCATGGCGCTGGGCATGCCGCTGGCGTTTTCACTCATCGTCTCCGGCGTGGCGCTGATGCTGCACCTGGACAACTTCGACACGCAGATCGTGTCGCAAAACCTGATCAACGGCGCCGACAATTTTCCATTGATGGCCGTGCCCTTTTTCATGCTGGCCGGTGAGCTGATGAATGCGGGCGGCATGAGCCGACGCATTGTCAATTCGGCCATGGTGTGGGTCGGGCACTTTCGGGGCGGCCTGGGTTATGTGGCGGTGTTTGCCGCCATCGTCATGGCCAGCTTGTCGGGCTCGGCGGTGGCCGACACGGCAGCACTGGCTGCCGTGCTCATGCCCATGATGCGCGACGCGGGATACCGCATGGACCGCTCGGCGGGCCTGATTGCAGCAGGCGGCATCATTGCCCCCGTGATCCCACCCTCGATTGGTTTCATTTTGTTTGGCGTGATCGGCGGTGTGTCGATCTCCAAACTTTTCATGGCCGGCATTTTCCCGGGCATCTTGATGGGTTTCGCCCTGATCGTGACCTGGTGGATCGTGGCCCGCAAAGACAATGTGGTGGTGGCCGAGAAGGTGCCGTTCAAAAAACGAATCTCGGTGACCATCAACGCGTTTTGGTCTTACCTGCTGGCCATCACCATCATCGGCGGCATGAAGATGGGCGTCTTCACCCCCACCGAAGCGGCGGTGGTGGCGGTGGTGTACTCCTTGTTTGTGGGCCTGTTCATCTACCGCGAAATCAAGCTCAAAGACCTGTACGGCATCATTTTGTCGGCCGCCAAAACCTCGTCTGTGGTCATGTTTTTGGTGGCTGCGGCTTTGGTGTCGGCTTGGCTCATCACCGTGGCCAACATCCCGGCCCAGATTGTCGAAATTTTGCGGCCCTTCATCGACAACAAAACCCTGCTGATGGTCATGCTGATGCTGCTGGTGATGATTGTGGGCACGGCACTCGACTTTGCGCCGACGGTGCTGATCCTCACGCCGGTGCTCATGCCTTTGGTGCGCGAGGCCGGTATTGATCCGGTGTATTTTGGCGTGCTGTTCATCATCAACAACGCCATCGGTTTGCTCACCCCGCCTGTCGGCACGGTGCTCAATGTGGTTTGCGGCGTGGGCCGCATCCCGATGCACGACGTCATTCGTGGCGTCATGCCTTTCCTGGCTTCGCAGGTGGTGGTGATGGGTGCACTCATTGCCTTCCCGAGCCTGGTGATGGTTCCTCTGAAATGGATGCTGATGCGATGAATGTTCTGAATTCCTTCAATTTATCGGGCCACCGCGCCCTGATCACCGGCTCTTCGGCGGGCATTGGTTTGGCCCTGGCCGAGGCCCTGGCGCAAGCCGGGGCGCACGTCGTCCTGAACGGCCGCACGGCCAATAAAGTGGATGCCGCTGCGCAGAGTTTGAAAGCCCAAGGCTTGTCCGTCAGCACCTCGGTGTTTGATGTGACCGATGCCGACAGCGTGCGCTCGGCCGTCGATCAGATCGAGGCCGAGGGGCCGATCGACATCCTGGTCAACAACGCGGGCATGCAGATTCGCGGCCCGCTGCATGAGTATGCGGACAGCGACTGGCACACCCTCATGAAGACCAACCTGGACAGCGTGTACTACGTGGGCCAGGCGGTGGCCAAAAAAATGATCCCGCGTGGACGCGGCAAGATCATCAACATTTGCTCGGTGCAAAGCGAGCTGGGCCGCCCCGGTATTGCGCCCTACACCGCCACCAAGGGCGCGGTGAAGATGCTGACCAAAGGCATGGCCATCGACTGGGGCCAGTTTGGCATCAACGTCAACGGCATTGGCCCGGGCTACTTCAAGACCGAACTGAACCAAAAGCTGGTCGATGATCCGGCCTTCAGCAGCTGGCTGGTGGGCCGAACACCGAGCCGCCGCTGGGGCGATGTGCAAGACCTGGGCGGCGCGGCCGTCTTTCTGGCCTCGGACGCCTCACGTTTTGTGAACGGCCATATCCTTTACGTTGACGGCGGCGTGACCGCCACCCTTTGAAGCTTTTGCAAGGACATTCCATGAAATCCGTTGTCTGCCACTCGGCCAAAGACCTGCGCATCGAAGACACCGAGCTGCCCGCCTTGGGTGAAAACCAGTTGCGTGTGAATGTGGCCTATGGCGGCATTTGCGGCTCGGACCTGCATTACTACCAGCACGGTGGCTTTGGCACCGTGCGCATCAAGCAGCCCATTGCACTGGGCCATGAGATTTCGGGTGTGGTGGATGGCGTGGGTGCAGGTGTGAGCGGCGTGCCCCAAGGCCAGCGCATCGCCATCTCGCCGTCGCGCCCCTGCGGCCACTGCCGCTTTTGCCAGGCGGGCCAGCACAACCATTGCCTGAATATGCGTTTTTACGGCAGCGCCATGCCCTTTCCGCACATCCAGGGCGGCTTCAGCGAGCAGCTGATCATCGAGGGCTACCAGGCCCACCCGATTGCCGACCACCTGAGTCTGTCTGAAGCCGCTTTGGCCGAGCCTTTGTCGGTGGGCCTGCACGCCATCCAACGCGCAGGCAGCGTGCTGGGCAAACAGGTGCTGGTGACCGGTTGCGGCCCGATTGGCTCGCTCTTGATTGGTGCTTTGCGCCGTGCAGGTGCGGCCCGCATCGTGGCCGCCGACATCGCCGATTTGCCCCTGAAGTGCGCCAAGGAAATGGGCGCAGACGAGACCATCAACCTCAAGTCTGATGCAGCAGCCTTGGACAAATACAAAGTGGACAAAGGCCAGTTTGACGTGGTGTTCGAGGCCTCGGGCAGCGAAGCCGCTTTGCGCGTGGGCCTGGACACCATCGTGCCACGCGGCGTGCTGATCACCGTGGGCATGGGCGGCGACATCAGCCTGCCCATGACGCAGCTCGTGGCCAAAGAAGTGGACCTGCGCGGCACCTTCCGCTTCCATGCCGAATTTGCCACGGCTGTGCGCTTTTTGAACGAAGGCCTGGTCAACGGCAAGCCTGTCATCACCAGCGTTTTGCCACTGGACCGCGCCATCGAAGCCTTTGACTTGGCGGCCGACAAAAGCCAGTCGCTCAAGGTACAGATTTCTTTCCAAAACGCCTGAGAATCAGGGGTTTTCCAGCACACTTTAGAAAGTAAACACCATGTCCAAAATCGCCCTCGTCACCGGTGCCAGCTCTGGCATTGGCAAAGCCTGCGCCCTGGCCCTGTTGCAAGAAGGCTGGCAAGTCGTTTTGGTCGGGCGTCGCGCCGATGCGCTGGCTGCAGCCGTGGCTGAAGCGGGTGCCAACGCTGGCAATGCCCACGCCATCCCGACCGACCTGTCCAAAGAACCCGAAGTCAAAGCGCTGTTTGAGCAGATTCGCTCGCGTTTTGGCCGCCTCGATTTGGTGTTCAACAACGCGGGCATTTCCCTGCCCTACACCTTGCCGGGCGACTTGTCGGGCGACGAATGGCGCCGTGCAGTGGACATCAACCTGAACGGCGCGTTCTACACCTTGTCGTATGCCTTCAAGCTGATGCAAGAGCAAAGCCCACAAGGCGGCCGCATCATCAACAACGGCTCGATCTCGGCCCATGTGCCGCGCCCTGGCTCGATTGCCTACACCGCCACCAAGCACGCCATCTCGGGCCTGACCCGCGCTGCGTCGTTGGATGGCCGCCCTTACAGCATCGCCGTGGGCCAGATCGACATTGGCAACGTGGCCTCGGACATGACGCTCAAAATGGCCTCGGGCGTGCACCAGGCTGACCTGACCATCAAAGCCGAGCCGCGCATGGACATGTCCGCCGTGGTCGAGACCTTCTTGACCATGGCACGGTTGCCTTTGTCGGCCAACATCTTGTTCACCACCGTGATGGCCACCAACATGCCTTTTGTGGGTCGGGGATAAATCGGACCTATGCAGAAGATGGACATCGGCCTGGTGGGCCTGGGCGTCATGGGCGAGAACCTGGCGCTGAATTTGGCACGCAACGGTTTTGGCGTTTGTGGTTTTGATCTGGACGCGGCCAAGCGCGACAGCTTTGGCCAGCGTACACAGGGGCTCAAGGCGCAGGCGGCAACTTCTTTGGTGGACCTTGTAGGCAGCTTGCAAACACCGCGTTGTGTTTGGCTGATGGTGCCCGCAGGGGCTGCGGTCGACGCCGTGCTGGCCCAACTCTGCCCATTGCTGAGCGCGGGCGATGTGGTGATGGACGGCGGCAACACACTCTACACCGACACCCAACGCCGCATGCGGGCGCTGGAAGACTCGGGCATCCACTATGTGGGTGCGGGCGTGAGCGGTGGCGAAGAAGGCGCTTTGCGTGGCCCGGCTTTGATGCCCGGCGGTGCAAATGAAGCTTGGCCGCGCCTGAAACCCATGCTGCAAGCCATTGCCGCCAAAACCGATGGCGGTGAGCCCTGCTGCGAATGGATGGGCCCAGGCGGCTCGGGCCACTTCGTGAAGATCGTGCACAACGGCATTGAATACGCCGACATGCAAACCATCTGCGAAGCCTATTGGTTGATGCACCACTTGCTGGGCATGAGCCCGCCCGAAATGAGCGCCGTGTTCCACGAATGGAACCAGGGCGAGATGGCCAGCTACCTGATCGGCATCACCGCCGACATCCTGGCGCACACCGACCCCGAAACAGGCAGCGCTTTGGTGGACCTGATTTTGGACACCGCCGAACAAAAAGGCACGGGCAAATGGGCCAGCCAAATTGCACTGGACCTGGGTGTCACGGCCCCCACCATTGCCAATGCGGTGTTTGCACGCACGGTGAGCGGCTTGCATGCCGAACGGGCCAAAGCTTCCAAGGTCTTGCCAGGGCCCGCAGCCCGCGCCGCAGGCCCACGCGAAGCGGTGCTGGGCCAGATCAAAAATGCGTTGCTGGCCTCCAAAATTTGCGCCTACGCCCAAGGCTTCAGCCTGCTCAAGGCCGCTGACCGCGAACACCAATGGCAACTGCCCATGGGCACCGTGGCCTCGGTCTGGCGTGCGGGCTGCATCATCCGAGCGAATCTGCTGGAGGACATCCGTGCCAGCTTTGAACGCTCGCCAGACCTCGACAACCTCTTGATGGACCAGCACTTTGCCGGCGTGATGGGCCGCTGCCACCAGGACCTGCGCGAAGTGGTGGCCATGGGCGCCCTGCACGGCGTGGCCGTGCCTTCGTTCATGAGTTCACTGAGCTACTACGACGCCTACCGCTCCGCCCGTTTGCCCGCCAATTTGCTGCAGGCGCAGCGCGATTATTTTGGGGCGCACACCTACCAGCGGATTGACCGGCCGGGCAAGTTCCATACACGTTGGAACGGTTGAGTTGATCGCCCCGAGGGCGGGGCTCCTACAAAGAGCCCCCCCTCCTGTAGGAGCGACGCCCTCGTCGCGATGGAGCTTTCGCCCCGAGGACGGGGCTCCTACAAACTCACCCGCACCACCGCATCGGCCCGTTGGTGCAAATCGGGCAACAACTCCAACCCCAAACCCGGCTTGTCGTTCAGGCTGATCATGCCGTTCTTCACCTGCGGCAACTCGGTCACCAACTCCTTGTACCAGCCACTGTAAAAAGCCCGCACGCTTTCTTGAATCAGCGCATTGGGCGCGTGCAAAGACAAGTGCGTGGAAGCGGCCCACACCACTGGCCCGGTGCAGTCGTGTGGGGCCACAGGCAACTGCCAGGCGTCGGCCATGGCGGCAATTTTTCGGGCCTCGGTCAGGCCCCCGCACCAGCTCAAATCGAGCATGGCCACACCTGCCACGCCGGTTTGCAAATAGTCTTTGAAGCCCCACTTGTAGCTGAGCGTTTCGCTCGCACAAATCAGCGCCTTGCAGTCCACCGCGTACTGCTTGAGCAAATCGAGGCTGTCCATGCGGATCGCGTCTTCGTGCCAGAAGGTGTCGAACTCTTGCAGGGCGCGTGAAATCTTTTGCGCCATGGGCAAGCGCCACAGGCTGTGGAACTCGACCATGATGTCCATCTTGTCGCCCACCGCATTCCTGATTTTGCGAAAGGGCTCGAGCGCCGTGTTCAAGTCTTGTGGGCTGATGTACTGGCCGTGCGACTTTTCTGCGGCCACATCAAAGGGCCAAATCTTCATGCCGGTGATGCCTTCGCTCAAAAGCGACTCGGCCACCTCGTCGGCGCGGTGCAAAAAGCCTTGCAGGTCTTCGTAGGGCCCTGCGTTGTTACCCAGGCCCCAGTTGCTGCTGGTTTGGTTCACGTTGCTGCGGATGTACTGGTAACCCGCGCAGGTGTTGTACACGCGGATCTCGTCGCGGCTTTTGCCGCCCAAAGCGGTGTAGACCGGCATGCCAGCGGCTTTGCCAAAAATATCCCACAGCGCAATGTCCACCGCCGAGTTGCCGCGAGTCTCCACCCCGGACCCACGCCAGCCCAAGTAACCCGTGATGTCACGCTGGCGCGACTCGATGGCCAGTGGGTCTTGGCCCACCAGTTTGGGCGCAACCCATTCGTGCAAATACGCTTCGACCGCTTGCGCCCCCATGAAGGTTTCGCCCAGACCCACCAGGCCTTCGTCGGTGTGCAGGCGCACCCAGATGATGTTGGGAAATTCGCCCAAGCGGATGGTTTCGAGTTGCGTGATTTTCATGGCAAGTCCAATTTCAGTCGTTAAAAAAGCCCCACAGCGGGCGGCTGTGGAGCTTGTGGATTCAGCAAACAGGCTGAGTGCGGGGGATCAACCGCCGCGTGACTTCTTCAACTCGTCTTGCACCACCTTGATGGCGTCGGCACCGATCGAGTCCTTGTGCTTGTCATACACCGAAGCGACTTTGGCACGGATGCGGTTTTGCTCGGCCGCGCTCACCTCGTTGACTTGCATGCCTTTGGTCTTCAGGCTGGCCAGCGATTTCTCGTTCAAAGCGCGGTTGGCGGCGCGTTGCACTTTCTGGCCTTCCATGGCGGCTTCACGCAACACGGCTTGCTCTTGTGGGTTGAGCTGGTCCCACAGTTTCTTGCTGTACAAAATCAGGAACGGTGTGTAGGCGTGACGCGTCACGCTCAGGTACTTTTGCACTTCATTGAACTTGGAAGTTTCAATGGTCACAAAGGGGTTTTCCTGGCCGTCGATGGTCTTGGTTTCCAAGGCGGTGAACACCTCGCCAAAGGCCATGGGCACAGCGTTGGTGCCCAAAGTCTTGAAGGTGTCCAGGAAGATGTTGTTCTGCATCACGCGAACTTTCACACCGTCAAAGTCTTCCAGTTTGGTGACCGGGCGCTTGCTGTTGGTGAGGTTGCGGAAACCGTTCTCCCAATAGGCCAGGTTGACCAAGCCAGCAGCCTCGAGCTTGGCATTGAAGTACTTGCCAGCTGCACCGTCGAGCACAGCATCGGCTTCTTTTTCGTTGGCGAACAAAAAGGGCAGATCAAACACACCCAATTCTTTGATGATGCCCACCAGCGGCGAGCTGGAGGTGCACACCATCTCTTGCGTACCTGCACGCAAGGCTTGGGTGGCTGGCAAGTCACCGCCCGCTGCACCGCCCCAGAAGGCGGTGATCTTCATCTTGCCGCCGGTCTTGGCCGCCAGCACTTCTTGCATCTTCTTGACGCCCACGCCCACGGGGTGGTCTTCGTTCACGCCGTTGGTGAACTTGATGTTGCGGTCGGCAAACTGCGCCATAGCGCTCGAAGCCACCAGGAATGTACCCGCGATCAGGGTCACCAAATTTCTGCGTTTCAACATGACTGTCTCCTTTTAGAAAAAACACACAGGGTTAAGAAATCATCTCAGCATCCATTTCATCGGCTCGATGACGATGGCAGGGAAAGCAACCAACAAGGCCAGCACACCGAGCTGCGCCCACAAGAACGGCAAGACCCCTTTGAAGGCCGTGTCCATGTTGATCTTGGCCACGCCACACACCACATTGAGCACGGTGCCGACGGGCGGTGTGATCAAACCGATCGCGTTGTTCATGATGAACAACACACCAAAGTAAACCGGATCGATGCCCGCCTTGATCACCAAGGGCATGAGGACCGGCGTCAAGATCAACACCGTGGGTGTGAAGTCGAGCGCAGTTCCGACCACCACCACCAAGAGCATGAGCACCACCATGAGCAAGGTCTTGTTGCCCATGAGTGGCTCCATCATGCGGGCCACTTCGGCCGGAATGTTGGCCACGGTGATCAGCCAGGCGCTGACCATGGCGGCCGCCACCAAAAACATGATGACCGAGGTGGTCTTGCCGGCCGCCAAGGTCAGGCTGTACAACTTGGACCACTGCAACTCGCGGTAAACAAATGCACCCACCACAAAGCTGTAGACCGCTGCCACCACCGCTGCCTCGGTGGGCGTGAACACACCGAACTTCATGCCGCCAATGATGAAGACTGGCAAGCCCAGCGCCAAGATGCCTTCACGCGTGGCTTTGAGTTTTTCAGACAGGGGCATGCGCGGTGCGGGCTGCACGTTCTCGCGCTTGGCCAGCCACCACCAGGTCAGGCCAATGGCCACGCCCATCAAAATGCCCGGCACAATGCCCGCCAAAAACAGCTTGGTGATGGACACGTTGGCCGCCACACCAAAAATGATGAAACCAATCGAGGGCGGAATCACCGGCGCAATGATGCCGCCCGAAGCGATCAAACCCGCCGAGCGGCCGACGTTGTAGCCCGCCCGCTTCATCATCGGAATCAGCAAGGCTGCGAGTGCCGCCGTATCGGCCACCGCCGAGCCCGACAACGAAGCCATGATCACCGCCGCCATGACGGCCACATAACCCAGACCGCCCCTGAAATGGCCCACCCAGGCCATGGCCAGGTTCACGATGCGGCGGCTCAAACCACCCGCGTTCATGAACTCACCCGCCAACAAGAAGAAGGGCACCGCGAGCAAGGGAAAGTTGTCCGCGCCATCGACAAAGCGCTGCGCCAGAATCTGGCTGTCAAAGGCATTGATCATGCCGTTGCTGGCCATGTAGGCCATCAGGCTCAGGCCACACACCAGCAAGGCATAGGCAATGGGCATACCCAAGGCCATGGCCCCCAGCAAACTGAACACAAAAACGGCGATGGTCATGCGCGGCCTCGCACTTCTGAATTCAGGGACACGGGCGATGCAGCTTTGGGCGTCAGCTCATCCAACACCACGGTGTCTTCTGATTCGACCACCATCACCAAGTCTTCCTCTTTCAGACGACCGGTCAGCAGCAAGCGCAGCTGGTTGAGGTTCATCGCGGCCATGACACTGGCCGTCACATAGCCAATGCCATAAATCCAGATCATGGAAATGCCCACCACCACCGAAATGTTGGTCACTTGCAAATCATGCATCTTCCAAGTGCCCCAAAAGAACAGCACATTGCAGCCGAGCATCATCACTTCGCTCAAGAAAAAGCACAGCTTTTTGCCCCCGAGCGACAAGCGGCGCACCAAAGTGTCCACACCCAAGTGGCCCTTTTCGCGCATGGCCACCATGGCCCCGAGGTAGGTTAACCAAATGAAGCAGTAACGCGACATCTCGTCCGAGATGGAGATGCCCGAATTGAAACCGTAGCGCAGCACCACGTTGCCAAACACCATGATGACCATGGCCACCAGGCAAGCCACCACCAGAAACTCCAGCAGTTTGAAAAAGAGATCAATGATTTTTGGCAAGTGCAGCCCCTGATTTTGAAATGTTCATTTTGGACATGGCTTTGGACATCGTTTTGGGTTGAGCTTGGGTCTTGATCGGTGTGGCCATCCCCGAGACCATCGGTAACTTTTTGCGCGACGACAGCACCAAGTCGATGTCGTCTTTGGCCCCTTCAATCAGCACCATGATGGCGCGTTCGGCCTTGGCCGGTTCGCGGGCAATCACAGCATTGAGCACCGCGCGGTGCAGCGGCAGCGAATTTTTCGGGCCATCCTTGATTCGGGTCGAAATTTCGAAACTGGTGCGCAGCAAAGCGTTGAGGGCCTTACTCATTTGCACCAGCATGCGGTTGTGCGAGGCCTGCAGCAGGCCTTGATGAAAACGCATGTCGTGCGTGACGTAATCGCCCCCCTCTTCCACTGCTTTTTTCATCCCGGCGTAAGCCGCTTCGATCACTGCAATGTCTTCGGACGTGGCCCGCTCGGCCGCCAAACGCACGGCGGCAGGCTCCACCACGCGGCGCAGCTCTTGCAAGTCTTTCAAAAATTCAGGGGTCAGGCCACACTGAGCTTGCCAGGCCACCACGTCGGGGTCAAACCAGTTCCAGTCGGCATCGGGCAGCACTCGCGTGCCCACCTTGGGGCCCGTGAACAGCAAACCTTTGGCCACCAAGGACTTGATGACCTCGCGGATCACGGTGCGGCTCACGCCAAATTCTTCGCACAGCAGCGGCTCGGGCGGCAAACTGGCGCCCACCGCATAACGACCCGACAAGATGGCGTGACCCAGCAAGTCGAGGGTGTGTCTGTGAAAGTTTTTACTCATGGTGGTGTCACTGATTTGCTTATCATATGATGATTGAGCGGACACTTGGGATTCTGGAAAACCCTAGGACAGTCATCTTGGCGTCAGGGGTTTCCCTGAATGTCGCTGGCTTTACAAGTGGTGCTTGTTTTTTAATCGTCATACGATAGTATTTTGAAACCTTTGGCCATTTGACCTTTCACCGGAAGCACCACCATGAGCGACAACAACGGCAGCCCACCCCGCAAAAAACCCGAAGACCTGCGCAGCCAGCAATGGTTTGGCCGCCAAGACCGCGACGGCTTTGCCTACCGCAGCTGGGTCAAGGGCAAGGGCGTGCCGCACGACCAGTTTGATGGCCGTCCGGTCATTGGCATCTGCAACACCTTCAGCGAACTCACGCCCTGCAACTCGCACTTTCGCACCCTGGCCGAGCAGGTCAAGATCGGTGTGTACGAGGCGGGTGGCTTCCCGCTCGAATTCCCCGTCATGTCGTTGGGTGAAACACTGCTGCGCCCCACCGCCATGCTGTACCGCAACCTGGCGTCCATGGACGTGGAAGAGAGCATCCGTGGTAACCCGATTGACGGCGTGGTGCTGCTCATGGGTTGCGACAAAACGACCCCCAGCTTGCTGATGGGCGCGTCCAGCGTCGGCCTGCCCACGATTGGTGTCTCTGGCGGCCCCATGCTGAACGGAAAATGGCGCGGCCAAGAGCTGGGCTCGGGCACCGGCGTGTGGAGCATGAGCGAGCAAGTTCGCGCAGGCACGCTCAAACTGACCGACTTCTTTGAAGCGGAGAGCTGCATGCACCGCAGCCACGGCCACTGCATGACCATGGGCACCGCCAGCACCATGGCCAGCATGGTCGAAGCCCTGGGCATTGGCCTGCCCGGCAACGCCGCCTACCCCGCAGTAGACGGCCGCCGCAATGTGCTGGCCCGCGATGCCGGACGGCGCATTGTCGAGATGGTGCATACCGACCAAACCATCAGCAAGGTGCTGACCCGCGAAGCCTTTGAAAACGCCATCCGGACGCTGGCGGCCATCGGCGGCTCAACCAACGCGGTGATCCACCTGATCGCGATTGCGGGCCGTTTGGGACTGAAGCTCACGGTGGACGACTTCGAGCGCTTGGGCAGCGAGCTGCCTTGTCTGCTGAATTTGCAGCCGTCTGGTGAGCACCTGATGGAAGACTTCTGCTACGCCGGTGGCTTGCCGGTGGTGATGAAAGAGATCGAGCACCTGCTGCACAAAGACATCGTCACGGTGAGCGGCAAGACGGTGAGCGAGAACATCGCCAGCGCCGTGAACTACGACCCACGTGTCATCAAGACCTTCGAGGCCCCATTCAAAGAGAAAGCCGGCATCGCCATCTTGCGCGGCAACCTGGCCCCACGTGGCGCGGTCATCAAGCCCAGCGCTGCCACACCTGCACTGATGGTGCACACCGGCCGCGCCGTGGTGTTTGAGGACAGCCACGATTTCCACAAACGCATCGACGACGAGAGCTTGGATGTGGACGAGAACTGCATCTTGGTGCTCAAGAACTGCGGCCCAAAGGGCTACCCCGGCATGGCCGAGGTGGGCAACATGCCGCTGCCGCCCAAGGTGCTGCGCAAAGGCATCACCGACATGGTGCGCATCTCGGACGCCCGCATGAGCGGCACTGCCTACGGCACCGTGGTGCTGCACACCACGCCCGAAGCCGCGGCGGGAGGGCCTCTGGCCGTGGTGCAAAACGGCGACATGATCGAACTGAACGTGCCCGAGCGCAAACTGCAACTGCTGATCAGCGACGAAGAGCTGGCACGCCGCTTGTCGCTGTGGGAAAAGCCCGCGCCCGCCATGAATTCGGGCTACTGGAAGCTTTACATCGACCATGTGCTGCAAGCCGACGAAGGCGCAGACATGGACTTTTTGGTCGGCCAGCGCGGCTCGGCTGTGCCCAAAGACAACCATTGATTCCCAAGGAAAAACCATGCGTATTTTGATCACCGGCGGTGCCGGATTTTTGGGCGCTCGGTTGGCCCGCGAAATTTTGAAGCGCGGCCAATTGAACGGCCAAAGCGTGAGTGAATTGGTCATTGCCGATTTGTTCCCCGCCCCTGCCGATTTGTTGGCCGACCCAAGGGTCAAGGGCCATGCGGGTCCCATGCTGGAGCAAGGCGACTTGTTCAAGAGCGGTTTTGACGGCGTGTTCCATTTGGCCTCGGCCGTGTCGGGCGAGTGCGAGCTGGACTTTGATCTGGGTCTGCGCTCCAACGTGGACAGCTCGCGCTTGTTGCTCGACAGCATCCGCGCATCCGGCAAGGCATCGCGCTTGGTGTTTGCCAGCTCTGTTGCGGTATTCGGCCCGGATGCGGCCAACCCCATGCCTGCGCTGGTGGCCGACACCACCTTGCCCACGCCACAAACGTCGTATGGCACCCACAAGTTGATGATCGAGTACATGGTGGCCGACTACACCCGCAAGGGCTACATCGACGGCCGCGCCGCCCGCCTGATGACGGTGGCTGTGCGCCCCGGCAAGCCCAATGGCGCAGCATCCTCTTTCTTCAGTGGCATCATCCGCGAGCCTTTGGCGGGCACCGCCACCACTTGCCCAGTGGACGCCACCGTGTCCCACCCCATCTCTTCGCCCGGCAACACCGTGCATGGTTTGATCACCGTGTTCGAGGCCAGCCGCGAAGCCTTTGGTGGCCGCATGGCGCTGAACCTGCCCGGCTTGAATGTGAAGGTCAGCGACATGCTGGCTGCGCTGGAAAAAGTCGCAGGCCCTGCCGTGCGTGCCCGCGTGACTTTTGAAAAAGACGAGCGCATCGCGGGCATTGTGGACAACTGGGCCAAAGGTTGCACCTTCGAGCGTGCGCATGCCTTGGGTTTGCGGGCCGATACCAGCTACGAGGCCATCATTGAGCAGTACATCGAGGACTGCAAAACCCGCCCGGGCTACCCGGCCGAGGCCTTGAACGGCTTCAAGTGAGGTACCTCAAGGCCTTCACACCCCAAAAGTGTGAGGGTCCGCCAGCCATGGACGAAGCATCGTGTAGGTCGGTGCCTTCAGGTCCGACATCTTCGGTGCACCACCGCCTCTTGAAAATGTCGCTTCGCGAAAGATGGCTGTCGGACCATAAAGGCCCGACCTACGGGGAGATGGGATGCTGGAATTTGACACTTCGCAGGGAAGCATCGATAAGCTGACTTCAAAAATGCGTGCTGATCGCCCCGCTGATGCGCCCATCGTCTTCGATGACCGCCATCCAGCGCCATTTGTCGAAAGTGGTGCAGGGGTGAGAAATACCCAGTGCCACCCGGTCGCCCACCTGCGGCCAGACGCCATCCGCGTCAAACACCATGTGCGCATGCTGGTCACTCAGCGCTTTGACTTTCCAGGACTCGGGTGTGGCCTGCATGGCCCCCTCACCGCTTTGCCCATTCGCTGCCCAGCGCACCGGCATGGGCATGCACTGGTCAAAAGACAGATCGCGCCGACCCGCGCTCAAAATGGCCAGCCCCGGCTCGGGCACCGACTGCACCTTGGCCCACACCTCCAGCGCGGGCAACAGCGATGCACTCAAGCCTTCACGCGCCTCCACCAGCTTCAGGTAACGGGCGTAATTCCAGTGGTCGTGCGTGACATAACAGCCCGAACGCAACACGCCTTGCACCGGCCGGCTCTTGACCTGGGTTTTGAGCATGGGGATCACCAAATCGAACACCGCCGAGCCGCCTGCCGACAACAAGACCTCCTCACCGCCCCACAGGTGCTGTTCATCGATTTGTTGCACCAGGGCCTGCACGCTGCGCACCAAGGCGCTCACGGCTTCCATGTCGTGGGCACTGTCGCATTGGCCGAGTCCACCCTCGTAACATTCCACGCCGCCCAAGCGCACAACGGGCGACGCTGCGATGGCTTGAGCCAAAGCCAAGGCTTGTTCGTGCGTGCGGCAGCCGGTGCGGTAACCGGCAATGCCCAGCTCCAGCAGCACATCCCAGCACCGGGCATTGCCCCGACGTGCGCCCCAGTCAGCCAGGGCATCGAGCTGCGCCAGCGAATCGACCAAAAACCAAACACGCACTTGCGGGTACTGGTTGAGCAAGAAGTCCAAGCCGTCCAGGTCCGCATCCGACACCAACTGGTTGGCGATGATGGCGCGTTGTGCGCCTGCGGCCAGGCCCACACGCAGCTGGTGCACGTTGGCAAAAGTCAAACCCCATGCCCCGGCTTGCAGCTGCATGCGAAACAGCTCAGGCGACATGGTGGTCTTGCCGTGCGGGGCCAGGGCCACGCCTTTGCGCTGCACAAAATCCTGCATCCAGGCCAGGTTGTGCGTGAGCGCTGGGCGGCGCAGCACGGCCACCGGGTAAGCCAGCGCGTCATCGAGCAGGTGCCAGCCTCGCTGCCCCAGCTCCGAAACACGGCAAGGCTCGGCCGCCAAGGGGTAGCCCTTGCAGCTCGCATTCAGTACAAAATCGCTTTCAGTGCCTGCTGTCCACATGTTGTTTGTCTCCAAGATGTCGCCCATGGCGTCCACGGTTGACGATGATTCTCCCACCTCCACCCCCGAATTCACTTCAGCCCCGTCGCCCTTTTTTGACATGACCCACCCCAACAAAACCCTGGACATCGTGGCGCTTGGCGAAGCCATGGTCGAGTTCAACCAGCGGCCTCATGAACAGGCCGACGACGCCCCGCTCTACCAACAAGGCTTTGGCGGCGATACCAGCAACGCCGCCATTGCCGCGGCCCGCGCCGGAGCGCGTGTGGCCTACCTGACGCGTCTGGGCACCGACCGCTGGGGTGATCGCCTGATGGACCTGTGGCAGCGCGAAAACGTGGACACCACCACCGTGGTGCGCGACACCCAAGCGCCCACCGGCATGTACTTTGTGAGCCACGACGCACAAGGCCACCACTTCAGCTATGCGCGTGCAGGCTCGGCCGCCAGCCGCATGCAGCCACAAGACATGACGCATTGGGCCGATTCAATCGCCCACAGCCAGTGGCTGCACCTGTCGGGCATCTCTTTGGCCATTTCCGCCTCGGCATGCGACATTGCGTTTGCGGCCATGCAGCACGCCCGCAGCGTGGGCACGCGGGTGGCGCTGGACTCCAACCTGCGTTTGTCGCTGTGGCCCCTGGCCCGGGCGCAGGCCTGCATCCGCCATGGGGTGAGTCTGTGTGATCTGTTTTTGCCCAGCCTGGAAGACATGACCGCACTCACCGACCTCACCCAAGCGGCCGACATCATCGCCTGGAGCCATGCCCAGGGTGCTGCGCAGGTGGTGCTCAAACTGGGGGCCGACGGGGCGCTGGCCAGCGACGGCAAAAACCAGCAACGCCTGCCAGGCCATGCGGTCACGGCCATCGACGCCACGGGCGCGGGCGACTGTTTTGCAGGCAACCTGTTGGCGCGTTTGTCAGCGGGCGACGACCTCTGGGCCGCCACCACTTACGCCAACGCCGCCGCCTCCCTGTCGGTGCAGGGCTTCGGTGCGGTCGGCCCCCTGCCCACACGCGAGACCGTGCTGAAGGTGTTGAACACTTCATCGAAAGGCGCAACAGCATGAGCAGCACAAGACCCTTGATCGCCATCGACTGGGGCACCTCTTCGCTGCGCGGTGCGCGGCTCGGTGTCAGCGGCCAGGTGCTCGAATCCCGTGAATTTCCACGCGGCATCCTCACCGTGCCGCCCGGCCAGTTTGAAGCGGTGTTCCAAGAATTCTTTGGCGACTGGATGCAAGCGCCGGGAGCGCTGTGCCTGATCTCGGGCATGGCGGGCAGCCGCCAGGGCTGGCAAGAAGCGCCCTACTGCCCCTGCCCCGCAGGCTTTGCCGAATTGGGCCAGCACCTGCTGTGGCTGCAGCCCGGACGAATCGCCCTGGTCCCAGGCCTGAGCTGCCTGGGTGCAGACGCCCTGAACACACCCGATGTGATGCGCGGCGAAGAGGTGCAAATTTTTGGGGCATTGCACATGGCGGGCCGCGACAGCGCCACGCTGGTGCTGCCCGGCACCCACAGCAAATGGGTGCAGGTGCAAGGCGGGCGCGTCACGCAATTCCAGACCTTCATGACCGGCGAGGTGTTTGCGCTGATGAGCCAGCACTCGATTTTGGGCAAGACGATGGACCTGCAGGGCGCTTTTGACGAAGCGGTTTTTTTGCAAGGCGTGGACACAATCCAGCAAACCCAGCAAAGCGGCAGTGTGTTGCACCACCTGTTTGCGGTGCGCACACTGGGCCTGTTTGAACGCCTGAGCGCGGCCCAATTGCCCAGTTATTTATCGGGCTTGCTGATCGGAGAAGAGCTGCGCCACCAGACGGCATCAGCCCACACCGAGCCGGTGATTTTGATCGGCAGCGAAGCCCTGACCCTGCGCTACACCCTGGCCCTGCAGCACCTGCGCATTCCATGCCAAAGCCGAGGGTCCGAGGCCACTTGGGCGGGCTTGTTTGCGCTGGCATCGGCATGCTGATTTTCAAACGCTCCATCGCGGCGAGGGCGCCGCTCCTACCCAATACCTCACCATGACATCCACCACCCAACCCGCCCACGCCTTGGCACAAGCCCTGGCCCAACTGCCCTTGATCGCCATCCTGCGCGGCCTCACCCCTGCTGAAGCACCGGCCATCGGCGAGGCGCTGGTCAGCAGCGGCTTTGTCATCATCGAGGTGCCACTCAACTCGCCCGAGCCCTTGCAGAGCATCGCCGCCCTGACAAAGCTTTTTCCGCAAACCCTGATCGGCGCTGGCACGGTGCTGAACGCGCAGCAGGTCAAAGACGTGCACGCTGCGGGTGGCCGTTTGGTTGTGGCACCCAACTTCAACCCCGCCGTGGTGGCGCAAGCCCTGGCCTTGAACATGGTGGTGCTGCCCGGTGTGGCCACGCCCACCGAAGCCTTTGCCGCACTCGATGCCGGTGCGCACGGCCTCAAACTTTTTCCGGCCGAGATGATTTCACCCGCCACCGTCAAAGCGCTTCGGGCCGTGCTGCCCAAATCGGCCGCCCTCATGCCCGTGGGCGGCATCACGCCCGACAACATGGCGGCTTACCGCACAGCAGGCGCTTCAGGTTTTGGTTTGGGATCGGCCTTGTACGCGCCGGGGCGTTCGGCGCAAGCGGTTCAACAGCAGGCCCAGGCCTTTGTGAAGGCCTTCAGGGGCTGAGCCTGGGTCCAGTGCCTCGAAAATTCAGGCCTTCTCGCCCAGACGCCCGTCCCTGAAATCCGCCAAGGCCTGGTAAATCTCTTCCTTGGTGTTCATGACAAACGGGCCGTATTGCACGATGGGCTCTTTGAGCGGTTGGCCCGCGACCAAGATGAGTTTGGCATCGGCACTGGCTTCGATCACCACGCCATCGGCCTGCGGCGTGTTTTTCAAAATGGCCATGCGCTGCAGAGGCACGGCCTGCCCTGCGATGCGCACCTCGCCCCGGTACACGTACACAAAGGCGTTGTGCCCGGCGGGCAGTGTTTGCTCAAAACGTGAGCTTGCGGGCATGTGCACGTCCAGATAAATCGGCTGGGTGATGCTGCGGCTCACCGCGCCTTGCACGCCGTGGCTGGCCCCGGCAATCACCGTCACGGCCACGCCTTCGGGCGTCTGGAACTGCGGCAGCTGGTCGTTCTGAAAATCGCGGTACCACGGCGCCTTCATCTTCTCGCTGCTGTGCAGGTTCAACCAGAGCTGAAAGCCCTCCATCACGCCGTCGGCTTGCTGCGGGATTTCAGAATGGATCACGCCTTGGCCTGCGGTCATCCATTGCACGCCACCGTTTTGCAGAAGGCCTTCGTTGCCCGCACTGTCGCGGTGCAGCATGCGCCCGGCGATCATGTAGGTCACGGTTTCAAAACCCCGGTGGGGGTGGTCCGGAAAGCCTGCTATATAGTCGTCAGGCTTGTCGCTGCCGAAGGCGTCGAGCATCAAAAACGGGTCGAGCCGGTGCTGCAAATCTTGGGTAAGGATGCGACTCAGCTTGACGCCTGCGCCGTCTGACGTGGCCTGGCCGGTGACCAGGCGCTCCACAGTGCGGGGCAGCTTGACGGTATCTGGGGTGTTGGACATGGGGGTTCCTTGTGCAAATTCAGGGGCTCGGGTTCCGGTCGACTTCAGGCCGAATTCAGGCCAAGGTCAAGCCACGTAATTGTGAATGCGCCGCGCCTTCCAGGTCAGGTGGCAGCTGGTGCTTGGACTGCAAGTAGTGGTGGGTGTACACCTCAAGCCAAGCCTGAAGCGTGTGGGCTGCATGGGTTTCACCTGCCAGATCGAGGCACAGCGATGCCACTTCGCTGGTGCAAAAGTGGTCATCGCGGCGCGAACGGCGCAACTTGTAATTTGAAATCTGCTCAGGGTGCAGACTCAGCACCGGCAACTTGTCCAGATAGGGACTTTTGCGGAACATCTTGCGCGCTTCGGGCCAGGTGGCGTCCAGCAAGATGAACAAGACTCGCTTGCCCACATCGGGGGTCTGGACCGTTCGCACCACCCGCTCAGGCTCCACAAAATCACCCGGAAAAACCACAAAGGCCTGCCACTGCGGATCGGCCAGCAGCGCCAGCAAAGCCGGGTCCACCTCGGTGCGGGCCCAGCCAAACGCAAAGGTGTCGGGCACCACGTCGGCAATCAGCCAGCCGGTGTTGCTGGGTTTGAGGGGCTCGATGTCGGCCATCAGCAAACACACGCCCGCATGGGTGGGCACCACCGACCGCAAGCCGCACAGGCAGTGGCTGAGCACCAAGCGGCAGCCCGGGCAGCGCTCACCCTTGATGCCGCCCCGGGCCAAAAAGGGTTTGGCGCTGCGGGCCAGCCGGGCGGTGCGCAGACGCGACACGGCGTGGGGCGCTGGAGCCAACTCAGGCTGGGTTAAACGCATGGGCTTGGCAAAGCCTCAAACCGCCGTGGCCATGCGCAAACGTCGCGCTGCTTCTTCGTCGCGCGCATCGTCGATTTCTCGCAACACGGCCTGCATGTCCACATTGGCCGTCGAACGCTCGAAGTGGCCCGTCAGCGGCGTCTCGTTGCTGAGCAATCCTGCTTGGTACAGGCTCCAGATTTCGGGGCCGTATTCGGTCTTGAGCAAGGCGGGCGCAAATTGCCCGAAAAAATCTCGCAAATTGCCCACGTCGCGCAGCAGCATGCGTTGGGCGTGGTTGTTGCCGGCCGCGTCCACCGCTTGGGGCAGGTCGATGATGACGGGCTCGTCCACCCCGGGCTGGTCGCCCTCACCAGGAATGTGGGCCAACAAAATGTTGAACTCCGACAAGTCGCCATGCACCACACCTGCGCACAGCATGCGCACCACTTCGGCAATCAAGGTGGCGTGGTGTTGCAGGGCTTGTTCGGGCGTGAAGGCCACATCGTTCAAGCGCGGGGCCGCGTCGCCATGGGCGTCGGTCACCAGCTCCATGAGCAATACGCCGTCAAAAAAGTTAAACGGTTTGGGCACACGCACACCGGCTGCGGCCAGGCGGTACAGCGCATCCACCTCGGCACTTTGCCAGGCGGCTTCTTGCTCCTGGCGACCAAACTTGCTGCCCTTGGCCATGGCGCGGGCCGAGCGCGAGTTTTTGACCTTGCGGTTTTCGGTGTAGTCCACCGCTTGCCGAAAACTGCGGTGCGTGGCTTCTTTGTAAATCTTGGCGCAGCGGGTCTCGTCGCCACAACGGACCACGAACACCATGGCCTCTTTGCCACTCATGAGCTGACGCACCACGGTGTCGATCAGGCCCTCTTCCACGAGGGTCTGCAGCCGGGGGGGAGCCTTCATCCAGGGCGATGCAAGACGCAGATTTTGTGGCCGTCGGGGTCGCGCAGGTAAGCCAAGTAGAGTTTGCCGGCAGCGCCTTCGCGCCAGCCTGGAGGGTCTTCACAGGTCACGCCACCATGGGCCACACCCGCCGCATGGAAGGCATCCGCTTGCTCGGGCGAAGTCGCCTTGAAACCATAAGTGCTGCCATTGCCCACCGAGGCGGCTTCACCGTTGATGGGGGTGGTGATGCCAAAGGTGCCGGTCGGGCTGCGGTAAAAGTAGCGCTGGTTGTTGGCCATTCCGGGCGCAATGCCGACAGTGCCCAAAACGGCGTCGTAAAACTTTTTGGAGGCTTCGAGGTCTTTGACCCCGACCATGACGTGACTGAACATTGTGTTCTCCTTGAAAACCCGGTGGTGGGCGAATGATCGGGGTCAATGGTACTTGATACCCGTGCTTGGCATGCCGACCACAGGGGCCTTTTTGAAACCCCCTTTGAAGTCCTGGGGGTTGGTGCTGTCCGCCACACGACGAGCTTGTGCGACAAAAGGACCTCCCTTGTGGCAGCATGGCAACTTTCGCAACCAACCTTTGAGCCCCCTGAGGAGACCCCCATGACCCCATCGAACACGCTTTCATTCGGCTTGCAAGGCCGCGTCGCCATCGTCACCGGGGCAGCCAACGGCATTGGCGAGGCCTGTGCCCGCCGCTTTGCGGCAGAAGGTGCCCATGTGGTGCTGGCCGATGTGAACAGCGAGCGCGGTGCCACCGTGGCCGCCGAGCTGCGCAGCGAAGGTCACAGCGCCGGCTTCATCGCCTGCGACGTGTCGCGCAAAGCCGATGTGGATGCGCTCGTGAACCATGTGCTGCAGGCTTTTGGCCGCCTGGATGTGCTGGTCAACAACGCGGGCATCTTCAAAGCCGCCGATTTTCTGGACGTGACCGAAGAAGACTTTGATGCCGTCATCAACGTCAACATCAAGGGCTCGTTCTTGATGGGCCAAGCCGCCGCCCGCGCCATGAAAAGCACCGGGGGCGGCTCGATTGTCAACATGAGCTCGGTGAACGCCGTGATGGCCATCCCCAACATCGCCAGCTACAACGTGAGCAAGGGCGGCATCAACCAACTGACCCGAGCCATGTCGCTGGCTCTGGCCGACTTTGGCATCCGCGTGAACGCGGTGGCACCGGGCACGATTGCCACCGAACTGGCCCGCCAGGCGGTGCTGACCAGCGAAGCGGCTGAAAAGAAAATCATGATGCGCACACCCATGAAGCGTTTGGGCGAGCCGGACGAAGTCGCCAAGGTGGTTGCCTTTTTGGCCAGCGATGCGGCAAGCTACATCACCGGTGAAATCGTCACCGTGGATGGCGGACGCATGGCGCTGAACTACACCGTGCCTGTTTGAAGAAAACCCATTTTGTGAACCCCTCTCCATCTACATCCTCCTCTTTACTCGACACCTGGTTGGCCCAAGAACAGGTGGTGCGTCAACGCCTGGATGCAGGTGCTGGCCCTGGTGTGGCGCGGCCTGACCAAGTGGCTGGCAAAACCGGCCTGCAAGTCATGCAAGGCCTGCTGAGTGGCGAACTGCCCTACGCCAGCATCGCCAAGACCCTGGACTTTGTGCTGATCGAGGTCAGCGCAGGCCAGGCGATTTTTCAGGGCGCACCGGGCTTGAACCACATGAACCCGCTGGGCACCGTGCATGGCGGGTGGTTTGCCACCTTGCTCGACTCGGCCTTGGGCTGCGCGGTGCACACCATGATGCCGCCCGGGCGCGGCTACACCACGGCCGATCTGAGCGTGAAACTCGTCAAGGCCCTCACCCCCAAAGTGCAGCGCGTGCGGGCCATTGGCCAGGTGGTGCACTGCGGCCGCCAGTTGGCCACCGCCGAAGCCCGACTCGTCGGGCCCGACGGCACCCTGTACGCCCATGCCAGCACGGCCTGCCTGGTTTTTGAAATGCCATCACCCACCGGAAACAAACCATGAGACTTCTTCACACCATGCTGCGCGTGGGCGACCTCCAGCGCTCCATCGACTTCTACACCAAGGTGCTGGGCATGAAACTGCTGCGCACCTCGGAAAACCCCGAGTACAAATACTCGCTGGCCTTTGTCGGGTACGGCAACAACCCCGACCATGCCGAGCTGGAGCTGACCTACAACTGGGGCGTGGAAAGCTACGAGATGGGCACGGCCTACGGCCACATCGCCCTGGGCGTGCCCGATGCCTATGCCGCCTGCGACAAGATCAAAGCCGCTGGCGGCAAAGTCACACGCGAGGCCGGCCCCGTCAAAGGCGGCACCACGGTGATCGCCTTTGTGACCGACCCCGATGGCTACAAGGTGGAGCTGATCCAACGGGCCGAGTACGCAGCGGGACAAGGACTGCGCTGAAAAAAACGGAGCCAAGACATGATCGATCTGACCGGCCAACGCATCCTGGTGACCCAGTCCCAAGATTTCATGGGGCCCGCCCTGTGCCACGAGTTGCGGGCCTGTGGCGCTGAAGTGATCGCCGATGAGCGCCTGCTCACCCACCCGCTGGACGCGCAGGCCGTGATCGAGGCGGCTGGCCCGCTGGATGCGCTGGTGATCAACCTGGCGCTGCCTGCACCGTCCACCCCTGTCACGCAAATTGACGAAGCCGAGTGGCGGCAAGTGTTTGAGGTGATGGTGGACCCACTGCCTCGCTTGGTGCGGGCGGTGGTGCCCTGCATGAAGGCCCGGGGCGGCGGCAAGATCGTGGTCATGGGCAGCGCCTCGGCCTTGCGCGGCATGAAGCGTGCCGCCAGCTACAGCGCCGCGCGGGGTGCACAGCTGGCCTATGTGCAAGCGGCCGGCGTGGAGCTGGCCCCGGACAACATCCAGCTCAATGCTGTGGCGCAAAACTTTGTCGACAACCCCACCTATTTCCCACCCGAGGTGCAGGCCAACCCACGTTTTCAGGAGCGCCTGAAACGCGAAGTGCCGCTGGGCCGCTTGGTCAAGGCCGAAGAAGATGCCCGCTTTGTGGCCTACCTGTGCAGCAATGCAGCCAGCTGCTTTGTCGGGCAAGTGTTCCCGATCTCGGGCGGGTGGGCCGTGCGCTGACAGGTGACGGTGCAGAAGTTATGGATTTGGCCCGATTAAGTTTGCAAGAACGCTTTTTGTGAGTGCCGCGTCCTTGTCGCGATAGAGTCTCGCAGATCACTACCCATCGCCCCGAGGGCGGGGCTCCCACACGGACCGCTGTGCTCACTTTTGTGGGAGCGGCGCCCTCGCCGCGATAGAGCCGCGCAGAACACTCCCATCGCCCCGAGGGCGGGGCTCCCACACGGATCGCTGTGCTCAAGCAAAGCCATTCACTTCAAACTTCACAAGGCTGGATCCATAAGACCTGCGGGGGTATTTGCAGGTCGGCGGCTTCAGCCCCGACCAGTTTCCGTAGCGCACAAGCCATATCGGACCTGAAGGTACCGACCTACAAATCAACGTGTCAGCTGAGTCGCCTCACGGGCCAACGCCTCGATGCGAGCCCAATCGCCTTGGGCCAGTGCATCGGCAGGCACCAGCCACGAGCCGCCCACGCAGGCCACGTTGGGCAGGCTCAAAAACTCGGCGGCATTGCCCGGGGTCACGCCGCCCGTGGGGCAGAACTTCACATCAAAAAACGGACCGCTCCAGGCCTTGAGCATGGCGGGGCCGCCCGCCTGCATGGCCGGGAAGAATTTGAGTTCGGTGTAGCCATCTTCTTGGGCCATCATGATTTCGCTGCCGGTGGCCACACCGGGCAGCAATGACAAACCGTGGTCGCGGCAAGCCTGGCCCACAGCGCGGGTGTAACCGGGACTGACCGCGAAACGGGCACCGGCTTTGGCTGCTGCTGCTGCGTCAGCTGGGCTGCGCACGGTACCCGCACCGACCACGGCACCAGGCACTTCTTTGGCAATGGCTTCCATGCAAGCCAGCGCCTGCGGCGTGCGCAGCGTGACTTCGAGCATGCGGATGCCACCGGCCACCAGGGCGCGGGCCATGGGCACGGCGTGGGCTACATCGTTCAAGACGATCACGGGGATCACGGGGGCGTCCTGCATCACTTGCAGGGCGGTCAAACTTTGACTCAGATTCACAGCCATGTGCAGGCTCCTTCTTCGGCTTTGAGCGCGTTGCGGCGCAGGTTGGCAAACAGTTCACGGCCCATGCCCACACCGTTGGCGGCACGCAGCTCGGCGGGCATTTGGGCCAGCGGGCGGGCGGCCCATTCGGCCTCGCTCACCAGCACATGCAGGGTGCCCAACACGCCGTCGATCCGGATCAAATCGTCGTCTTGCACCTTGGCCAGTGGACCACCGGCTGCGGCTTCGGGTGAAACGTGGATGGCGGCAGGCACTTTGCCCGAGGCACCGCTCATGCGGCCATCGGTCACCAGCGCCACCTTGTAGCCCTTGCCTTGCAGCACGGCCAGCGGCGGCGTGAGTTTGTGCAGTTCGGGCATGCCGTTGGCTTGCGGGCCTTGCCAGCGCACCACACACACCACATCACGGTCGAGCTCTCCGGATTTGAAGGCTTGCTGCAATTCATCTTGTGAGTTGAACACGCGGGCCGGGGCTTCAATCACATGCAAGGCTTCGGGCACGGCTGAGATCTTGATCACGCTGCGGCCCAGATTGCCTTGCAAAAGTTTGAGGCCACCCGTGGCGCTGAAGGGGCTGCTCGCCGGGCGCACCACGGTGTCATCTTTGCTGGCACCGGCCTCATGCCAGACCAGTTGGCCATTTTGGGCAGACGGGATGCGGGTGAATTCACGCAGGCCACCGGGGCGCACAGTCAACACATCGGCGTGCATCAGGCCCGCATCGAGCAGTTCGCGGATCACATAGCCCGGGCCACCTGCGGCCTGGAACTGGTTCACGTCGGCACTGCCGTTGGGGTACACGCGGGTGAGCAGCGGCACCACGTCTGACAAGGCCGAGAAGTCGTCCCAGTCGATCACGATGCCCGCCGCACGCGCCACCGCCACCCAGTGGATCAAGTGGTTGGTCGAGCCGCCCGTGGCCAGCAGGGCGACCATGGCGTTGACGATGCAGCGCTCGTCGACCAAGCGGCCAATCGGCGTGAAGTTTTTGTCCTTGACCAGCGCCAGCACGGTGCGGGCTGCTTCGCGGGTCAGGTCTTGGCGCACGCCTTCGCCGGGGTTGATGAAGGCGGTGCCGGGCACATGCAGGCCCATGGCTTCGAGCAGCATCTGGTTGCTGTTGGCGGTGCCGTAAAAAGTGCAGGTGCCTTCGCCGTGGTAGGCCTTGGACTCCGCTTCCAGCAATTCAGGGCGACCCACCAAACCCAGTGCCGCTTGCTCGCGCACCTTGGATTTTTCGTTGTTGGACAGGCCGCTGGTCATAGGGCCAGCCGGAACAAACACCGTGGGCAAATGGCCAAACTGCAAAGCGCCAATGAGCAGGCCCGGCACGATCTTGTCGCACACACCCAGCATCAGGGCCGCGTCAAACACGTCATGACTGAGCGACACAGCTGTGGCCATGGCGATCACATCGCGGCTGAACAGGCTCAGCTCCATGCCCGGCGTGCCTTGCGTGACGCCATCGCACATGGCGGGCACGCCCCCGGCCACCTGGGCGGTGGCACCCAGTTTGCGGGCCTCGTCTTTGATCAGGTCGGGGTAATGCTGCAGCGGCGCGTGAGCCGACAGCAAATCGTTGTAGGCATTGACGATGCCGATGTTGGGCGCACGCGGGGCCACCACTTTGATTTTGTCGAGCGCGGTGGCGCGGCCTTTGTCGCCTTCGGGCATGGCGGCAAAGGCATGCGCCACGTTGGCACAGCCCAGGCGCTGGGCACCGGGGTCTTGGCTGGCGGCGGCATCGACCTGCTGCAAATAAGCCTGGCGGGTCGGGCGGCTGCGTTCGGTGATGCGGGTGGTGACCGCCATCAAAATCGGGTGAAGGGTCATGTTTGGACGCCGGGTCAGGCGTGGTAACTAAATTACATGCCCGATGGTAACCGCCTTACCGCCATTTGGCGCCATCTCTCGGTTACAGACAGGGTACAACCCGCAAGACAAGCAGCCGATGGACCGCTGAAGGCCCCAAAACGCCTCTCTTGAAAAGCCAGCCCTGCTGTGCTTACGGTTGCTTGCACGCGAAAAAAAACCCGCCGAAGCGGGTTTTTTCAGTGCGCCATCACGATCACTTGGCCGCAGAAGCATCAGCAGCGGGGGGCGCTGCAGGTGCAGAAGCGTCAGCGACGGGGGCAGAGGCATCGGCAGCAGGCGCTGCCACCGCAGCGGGTGCGGGTGCAGCAGGAGCGGCTTTTTTGCTTTTGGCCAAACCAAAACCAATGGCCAAGCCCACGGCCAGCACGATCACGGCCACCAAAACGGCCCACACTACAGGTTGATTGTCATCTTGAGGGGTCGACATGTTTCTTTTCTCCGAAAATGGTGGCGAGATTGTAATGGGGTCTGATTGCACATGACTGACACACCCGCCACAAGCCCAGACACCAAGGTTCTGGACCCAGGGCACCACATCACGCCAACATCCTTCAAACCGGACCTGCTTGAGCGCTTCAGAGCGCAAACCGCAGGCCAGGATTTGTGGGTGTTTGGCTATGCCTCGCTGCTGTGGCGACCCGAATTTGAAGCACAAGAACAACACATCAGCCGCGTCTGGGGCTGGCACCGTGCCCTGAAAATGTGGAGCCGCCTGAACCGGGGCAGCCCCGAATGCCCCGGCCTGGTGTTTGCCTTGTTGCCCGGCGGCAGCTGCCAGGGCGTGGCCTATCGGGTGGCCCGCGAACAAGCCGACGAGGTGCTGGTGCGGCTGTGGGAGCGGGAAATGCCCATGGACGTCTACACCCCCAGCTGGTTGCCTTGCAACACGCCACAAGGCCCCGTTCAGGCGCTGGCTTTTACCCTGCCGCGCAGCAGCCCCAGCTTCACCGGCCAGCTGCCAGCCGACGCTTACCGGCAAATTTTCAAGCAGGCCTGCGGGCGATTTGGCACGACGCTGGACTATGCCCGGCAAACCTACAGCAGTCTGCAGGCCCACGGCATCGAAGACCGGGCGCTGGCCGCCTTGCTGCGCTATGCCGACTGAGCGTATCCCTATACTCACCACCATGAACATCGCCGACCTGCGCAAGAGCTACGAAAAAGCCGAGCTCAACGAAAACGCCTCCCATGCGGACCCGCTCCAGCAATTTGAGCAATGGCTGCAAGAAGCCATCGCGTCCGAAGTGCCCGAGCCCAACGCCATGACCTTGGCCACCGTGGCCAGCAACCTGCGCCCCAGCACGCGGGTGGTGCTGATCAAGGGCTACGACGAGCGCGGCATCGTCTGGTACACCAACTACGCCAGCCAAAAAGGCCAGGAACTGGCAGGCAACCCCTTTGCCGCGCTGCAGTTTCACTGGGTTGAACTCGAACGCGTGGTGCGCATCGAAGGCCGTGTCGAGAAAGTCAGCGACGAAGAAAGTGACGCCTACTTCCACAGCCGCCCACTCGATTCGCGCATCGGGGCTTGGGCCTCGCCGCAAAGCCAGGTGATCGAGGGGCGCACTCTGCTGGTGACCAACGCCGCCAAATATGCCGCGCAATTCATGCTCAAACCACCACGCCCACCGCACTGGGGCGGCTACCGCCTGGTGCCCGACCAGTGGCAGTTCTGGCAAGGCCGCAAAAGCCGTTTGCATGACCGGCTGCGTTACACGCAAAACGGCGATCAGTGGCTGAGGGAGCGCTTGGCGCCTTGAGACAAGTCAGGCCAATGGCTTGCAAGCCGCAGCCTCAAACGCCCGGAACCCCGCCATGAAAGTCTCGATGTCTTCAAAGTAAGGCATGGCCCCGGCTTGCATCACCGTCACCTGCCAGTTGGGGCGATGGCGCACCAGGTCCAGCGCCCGGTAATCGGTGAAGTCGCCCCGCGTGCCATGCACCACCCACACCGGCAGGCGCAGGCTCTCGTACACGTTGTGCATGTCGGCGCTGAACAAACCCCCGCTCAAAAACGACAAAGGCGCTTGCTCGGCGTTGGGCACATGGGCCGTGCGCACGGCATAGGCCCACAGCGTTTCGTCAATGTCTTTGCCGCCCCAGGTGCGTTGCAAGTAGTAACGCACCACCGAAGGCCGTGACAACTGCCGGAACAAAAACCGGCCCCAGCCTGGCCCCGGGCGACGCAAAAATTGGTCAAACCCCGCCATGAAAAAAGTACTGCCCTCGGGCTTGCGCAGCGACTTGCCGCCCCGAAAGCCGGTGGGGCTGACCAAGGTCAGGGCAGCCAACAAGTCCGGCGACTGCTGGACCACGCGGGCTACAAACTCGCACGACAGCGACACCCCCACGGCTTGCAGCGGCTGGCCGGGGTGCCGCTGTGCCACCCATTGCGCGACCTGAAGAATGGCGGCGCACATGTCAGCCACCGAATAAGCACGCGGCAGGCGATCAGACAGGCCGTAGCCCGGCAAATCCAGCGCATAGACACTGTGGTCCTGGCGCAGGGCCTCAAACAGGGGACGGATTTCGGCCGCCGAAGCCAGGGCGTTGACGCTGTGCACCAGCAACACGGGTGGCCCCAAGCCGCCCGCATAGACAGCCAGACGACCACTGGCCCCACTGAGGTGATGAAGTTCAGCTGGGAGCGCGGGGGGCAAAGGTGTGTTCATGGCCTGATGTTAGGGCATGCGCTCAGCGCGAGAGAACCCCTGGATCAAACCGGCAGCACGGCCAGCAAGGCCATGGTCAGCGAGATGCCCAGCATGGAAATGAGTGTGGACACGGCCACGGCAGCCGTCACCGTGTCTTCTTCCTTGCGGTAGCGCTGAGAGAACAAGAACACATTGGCCCCAATGGGCAAAGCCGCCGCCACAACCATGACCGACAAATGCAAGCCACGCAGGCCCAGTGCCCAGCCCACCGCCAGCATGAGCGCCGGGTGCAGCACAGTTTTCACCAGCGACGGCTTGAGGGCCGATGTGAACTGCCGCCCCACAGGCGTTTGCGACAAGGTGATGCCCACCAGCACCAAGGCGATGGGGCCAAAGGCGCTGCCCAGCAAAGCCAGGGGACGGTCTACCACGGGATGCAAGCCCCAGCCGGTTTGGGCGTAGGCCAAGCCCAGCAAAATCGGCAAAGGCACGGGGTGAATGATGGCGTTGCGCACGGCCGAAGCCACGGTGCGCCAAACCGGACGGCGCTCGCCCGACAAAGTGGCTTGCTCGTGCGCCACTTGCAACTCCAGCACCAGCGTGGCGGCACTGAGCAAAACCAGGGCATGCAGCGATATCAAGGTGAACAGCAGCACCTGACCTTCTTGGCCATAGGCCAGACCGATCAGGGGCACACCGATCATCAAGGTGTTGCTGAAAATGCCAGCCAGCGCCAGCACCGAGGCCCGGCTGTTGCCGCCATAAGCCCACAGCATGGCCACAAACAAAATGCCCGCCGCCAAAAAGTATTGCGCCACCGGCTTGAAATCGAGCTGCTCGATGTGCACGCTGCTCATGGTGCGAAACAGCAGCGCTTGTGTGAGCACCAGAAACACCAGGTTGGACAAATCGCGCACCGACTCACCCCGCACCAGCTTGGCTTTGCCCGCGACAAAGCCAATGAAAATCAGCAGCACCACCGGCAAAAGCGAAGAAAGAACGGGATGATCAAGGTTCATGGCTGGATTATCCCGGCCTGCCTTTGTCTCACTGCAGGGGAAACCACGTAGCGCCGCCACTTGGGCGACGCCACGCAGCCCATCAGAACGTGGCCTGAACCCCCAACTTGACACTGCGGCCCGGCAAAGGCGACTTGCCAAACGCGGTGCTCGTGAGGATGGAACTGGCGCTGTAGGCCAGTTGGTCGCTCAGGTTGTCCAGTCGGGCAAACCAGTTCAGCACCGTGGTGTCCAGCTTTTGGCGGTAAGACACGCTGGCATTGACCAAGGTGTAGGCAGCTGTGGCCACACTGCCGTCGGGCACGCGCTTTTGGGCCGCATGCCAGTCGGCCCCCAGCTTGGCGCTCCAGGGGCCTTGACCGTGCACCAAGGTCGCGCCCACACGCATGGGGGCGATGCGGGGCAAGGGCTCGCCCGTGCTCGTGTTGCTGGCCCGCACGGTGTCGGCACGCCAATCGAGGTCGAGTGTCGAAGCGCCCTGCCACAGGCGCTGGCGGCCGCTGGCCTCCAGGCCTCTGAATTGGGCCTTGACGCCTTGATAACGCTGCACGGGCAAGTCGTCCTCCACGTCCTGCGTGTTCATCAGGCCGATGTAGTTGGCAAACTGGCTGGCAAAGGCCGTCACATTGGCACTGTTGGGGCCGGACTTCCACTGCACACCCGCATCGAGGCTCTTGGACTTTTCCAGACCCAGGTCTTTGTTGCCGATTTCCCAGGCGTTGGTGGCCAAATGAGGGCCGTTGGCAAACAGCTCGTAATCTTTGGGCGCACGCTGCGTGAGGGCGGCATTGCCGGTCATCGACCAAGTGGGCGACAACTTGAACACCGCCCCAGCGGCCACACTGAAGGGCGTGAATTTTTTGGCCCCGATGCCCTCGTCAAAACGGTCCAGCTCGGGGTTGCCCAAGGATTCGACCCGCACCGACTCCCAGCGCGCCCCGGCCGTGACTTGGCCCCAGGCGGTGGGCCGCTCTTCGTGCACAAAAAGGGCTTGGCTGCGTGTGCGGCTGAAGGGCGCAAAGGCTTCATCGCCCACCGCAGAAAAGCGGCTCGATTCGGTCTGCACCCCCACCACGCCTTGCCACCCCGCCACCGGGCGGTGCCGCGCCTCAATGCGCAGGTCCTGGCCCTTGTTGGCAAACACGGTGCCCGCTTGCCCCCCCTCAAACTCGGTGTGCTGGTAATCGGTGTGGCTCAGCCGGGCTTTAACGCTCTCAAACCAACCCGACAATTGGCGCACTTGCCCCTCCAGCGCGTAGCGGGTGGTCTTCATGCCAATCGTCACCTCGTCTTCGGCTACCGTGCCGTAATCGCTTTGGTAGGTGTTGACCGACGCGCCCAAATAGCCGTGGTCCCAGAAGGTGCTGGCCCCGAAAGCACCACCCCGGGCGGTGCTGGCCGAGTTGCAGATGCGCCGGGCGTTGGCAGGCGAGCCGGGTTTTGTGCAATCGAGCGACACCGGCACCCGCACATCGCCGGTGCGGCGGTCAAAAGCGTCCAGGTGCAGGGCATAGCGCTCATTACCCGCCTCGACCAAACCCGCCACGCTGCGCTCGTCGTTGCCTGTGCCCGCTTGCAGCTGGGCCTTGCCCAACACGCCCGAGACCGGCGCGCGTGGGATGCGGTTGTCGATCACGTTGACCACGCCGCCCACGGCGCTGCCGCCATAAAGCAAAGCGGCCGGGCCGCGCAACACCTCAATGCGGTCGGTGGACAAAACATCGAGTGGCACCGCATGGTCGTAGCTCAGCGCCGAGGCATCGAGGCTGGAGGCGCTGTTGTTCAGCACCCGGATGCGGTCGCCATCGAGCCCGCGAATGGTGGGGCGGCTGGCGTTGGGGCCAAAGTAGGTGCTGGACACGCCGGGCAAACCATTCAAGGTTTCGCCCAACGTGCTTTGCCCGCGCTCGAGCAGGTCGGCGCGGCCCATGGTGCTGACAGGCACGGTGGTGATGTCGCGGCCCAAGGGGTTGCCGGTGATGACAATTTCACCGGGTGCACCCGGTGCGGCGTTTTGCGCCCAAGCATTTGAAAAAGACAAAGTGGCCACGCAGGCGCAAGCCAAGGCCGAAAGCTGAAAAGAATGAGTCATGACAATGTGATTTGAAAAACAGGAACAGCCCAGCGCCTTCCGCCACAGACGGAAAGCCAGCCAGACAAGATCAGGGATTCAAATCAGCGCAGGCGGCGCACGGGCTTGCGCCGGGGACCAGAGGTCTTGGTCCGGAGGAAAAGCCACCCCAAAAATGGGGGGAGCCATGGCGACCATCGGGGCCAGGCCGGGTGAGCAAGGGGCACTCAGCCGTTCGGCTTGGGACAGGTGGTCCAGCAGACGACACAGATCGGCGTCGGCCTCGTGGCCCAAAGCATCCGAAGGCCCTGCATGCCAATGTTCACCATGCACCTGCCCTGCATGCGCATGCGCCGTTTGCAACTCACCGGAGGCCGAAAGCGCATGCCGAGTCCCGCGTTCACTGACATGCTCACTGCCGTGCCCAATGTTGTGCAACTGCCCCCACAGCGGAGCCCACAGCAAGGCCGCCACCAGCAGGGTGTGCAGACAAACAGGCAGGCGTGAACGCGAAAAACTCATGACAACTCAGGTGAACAGCGGCGCATCAATGCGCGTGTTTCATGCCGCAGTATTTGCCCAGCGCCAGGCCCTTGCAGGCGGTTTGCAGCTCTTTGGTGCACTGATCCGGTTTTTTGCCGGACTCCAGGCATTTGGCTGCCGCCTCGTGCGCCTCGGCCATGGCGCGGTGACGGGCGATGTCCTGCTCGACCTCCTTCTTGCTGTGTTGGGCCACAGCACTCCAAGACAAGCTCATGGCGGCAAGAAAAAAGGCAATTTTGTTCATGGTGATGCGGGGGTGATCGGGTAAACCACATTGTGAAAGGAAAGATCGGATGGGATACCAGACGATACCCGAGGCCGACATTGTCACTCACGCACCAGACGCGCAAACGTCTTTTTGAATTTGCTCACCTTGGGCGCGGCCACGGCCATACAGTAGCCTTGGTAGGGGTTGCGTTCAAAAAAGTCTTGGTGGTAGTCCTCAGCCGCACTGTAGTTGGCCAGCGCCAGCACCTCGGTCACGATGGGCTGGCCAAAGGCGCGCGCCGCCGCAAGCTCGGCAAGCATGGCTCGCGCCTCTTCGGCTTGCTCGGGTGTAGTGAAGTAGATGCCACTGCGGTATTGGGTGCCCACATCGTTGCCCTGGCGGTTCAAGGTGGTGGGGTCGTGGATCACAAAAAAGATTTCCAGCAGTTCGCGGGTGCTGACCTGCGCCGGGTCGTATTCGAGCTTGACCACTTCGTTGTGGCCGGTGCGGCCGGTGCAGACCTGCTCATAAGTGGGCGAGACGGTTTGACCGTTGCAATAACCCGACTCCACGTCGCTCACGCCGCGCACCTTGACGTACACCGCCTCGGTGCACCAAAAGCAGCCGCCGCCCAAAACCAGGGTTTGCATCATGTGGATTCCTTGTTGAAGAGGGATTGAATTATCCGTGGGGCAGCAGCCCGCCCCGCACCGCCTGCACAAAGTCCCCCAGCGCCGTCTGGTCTCGGTCGCTGCGCCACAGGCAGCGGGTGTCATAACGGGCATCGACCTCGCGCAGCGGCACAAACACCGCGCCCGCCAGGGCCGACTGCTGCAAGGCCTGCGGCACCAGCGCCACGCCCAGGCCTTGCGAGACCAGAGACACCACGCTCAGCCAATGACGCAACTCGTGCACCACCTGCGGCATCCAGCCGGCCTGTTCGCACAGCATCACGATGCGCTCGTGGTAGTCGGGCGAAACGGTGCGGGAGACCACCACCAGGTCTTGCCCGGCCAGTTCTGCCAGCGCCACACTGGCCGCCCTCGCCAAGGGGTGGCTGGCGGGCAAACACGCCACCAAGGGCTGGCTGGCCACCAAAATCTGCTCAAAGCCCAGCGGCACCCGAGGCGTGTGCACAAAGCCCACATCCAGCCGGTCGCGCAGCAATTCAGACAACTGCTCGGACGAGCTGAGTTCGCGCAGCACCAGGCGCAAACGCGGGTGGCTGGTCTGAAAACGGCTGAGGATTTGCGGCAGGCCGCAATACAACATGGTCCCGGCAAAACCGATGTGCAGCTGGCCCGACTGGCCCTCGGCCACATCACGCGCCTCACGCGCTGCAGCACTGGCCTGCGCCAGCAAGGCTCGGGCGGCGGGCACAAAAGCCTGGCCTGCCGCCGTGAGCTGCACGCCCCGGCTGTTGCGGGTGAACAGCTGCGCCCCCACCGAGGCTTCGAGCTGCTGGATGTTCAGGCTGAGCGGCGGTTGTGAGATGGACAGGCGTTGGGCCGCGCGGCCAAAGTGCAGCTCTTCGGCCAACATCAGAAAATAGCGCAGGTGACGAAATTCCATGAATTAAAATAATGTATCAATGGATAGCCAATCGATATTAGACAACTATTCATCTCAGCCTGACAATCGGCTACAAGATTTTTCAAGGAGACATCCACCATGGCCACCACCAAAAACACCTTCAGCTGGGAAGACCCCTTCAACCTCAGCGCACAACTGACCGACGACGAGCGTCAGGTGCAAGAAGCGGCCCGCGCCTACTGCCAGGAACGCCTGCTGCCCCGGGTGAAAGACGCTTTCCTGAACGAAACCACCGACGTGGCCATCTTCCGCGAGATGGGCGAGCTGGGCCTTTTGGGGGCCACCATCCCCGAACAATACGGCGGCGCAGGCCTCAACTACGTCTGCTACGGCCTGGTGGCGCGTGAAGTCGAGCGCGTGGACTCGGGCTACCGCTCCATGATGAGCGTGCAGTCTTCTTTGGTGATGCTGCCCATCAACGACTTTGGCTCTGAAGCCCAAAAACAAAAATACCTGCCCAAGCTGGCCCGTGGCGAGTGGATCGGCTGCTTTGGCCTGACCGAACCCAACCACGGCTCCGACCCGGGCAGCATGATCACCCGTGCCAAAAAGGTGGACGGCGGCTACAGCATCAGCGGCGCCAAGATGTGGATCACCAACAGCCCGATCGCCGACGTGTTTGTGGTCTGGGCCAAGGACGACGGCGGCCAGATCCGCGGCTTCATTTTGGAAAAAGGCTGGAAAGGCCTGAGCGCCCCCGCTGTGCACGGCAAGGTGGGCTTGCGCGCGTCGATCACCGGCGAGATCGTCATGGACGAAGTCTTCTGCCCTGAAGAAAACGCTTTCCCTGAAGTGCGCGGCTTGAAAGGCCCCTTCACTTGCCTGAACAGCGCCCGCTACGGCATCGCTTGGGGCGCCTTGGGCGCTGCCGAAGACTGCTATGCCCGCGCCCGCCAGTACGTGATGGACCGCCAGCAGTTTGGCCGCCCCTTGGCCGCCAACCAACTGATCCAGAAGAAACTGGCCGACATGCTGACCGAAATCAGCCTGGGCCTGCAAGGCTGCCTGCGCCTGGGCCGCATGAAGGACGAAGGCACCGCTTCGGTGGACCTGACCTCCATCCTCAAGCGCAACAGCTGCGGCAAAGCCCTGGACATCGCCCGCATGGCACGCGACATGATGGGCGGCAACGGCATCAGCGCCGAATACGGCGTGGCCCGCCACCTGGTGAACCTGGAAGTGGTCAACACCTACGAAGGCACACACGACGTGCATGCTCTGATTTTGGGCCGCGCGATCACCGGGATTCCTGCTTTCTCGAACTGAGGCTTGGCTTTCCACCACCCCAAAGGCTGCCCATGGGCAGCCTTTTTTGTTGTCGCCCAGCGTGCGCTAGCGCCTTGACGAAGACCTGTGCAAGACGTACATTACTAACCAATCAGTCATTAAATTTTCGTGAACCCCGTCGACACCCTTCCGCCCCACAAACGCGAACGCCGCAAACAAGACCGCCCGGGCGAACTGCTCGAAGCGGCTTTGGACTTGTTCGTGGAAAAAGGCTATGCCGCCACCCGCGTCGAAGAGGTGGCTGCTCGGGCGGGCGTGTCCAAGGGCACCTTGTTTCTGTACTTTCCCAGCAAAGAAGACCTGTTCAAAGCCGTGGTGCGGGCCAGCGTTGTGGAGCCCGTCGCCCAAGGTGCCGCCGAAGTGGCGCATTTTCAGGGCACATGCGGCCAGTTGCTGGAATGGATGATGCTGCAATGGTGGCACCGCTATGGCGACACCAAGGCCTCGGGTATCTCCAAACTGGTGATGAGCGAGGCCAGTAACTTTCCCGAACT
Organism: Limnohabitans sp. 2KL-3; assembly: GCF_001269405.1. Lineage (NCBI taxonomy): Bacteria > Pseudomonadati > Pseudomonadota > Betaproteobacteria > Burkholderiales > Comamonadaceae > Limnohabitans > Limnohabitans sp. 2KL-3. The sequence goes on from NZ_CXON01000003.1 coordinate 272,663, forward strand.
CGCACAGTTTTACCGCACCGAAGTCATCGAGCCTGGCCACGCTTTGGTGCGCAATGCCTTGCAAAAAGGCATCAGCCAAGGCGAGTTTCGTCTCGTGAATGTCGAGCTGGCCTTGCATTCGGTCATGGCCCCCCTGCTGTTTTTGGTCATGTGGAAACACTCCATGGGGCCGTGCTGCCCCAACCATGAACAGATCGACCCGGAAGCCTTCATTTCGCAACACGCCCAATTGTTGATGCGTGGCTTGGCCCTCGGTTGAGCGATCACCCCCGATTTTTGCCCCCTATTCCCATGAAAAAATCAACCCTCTGGATTCTGTCGGCTGTGGCTGTGGCCGCTCTCGTGGTGATTGGCGCTCGCTGGAACAGCCAGCGCAAGGCAGCCCCCGTCCCCACAGCCACCACAGTCGCCACGGCCATCTCCAGCATTGAGCTGGCCCGCACCGATGTGTTCACCGCCCAAACCCAAAACCTGAGCTTGGGCATTGCGGTTTCAGGTCCCCTCAAAGCCACCCAAAGCGCTGTGGTCAAGGCGCGTGTGGCCGGTGAGCTGCAAGAGCTGAACGTGCGTGAAGGCGACCGCGTGCAGGCCGGGCAAGTCATCGCCCGCATCGACCCCAGCGAATACCAGGCCCGCGTGCGCCAAGCACAGCAGCAAGCCGATGCGGCCAAAGCCCAGGTGGACATTGCCCAGCGCCAGTTTGACAACAACCAGGCGCTGGTGAACCAGGGCTTCATCTCGCAAACCGCTTTGCTCACCTCGCAGGCCAGCCTGAACGGAGCCAAGGCCACACACGCGGCGGCGCTGGCGGCGCTGGACCTGGCCAACAAGTCGCTGGCCGATGCCACGTTGCGCTCGCCCTTGACGGGCGTGGTGGCGCAGCGTCTGGCCCAGCCAGGCGAGCGCGTGGCCATTGAGGCACGGCTGGTCGAGGTCATCAACCTGTCGCAATTGGAGCTGGAAGCGGCCCTGACGGCCGAAGACGCCAGCCGCGTGCGCGTGGGCATGACCGCGCAACTGCAGGTCGAGGGCGTGGCCGAACCGGTGTCAGCCAAAGTTTTGCGCATCAACCCCAGCGCCCAGATGGGCAGCCGCAGCATCGTGGTGTACCTGGGCATCAACGGACGCGAGGGCTTGCGCCAAGGCCTGTTTGCCCAAGGCAGTTTGGGCACACAAACCATGCAAGTGCTGGCCGTGCCCGTGAGCAGCGTGCGCACCGACAAACCCCAGCCTTATGTGCAGGTGGTGCAAGACGGCCAAGTGCGCCACATCACGGTGCAGCCCGGCGTGCGCAGCGAGGGTGACCGCCAAAGCCTGGTGGCGGTGACCGGCGTGTCCGAAGGGGCGCAAGTGCTTGCGGGCAGTTTGGGGGCTGTGCGCGAAGGGGTTCAAGTCCAATTCACCGCACCCGCCAAGTCAGCGCAAACCCCTGCAGCCGCTTCGGCCTTGCCGGCCAGCGCAGCCAAATAAAAGGGTTTACAGCATGTGGTTCACCCGCGTCAGTTTGCAAAACCCGGTGTTTGCCACCATGGTCATGTTGGCCTTGGTGGTGCTGGGCATTTTTTCCTTCCAGCGCCTCAAAGTTGACCAGTTCCCCAACATCGACTTTCCGGTGGTGGTCATCAGCACCGAATACCCCGGCGCATCACCCGAGATTGTGGAGAGCGAGGTCTCCAAAAAGATCGAAGAAGGCGTCAACTCGATCGCGGGCATCAGCACCCTGACCTCGCGCAGCTTTGAAAACCAGTCGGTCGTGATCATGGAGTTTCAGCTGCAGATCGACGGCCGCAAAGCCGCCGAAGATGTGCGCGAAAAAGTCGCCTCGCTGCGCCCCCTGCTGCGCACCGAAGTCAAAGAGCCCCGGGTGCTGCGCTTTGACCCCTCCAGCCGCGCCGTGTGGTCGCTGGCCGTCATCCCCGAAGGTGACAAACTCAATGCCGTGGAATTGACCAACTGGTCCGAGCAAGTGCTTAAAAAGCGCCTGGAAAACGTGCGCGGTGTGGGCTCGGTCACCTTGGTGGGTGGCAGCAAACGCGAGATCAACCTGTATTTGCAACCGGCCCATATGGAGGCGCTGGGCGTCACGGCCGAGCAGGTGGTGGCCGCCGTTCGCAACGAAAACCAAGACTTGCCCGTGGGCGCGATCCGCTCGCTGCAGCAAGAACGCATGGTCCAAATCAGCTCGCGCATGGCGCGGCCCGAAGACTTTGGCCGCATCATCGTGGCGCGCAAAAACGGCACCCCGATTCGCCTGTCGCAAGTGACCACGGTGCAAGACGGCGCGCAAGAGCTGGAGAACCTGGCGCTGTACAACGGTCAGCGCACGCTTTTGATGTCGGTGCAAAAGTCGCAAGACGAAAACACCATTCAAGTGGTCGATGGCCTGGTCAAGGCCGTGGCCGAGTTGCAAGCCCAACTGCCACCGGGCCTGCGGCTTGAGCCCATCACCGACAACTCACGCCCTATTCGGGTGTCGGTGAACAACGTGCGCCAGACCCTGATCGAGGGGGCCATCCTCACGGTGTTGATCGTGTTTTTGTTCCTCAACTCCTGGCGCTCCACCGTCATCACAGGCCTGACGCTGCCGATCTCGCTGATCGGCACCTTCATGTTCATGCAGATGTTCGGCTTCACGATCAACATGATCACGCTGATGGCGCTGAGCCTGTGCGTGGGCCTGCTGATCGACGACGCGATTGTGGTGCGCGAGAACATCGTGCGGCATGTGCAGATGGGCAAAAGCGCCTACAAGGCCTCTTTGGAGGGCACACAAGAAATTGGCCTGGCCGTGCTGGCCACCACCTTGTCCATCGTGGCGGTGTTTTTGCCCATTGGCTTCATGGAAGGCATCATCGGCAAGTTCTTCCACGAGTTCGGCATCACCATCGTGGCGGCGGTCATGATCTCAATGTTTGTGAGCTTCACGCTCGACCCGATGCTGTCGAGCATCTGGCACGACCCGGCCATTGATGCACACGGCAAAAACCAAGCACCCGCCAACTGGTATGACAAGAGCATTGGCCGCGTGACCGGCTGGTTTGACCGTAGCACCGAGCGCCTGGCCGACGGCTACCAGAGCATCTTGCGCTGGGCGCTGGTGCACAAAAAGTCCACCGTGTTTCTGGCCCTGGCGATTTTTGTGGCCAGCGTGTTCATGACCCGCCTGCTGGGCACCGAATTTGTGCCCAAGGCCGACTTTTCTGAAACCTCGCTCAAGTTCGAAACCCCGGTGGGCACCTCGCTCGAAGCCACCGAGGCCAAAACCCGGCAGGTCGAAGCCATCCTGCGCGACTTCCCGGAAGTGCGCTACACCGTCAGCACCATCAACACCGCCAACGCGCAGGGCAAGAACAACGTCAACCTGTACATCCGTTTGGTGGACCGCAAAAACCGCAGCCGCAACGCCGACCAGATGTCCGCCGCCCTGCGCGACCGCCTCAAACAAGTGCCGGGCATCGCGGTCACGCACGCCGGTTTGCTCGACGCCATTGGCGGCAACAAGCAAGTGGAGTTCTCGCTGCAAGGCCCCGACCAAAAAGAGCTGGAACGCCTGGCGCTGCTGGCCTTGGCCAAGGTGCGGGACATTCCCGGCTTGGTTGACCTGGACTCCAGCGTCAAGCCCAACAAACCCGTGATTGGCGTGGAGGTGCTGCGCGATGCAGCATCTGACTTGGGCCTGGGCACGGCGCAACTGGCCGGCCCCCTGCGCACCCTGGTGGCCGGGCAAACCGTGGGCAACTGGCGTGCACCGGACGACCAGACCTATGACGTGAATGTGCGTCTGGCACCCGAGGCCCGCAACAGCCCCCAAGACCTTGAACGTTTGCCCTTCATGGTGACACCGGCCGCTGATGGCAGCCCACGCATCGTGCGCCTGGGCCAGGTGGCCAAGGTGAGCGAAACCACCGGCTCCAACCAAATCAACCGACGCGACATGATGCGCGAGGTGGCCATCAACGCCAACGTCTTCGGACGCTCCGCCGGGGAAGTCTCGGCCGACATCCGCAAAGCCATGGACAGCCTGAGCCTGCCGCCCGGTTACCGCTACAGCTTTGGCGGCTCGACCAAAAACATGGCCGAGTCCTTTGGTTATGCCCTGTCGGCCCTGGCCATGGCGGTGATCTTCATCTACATGATTTTGGCCAGCCAGTTCAAGAGCTTCTTGCAGCCCCTGGCCCTGATGACCGCCCTGCCGCTGACCCTGATCGGCGTGGTGCTGGCCCTGATGGCATTCCGCTCCACTTTGTCGATGTTCTCCATCATTGGCGTGATCATGCTCATGGGCCTGGTCACCAAAAACGCCATCTTGCTGGTGGACTTTGCCATCCGTGCCCGAGAGGATGGACTGGAACGCGCCGAAGCCCTGCTGCTGGCGGCCAAAGTGCGACTGCGCCCCATCTTGATGACCACCTTGGCCATGATTTTTGGCATGGTGCCGCTGGCCTTTGCGCTGAGCGAAGGTGCCGAGCAACGCGCGCCCATGGGCCAGGCGGTCATTGGCGGGGTCATCACCTCCTCGCTGTTGACGCTGGTGGTGGTGCCGGTGGTGTACTGCTACATGGACGATCTGGCGCAGTGGCTGCGCCGCAAAGCCGGCCTGAGCCCGAGCCGTCAGGGCCAGGTCACGAGCGCCCCTTAAAATCATGGCTTATTTGACTTAGACCCCCCGCAGGAGTAAACGAGATGGACATGAACCAGGCCCGCTTCAACATGATCGAGCAGCAAATCCGCCCTTGGGAAGTGCTGGACCCGCAAGTGCTGGCCCTGCTGTCCACCGTGCGCCGTGAAGACTTTGTACCCTTGGCGCACAAGGCGCTGGCCTTTGTGGACATGGAAATCCCGCTGGGCGCTGCGCCCAACCAAGTCATGTTGGCCCCACGCGTGCAAGCCCGCTTGCTGCAAGACCTGGCTGTGCTGAACACCGACAAAGTGCTCGATGTGGGCACCGGCTCGGGTTTCATGGCGGCCTTGCTGGCCCACCAAGCAGCCAGCGTGTTGAGCCTGGAAATCGATCCCGCTTTGGCCAGCCAGGCCCAAGCCAAGCTGCAACAAGCCGGCGTGAGCAACGTCACCGTGCGCTGCGCCGATGGCAGCCAAGGCGCTGCTGCTGACGGCCCCTTTGACGCCATCGTGCTCAATGGCTCGGTGGCCGAAGTGCCCGCCACCTTGCTGCAACAACTCACCGAGGGTGGCCGCCTGGTGGCCATCGTGGGCCAAGAGCCCATGATGCGGGCCACCTTGATCACCCGCACCGGGCAAAACAGCTGGACCACCACCGAGCCTTGGGACTGCAATGCCCCGCGCCTGTCAGGTTTTGCCGAACCCTCCAGCTTCCACTTCTGAGACCCTTATGGAACAGCTTTACCCCTCCCAAGTGGCCGAATGGGCCAGCCAACAAACCCAACGCCCCATATTGCTTGACGTGCGGGAAGGCTGGGAACTGCAAACCGCCAGCACCCAGCCTGAAGCCTTGGATCTGGTGCACATGCCCATGCAAACCATCCCGGCGCGACTGAGCGAACTCGACAAAACCCGCCCAATTGCCTGCCTGTGCCACCACGGCGGTCGCAGCATGCAGGTGGCCAACTTTTTGCTGCAACACGGTTTCCAAGTTGTGAACGTGGCCGGTGGCATTCACGCCTGGTCGGCCCAAGTGGACCCCAGTATTCCAGTTTATTGAGTGAGCTTTTGGCCCGATGCTGGCCTGACATTTTTCAAAAAGATCCGCCATGAAACTGCGCACCCTGCCCCTGACCTTGGCCCTTATGGCCGCCTTTGCAGGCACGGCCCAAGCCCAAAACTTGGCTCAACTGTACGAATCGGCCAAAAGCCACGATGCCACCTTCAAGTCGGCTCGTTCGCAATTCGAGGCCACGCTGGCCAAGGCTGAGCAGGCCAAGGCCTTGCTGCGCCCCACCGCAGGTTTGGGTGGCAGCTTGTCAGAAACCGATCTGGACAACCAATCGAACGCCTCGGGCAGTCGCGCTTTCGGCACCCGTGCACTCACACTCAGCGCCAGCCAACCTTTGTACCGCCCGGCCAACCAGGCCAGCTACGAACAGGGCATGAAGCAAGTGGACTTGGCGCAGGCCCAGTTGAAAGTGGCCGAGCAAGAACTCATCGTGCGGCTGAGCCAGGCTTACTTTGACGTGCTGACGGCACAAGAAAGCCTGAACTTTGTCAAAGCCCAAAAGACTGCCGTGGCTGAACAATTGGCCGCTGCCAAACGCAACTTCGAAGTTGGCACCGCCACCATCACCGACACGCGCGAGGCTCAAGCCCGTTTTGATCTGGTCACAGCTCAAGAGATTGCCGCTGACAACGATTTGCGCATCAAAAAGCTGGCCTTGGATGACACCGTGGGAAAACGCGAGGTCAACCCCGCCCCTTTGGCAGGTGCAGTCAACATGGACCGTCTGCAAAGTGGCAGCATCGAATCGTGGGTGACGCAATCGGCCCAAAACAATGGCAACTTGACCCAAGCCCGCATCGCCTTGGAAGTGGCCCAGCTTGAAATCACCAAAGCCCAAGCCGCCCTGCGCCCCACGCTCGATCTGACCGGCAGCTACGGCATGACGCGCTACCGCAATGGCAGCCCCACTGCCCAGTTCAACACCAACGCCGCCACCATTGGCCTGGCCTTCAACTACCCGCTTTACACCGGGCAGGCCAGTCAAAACCGCATTCAAGAAACCGTGGCTTTGGAAGACAAAGCCAAAAGCGACCTTGAAGCAGCGCAACGCAGCGTGGCCCAAGCCACCCGCACCGCCTTTTTGGGTCTGCAATCAGGCCTGAGCCAGGTCAAGGCCTTGCAAGCGGCCGAAGCCTCCAGCCAAAGTGCCTTGGACGCCAACAAACTGGGTTATCAGGTGGGTGTGCGCATCAACATCGATGTGCTCAACAGCCAAAGCCAGCTGTTTCAGACCAAGCGTGACCTGGCCAAAGCGCGTCACGATGTCATGCTGGGCCAGTTGCGCCTCCTGCAGGCCAGCGGGACCCTCAAGGCCGACGATCTGCAAAACCTGTCTACGCTGCTGCAGAAATAAGCGGCATCAGGCGTTTGGGCGGGGCTTGAGCCCAGCGCCTGGGGTTTCAGGCCGCTGTGTCACTCTGGGCTTGGCGGCTCTTTTTCATTGTGGCTTGGAATGGTCTCAGGCCCATCGTGTGATGGCCTTAGCGTAGCGCTGGGCGGCACCCCGGCTTTGGGCCACCAAGTCCAGTCCCTTTTGGCGGGCCTTTGCCAGGTCTTGAGGTTGACGCAGCCATTCCATGACCTGGTCCAGCGCCCCGTCCATGCCGTTGACCCGCACTGCGGCCCCCGCTTGCTCGGCATTTTGGGCAGCTTCGGCAAAGTTGAAGGTGTGTGGCCCCATGATCACCGGGCAGCCAAAGGCGGCGGCCTCGATCAGATTTTGTCCGCCCAAGGGCATGAAACTGCCACCCAACAAGGCCATGTCGGCGCTCTGAAAATAAACAGGCATCTCGCCCACGCTGTCGCCCAGCCAAACGGGCACATTGTCAGCGTGAACAGGTAACGGCTGACCCAAGTCCCAGTTCGAGCGACGAACCACGCTCAGACCCTGCGCAACCAACAGATCGTGGACTTCGTCAAAGCGCTGGGGGTGCCTGGGCACCAGCAACCAGACCACGCCCGCGGCCTGGAACGCGGCCAGCCGATCCGCTTTGGCCGTCAAGGCCTGCAGCCACAGGGCCTCCTCACCTTCGCGGGTGCTGGCCAACATGACTACCGGCCGGGCTTTGCCGTCGTGCTGCCACTGTCGGCGCAAATGCTGGGCCCATGCGAGTGCCTCAGGCTGAGGCTGCACATCAAATTTGAGGTTGCCCAACACCCCCTGCACTTGGGCACCCAATTGCCCAAGGCGGGCCGCGTCTTCAGGACTTTGTGCCCACACCGCATGCAAACCCCGGTAAGCCGGGCCTGACAGCAGCGACCAGCGCAAGCCCGAGCGCAACGACTTGTCGTTCAAGCGGGCATTGGCCAGCACCAAGGGCAGCTGCGCCTGCACGCAGGCTTGCACCAACATGGGCCAGACCTCGGTCTCCATCAAGATGCCCAGGCGCGGCCGGTGGTGCTGCAAAAATTGCCGGGTGGCCTCAGGGGTGTCCCAGGGCAACCAGGCCTGCGCATCTCCGGGGCGCAACAAAGACTGCCCCTGGGCCCTGCCCGTGGCCGTGCTGTGGGTCAGCAGCAAACGCATGTCGGGCCACGCATCGCGCAATGCCCCGATCAAGATGGCCGCGGCCCTTGTCTCCCCCAAGGAGACGGCATGCACCCAGACGCGGTCGGGCTCCGGTGGGCTGCCATCGTAAAAGCCAAAGCGCTCGGGCATGTGCGCCAGATAACCAGGCTCTTGTTGGCCCCGGCGGTGGAGTTTGCGGCGCAGCAGGGGCTGCAAGGCTCGCATGATGACACCGTAGGCCCACAGCGCCAGGCCTTCTGCCCAAGACAAGCCTTTGCCCGTCAAGGCCGAGCCGCCTGGTCAAACAACTGCTGGTAGACCCGGCCAATACCCTCAGCCTCTTTGGCCAACGAGAACACCTCCGACACCCGATCGCGTGCGGCATGGCCCATCTGCACGGCAGTGGGCAAATCGGCCAACACTTGTTGCACGACTTGGGCCAGACCGGGCGCATCGCCGGTATCGACCAGCTCGCCCGTGACGCCGGGCAACACCAGTTGGTCAAACGCCCCGGTGCGTGAACACACCAGCGCACAGCCCGTGGCTGCCGCCTCGAAGGGGGTCAGGCCAAAGGGTTCGTAACGCGGGCAAGCCACGCACAGCAGGCAACGTTGGTACCACCGATGCACCTCGCCAGCGGGCACTTCGCCCAGAAACACAATGCGCTCGGACAGGCCCGCTTGGGCAATTTTGTCGATCAGGGCTTGTTGGTAGGCTTGGTGCTGAGGCTGTGCCAGCCCGGCAATCACCGCAGTGGCACCCGGCAGATGCGGCAGCGCCTCGATCATGGCGTCCACAAACACATCACTGCCTTTGTCGGGTCGGACACGGCCAAACACCCCGATGCCGTACTGCCCGGGCAAGCCTGAATCAGCCCAGGCTTTCAGCTTGTCGGGCGACGGCGCAAAACGCGACAGGTCAATGCCATGCGGCACCACAGCGGTGGTGTTGGGCACAAAAGAGGCCGCCAGCGGCGTGGTCGAGATGACCGCGTCCATTTTGGAAATCAGCCAGCGAGGAAACCGCCCATGCAAATGCTGCGCAGCCGAGGTGAAGACCAGCTTGATCGGCAAGCGCAGCACATCGCGGGCAAAAATGCCCAGCATCATTTCAGGGTCACGGCGCACATGCCAGATGCGGAATGCGCGCCCCGGTGGCGGCTGGCGCGACAAGGCAATGGCCTGTCCAGCACTCATGCCCACCACACCATTGGACAGGGTGTTGCCGCAATAGCCCAAGCGCCATTGCTGCAGTTGCAAAGGCACCAAAGCGTTGATGGTGGCGGACACACCCGTGTAGCGCTGCTTGATGTTGAAGACAATGACGTCGGGATTGGAATGGAGCACGGGGTCCGAAGCTGAGTGGGTATCGGCAAATTATAGGGAGCGCCATCGGGCCAAGGTGTTGCATCTCCAAGCCACAAGCCATGCAGGTATATTTGGCCCACGACTGGAAGACACCCTGGATGAAAACCTACATTTTGAATTTACCCTCAGCGCTGGAACGCCGGAAGTTTCAGACGCAGCAAGCCCTGCGCTTGGGCTTGGAGGCTCAGTTCATCGATGCGCAAACTCCGGCCGATATTCCCGATGCGTTTTTTCAGGCCCATGCCTTTTCTTGGGAACGTCCGATCAAAATCACCGAAGTGGCCTGCTTCATGAGCCACCACCAAGTTTGGCAACAGATTGCAGACAGCCACGAACCGGCTCTGGTGCTGGAAGACGATGCCATCTTGGCGCACAACACGCCCAACTTGCTGAAACACTTGGAAATGATCAATGGGCTGGACCATGTATCACTCGAAACCCGGCAACGCCAAAAACTGCTGGGTCGGCGCAGCAAGGCCATGCCGGATCTGAATGCCCGTTTGCACCCCCTGCTGCAGGACCGCACGGGAGCCGCCGCCTACGTGCTTTGGCCCTCTGGCGCACGCATCCTGCTGGCCAAATTTACCCAGCATGGCATGGGCTTGGCCGACGCATTCATCTCCAGCACTTACCAGCTCAAATCATGGCAAACGGTTCCAGCTTTTGCCATCCAGGCGGACATGGCCGTGGCCTATGGTGTGTCTTGCCCCATCGCATCCCATTCCCTGATTGCCCGAGAGAAAGTGCCCAGCCCACCCACCCGGGGCGGTCTGCACGACTTGCAATTGAAATGGCGCAGATTGCGCGGACAACTGCGCCTGGCCGCTCGGTATCTGGGGTGTTTTTGGCGAGCCCGACGTCAATTTGTCGGCATTGACATTCAGCAGTTCTGAATCAGCGACGCCAAAGACGCCGCCCCAACAACTCCAGCTTGTTCAGAATCAAGGGCAGCCATCGGGTGCGGTAAGCATTGAACTTGTAGGGCTTGCGCACCCTTGGATCAACCGTGTCCACAAAATCTTCGGCAAAGGGGTACACACTCAAATCCCTTTGTGCAAATGCCGCGCAGGCCTGCACACCCATGTCCTGAAAAGACTTGACCTGGTTGCCCGACATTCTGACCGCCAGTTTGGCCCCGTAGGTGAGCACGCGCCCACGGTAAGCGGGCTCCTCGGGGACATAAAAAACCCAAGGCTCGGCCGCCTGAACCATGTCGCCAAACAGGCTGTCGGCCAATGCGCCATTGGCCTCTTCGGATCCTGCAAAGCGCCAGCCACTTTGACGCAAACGAGCAACATGCAAGACGGCGATATCGGCGTACTTCTGAGGCACTTTGCCCGTTTCTAGCGGATCGGCTGACCAGCGATAGCAACGCAGTTGAGCGTCGGGTTGGTAACGTTGCTGAAAATAGGCCCTTTTGCTGCCCTTCATGAACAAGGGGCTGATGAAGACCGTTGTCGGGCTTTGTTCGAAGACCTGGTCTATCCTGAACAGGTCTTCAGGCGCAAATGGCCGGACCACCTGCAAATCGTCTTGCAACATCAGCAGGTAATCGGCCTGCGCCGCATCCAAAGCGGCTTGCATGTTGTTGTAATAGCCGCCATGACGGTCATCGCCCGCTGCCTTCATGGGCCGAACGGCCCCGCCTAAAGTCTGCAAATAAGCCACGGTTTCGGGCTCATCGCTCCCGTCGTCATAGACCGTCCAGCCGATCCCGGGCATGTTGCGTTGCAAGGAATCAACGCAGTTCTTGAGGTAGGCCCCTCGGTTGTACGAAAAAATAGCGACGTGCAGGCTGGGAGTGCTCATGCCTTCAAACCATGTCCGTTCAAACCCATCCAATTTAAAAATTCAAGCATGTCCGTGCGCTCCTGTTCAGGGGAATAAGTCTTGGCCAATGCCCGAATGGTGGGCAAACAAACGTCAAACCCTTGGGCTTGATCGATGGCCTGTACTTTAGCAAGAACCCGCTGGGCAAACCCGGCCACATCGCCCGAGGCGACTTCATCAAAGATTTCCGGCCGCCAGTATTCCTTGGCACCTTGCCCGGTGTAGCCAATGACTTGGTTGCCGCTCAAAGCCGCTTCCAGCGGGGGCAAAGGACAGCCTTCAAAATGGCTGAAGGCCATGAAAATTTTGGACCGCTCCAGCAAAGCAGCGACCTGAACTTCGGTCATGCCGTCAATGGGCACGATGGACCAATGGGCTGGCAAATGATGGCGCAGAAAAAACAGCACCTTGGAGGAATGGTCGGCCAACTTGCGAGGCATGTAGGTGATGATGTTTTCTTTGGCTTGATCGGGTTTGAAGCGCTGCGCATCCACGGCGTAGTGCACCCGCAAAATCCTCGACTCGACCCCGGGAAACGCCAGGGCCACACACCGGGTGGCATCGTCCGAGATGGTCAAAATGCAACGCGCGCCCTGGTAGGCCTTGTCCAGGTCAGACGGACGGCCCTTGGTGATGTAGTAACCGTTTTGCACGTAAATGGCATAGGGCACGCCCATCAAGGCCAATTGGGCACCGTATTTTCGGGCCCAAAGCTCGGGAATGACCACCGTGTGTTTGTTGGGATTGAATGCGCCAGCGATGTTGGACATGGAGGGTTTGCCCATCCAGCGCCATTTAAAAAAAGCGCGTTTCAAAGGCACAGTGGAATCAAACCAGCCGACCTTGAAAAAAAAAGTATTAGGGTGCATCACGGCGGCAGAAAAACCTCGTGATTGGCCCAATGTGTGAATCAACTCTGCTTGCCTGTAAATGACCTTGACCCCGCCTACAGCCTTTCGAATGGCCGGGCATAAAAAAATGAGCTCCATCACTCTCCCTTGTGTTTCCTCTCCGACATGATCACAAGGCTCAGAAGCATCACAGACAGGGTGCAAAAAGAGTATCGAAAGGCATTGCGTCCCAAAGCATTGACCGTCAGGCCAAACTCAAAAAGCATGACCACGAGCAACATGCCCAACAAAACAAAAGCCGAGGTCTGTGCCTCTTGAACTTGCTTTTTGAATTGCCAAAACCCGAAAAACACACCCACGTACAAACCCAACACAGATAAAACGCCCACCGAGCCCGCCACAGCGGCAAAGTGTAGCAAATCGTTCTCAAAGACCGGCGCAATGCCTACAGGAACATTAAAAGGCTTCAAGTGTTCGGCCAGTTTGGCAAGCGCCTCGCCCCCAGACCAGCCCAGCAGCGGCTTTTGGCTGAACAACTCCCATGCGTAAGACCACAACTCCAGGCGAATGCTGACGGACCAATCGGTGACTTCACCGGTGTCAAACCAATGCTTGGCACTGCCCCAGACCCCTTCCAAACGGCCCCAAACCAAGGCTTCAGGCGCCAGCAAGACCCCTTTGATGATGAGCGCCACGATGCACAAAAGCCCCAAAGCCCGCCACATCAACGCTTTGTCGGCGGTCAAACGCCAGGCAAAAACAAACATGACCATCACAATCGACAACCAGCCGCCTTTGGTCCCGCTCAGCAAGGAAGCCCAAACGCCCATGAGTGCGCCGAGCAGCAAATACGCCCTGAGGTAGAACGAGGATTTGGACTGCTGCGAATAAAGCACACCAAACAAGGCAATCGACGCCAGCACGACCGACAAGTCGCCAAAAATGATGGGGTGGTTCATGGCCCCTTTGGCACGCCCCACATCGAGCACCAAACTTTGGTAGCTGGCCAAGACGCCTGCCAGCACTGCTGCGCTGGCCGCGCCCAACCACAACACACCCGCTTGCAATCGTGCCGTCAACACCCCATGCAGCATCAAAGGGGCCATCAAAAAGGGAATGTAGGCCTCGTAATAGCCCGGCCCATAGCCGTACCAAACCCCGATAAAAACACCCGCCACCACAAACGCTGCAAACCCCCAAGCCACTGAGCGCAACTGTGGCCAAGCCCAAAGCGAAGCCAGACTTTGCTGCAATTGCGAGACGCCCAGCAACCCCAATGTGGTCAAGAGCAAGGCCAACAACAAAGGCCCTCCCGGGACCACCAAAATCCAAGACAAGAACAGCCAGACCAAGCCATTTTGGAGCCGCTCACCCCGGGTCAGGGTTTCAAAATCACATCGGTTCATCGGCTTGCCACCGCAACAGGCCCATCCATCGCCCGGCCATGCGTGCGATGCGTTTGGGTGAAAACAACACCACACGCAAAGGCAGCGCCAGAGATGTGGACAAAAGCAAGCTGCGCCGCTGACTCAAAGCGCGTGCCCGAGAACCATGTTTTTGCTCAAAAATCAGCTTGGACTGGGCGTGGTGAAAACCGCGCACGTACTCACTTTTTAAGGGCGAGCGTCCCTTGACCGAGCCCCGCGAGCGGTGCACCGCCTGAATGTCCGGCAACAGCAACATGGGGCGTCGGGCATTAAATAGACGAAGGCACAAATCATCGTCTTCGTAATAAAGAAAAAACCGCTCGTCAAAAAAACCCACAGGTTCAAAACGGTGCATGCGAAACAACATGGCCGCACCGCACACAAAGCCCACACAACAAGGCCCTTCAGCCGCAGGCCCTTGGGACGTCCATAAAGTGTGGGGCCAGCGGTAATTGACTTCGGCTTGCCCTTTGGCAGTGACCAACTGCGGGGCCAGCAAAGCCGCATCGGGCATCGCCTCGGCTGCCGCCATCAAGGCCAGCAAACCTTCTGGGGTGATTTCGCAATCGGGGTTGAGCAAAAAGGCCAGAGGTGTTGTGACCCGACTCAAAGCGCGGTTGTTGGCTGCGCCAAAGCCCAAGTTATGGGGGTGGGCCAAGACCTGGGCTTGGGGCCACAAGGCTTGGGCTTGTGCGGGTGTGCCATCGTTGCTGGCATTGTCTGAAACGATGATGTGCGGACAATGTGCGAGCAAGGCATTCAAACCGGCCAAGCAGTGGGCACTGTGGTGGGTGACCACCACCACCGTGACCTGATCGAGCGTTGGCAAGTCCATGCTCAGTGCGCAGAGGCTTCGATCTGCGCATCGGGCTTGACCGAACGCAGCAGGGCCAGCATTTCGCCTTCGATGCGGTGCAGCGCCGCCTCGGTCTGGCCTTCAAAGCGCAGCACCAGCACGGGGGTGGTGTTGGACGCCCGGATCAGGCCAAAGCCATCGGGCCAATCCACGCGCAGGCCGTCGATGTCCGACACTTTGGCGGGTGCACTGAAGGCGCTGGCCGCCTTGGCCTGCAGGGCGCGGGTCACGCTGTGCGGCTCGCCTTCGGCGCACTTCACATTCAGCTCGGGCGTGCTGAAGCTGGTGGGCAAGGCGTCGAGCACGGCGTTGGCATCGGGGCTCTTGCTGACGATTTCCAGCAAGCGGCAACCGGCGTAAGTGCCATCGTCAAAACCGTACCAGCGCTCCTTGAAGAAGATGTGCCCGCTCATCTCGCCGCCCAGAGGCGCCTGGCCGCCTTCGGCCTCAATCGCCTTCATCTTGGCCTTGATCAAGGAGTGACCGGTTTTGTACATCAGGGGCTTGCCACCTGCGGCCTCGATGGCAGGGGCCAGGCGCTGCGAGCACTTCACGTCAAACAAAATGGTGCCGCCGGGCACGCGGCTGAGCACGTCCTGGGCAAACAGCTGCATCTGGCGGTCGGGGTAAATGTTGTTGCCGTCTTGGGTGACGATGCCCAAGCGGTCGCCGTCACCGTCAAACGCCAGGCCCAGCTCAGCCCCGGTGGTTTTCAGGGCGTTCATCAGGTCTTGCAGGTTTTCGGGCTTGCTCGGGTCGGGGTGGTGGTTGGGGAATTCGCCATCAACCTCGCTGAACAGTTCGATCACTTCGCAGCCCAAGGCGCGGAAGATGCCGGGCGCAGACGCCCCCGCAATGCCATTGCCCGAGTCCACCACGATCTTCATGGGGCGGGCCAAGCGAATGTCGCCCACGATGCGCTGGGTGTAGTCGGCCAGCACATCCAAGTGCGACACGCTGCCACCGGCCTTGAGCTGCCAGGTTTCGGCTTCCATCATCTGGCGCAGGGCCTGGATTTCGTCGCCGTAAATGGCACGGCCCGCCAAGACCATCTTGAAGCCGTTGTAGTCCTTGGGGTTGTGGCTGCCGGTGACCTGGATGCCGCTTTGGCAGGCGGTGTTGGCCGCAAAGTAGAGCATGGGCGTGGTGGCCATGCCGATGTCGATGACCTGAATGCCTGCGGCCACCAAGCCGCGAATCAGCGCAGCCGACAAACCAGGCCCGCTCAAGCGGCCATCGCGACCCACGGCCACCTGGGTCTGGCCCTCGGCCAGCGCCTGGGTGCCAAAGGCCTTGCCCAGGCCTTCGGCCACTTGCTCGTTCAGCGTGGACGGCACCACGCCGCGGATGTCATAGGCTTTGAAGATGGAGGGGGTCACTTGCATGGGATGAAGCAATCAAAAGCCATGAGGCTTGGTTTATGAATTGAATGAGCATTGTAGGCGGCAAGGGTTACAAAACAGAGACACCATCACGGGTCCGAAAACAGCACAAAACCCATGGTTCTGTGCACAGATTTGCCGATAACATGGCTGTCGATGCATCACCTTCCATTTGCCCCACCCAGCTCGACAGCCGGATCGAGCGCAGGCCTGGACGCGCAGCGCTGTTACCAAGCCATGGCCGACAAGGATGCGGCGTGGGATGGGCTTTTTTTCACCGGGGTGACCTCCACCGGCATTTATTGCCGCCCAGTTTGCCGGGTGAGACTGCCCCGCCCAGCCAACTGCCGCTTTTTTGAAACAGCCGCTCAAGCCGAGGCACAAGGCTTCAGGCCCTGCCTGCGCTGCCGCCCAGAACTAGCCCCCGCTCGTCGCTTTTGGTCCACCACCGATGCCCAGGCGGTGCTGGCCGAAAGCGCGGCCCAACAGCTGCAATCGGCCATTCAGCAAGGCCTCAAGCCGCCGAGCATGGCGGCATTGGCGGCGCAGCTGGGCGTGAGCGACCGGCACTTGAGGCGTCTGTTTTTGCGCCATTGGCAGGTCTCGCCCCTGCAATTCCTGCAAACCCAAAGGCTGCTGCACGCCAAACAGTGGCTGCAAGACAGCCCCCTGTCGGTGGCCCATGTGGCGCGAGCCAGTGGCTTTGGCTCGGCCAGGAACCTTTACGCCGCATTTGCCCAGCACTACCAACTCAGCCCGGGGCAACTTCGAACCGCAAGCGCGCCGCTGCGCAAGGCACCCCAGCCCGGCACCGCCCTGGTTTTGCCCTACCGTCCGCCTTGTCAAATCGCCACGCTTTGGCAGTTTCTGCAAGACCGCAGCTTGAGCGGCATGGAAAGCTGGGAGGGCCAAGGCCCGCACGCCGTGTTGCGCAGGACGGTGCGCTGGCCCCATGCAAGCCACGCCACCACCGGCTGGCTGGAGCTGCGCTGGGACCGCACGCAAGCCGTGGTGCACCTGCGGGTCAGCGCCTCATTGGACCCCGTTTTGCCCCAAGTGGTGGCGCAGGTGCGGGACTGGCTGGACCTGGACGCCGAGCCCGCCCGCATCGCACAGGTCATTGGGCTTGATTTTCCGCAAGCCCTGGGCCAACGTCTGCCCGGCTGCCTGGATGGTTTTGAGCTGGCCGTGCGGGCCATTTTGGGTCAACAAATCAGCGTCAAAGCCGCCCGCACGTTGGGCCAGAGGCTGGTCAACACCCTGGGCGAGCCCTGCAACACCCCCTGGCCCGAGCTGAACCGCACGTTTCCCAGCCCGGCCACTTTGGCGCGCGAAGAAAATGCCGCACTCATGGGCAGCCTGGGCTTGGTGCGGCAACGTCAAAGAGCCATACAGGCCCTGGCGCAGGCGGTCGAATCGGACAGCCTGGACCTCAGCCGCCGCGCGCAGCTCGAGCCCACCTTGCAGGCGCTCATGGCCTTGCCGGGCATCGGCCCCTGGACGGCCCACTACATCGCCATGCGCGCCCTGCGCTGGGCAGACGCCTGGCCCGTGCAGGACGTGGCCTTGCAAACCGCCTTGGGGGTGCGTCAGCACCCGCGCCCCACCCAAGCCCTGGAAGTTTTGGGCCAAGCCTGGCGGCCCTGCCGCAGCTATGCCCTGATCGCGGCCTGGCAGCGCTTGGCCCCTCAACCCGAGCCCTCCGATCACCCCGAGCCCCACAACCAGAACCACAACCACCCCGCACCATGACACCCCTGTTGACCCAACAATGGAACAGCCCCTTGGGGCCGATGACCCTGGCCGCCTCAGACCTGGGCCTGTGCGGCGTCTGGTTTGAAGGCCAGCGGCATGGCCCCAGCGATGAACGCCTGCGCGGCTGGACAAGCGTCACCGCACACCCGCTGCTGCAAGACGCCAGCGCGCAATTGCAGGCCTATTTCACGGGCGATTTGAACCGCTTTGATCTGCCGCTGGACCTGTCGGCAGGCACCGCATTCCAGCAATCGGTTTGGCAGGCTTTGCTGGCCATCCCGTCTGGCCACAGCCAAAGTTATGGCGACCTGGCCCGGCAACTGAACAACCCCAAGGCTGTTCGGGCGGTGGGCGCGGCCGTGGGGCGCAACCCGGTGAGTATCATCGTGCCCTGTCACCGCATCCTGGGCGGCGGTGGCCAACTCACGGGCTATGCAGGCGGGCTGTGGCGCAAACAGGCGCTGCTCAAACTGGAAGGCCACCCCATCGCCCTGCCCTCCTCTGATTCCCTCTTTCCTGAATGACCACTTCTCACGCCAAAGGCTGGCTGGCCGACTTTCTGATTCTGTCGGCCATCTGGGGCTCGTCCTTTTTGTTCATGCGCATGGCGGCCGTCGAATTAGGTGCCTTGCCCACCGCCGCCATTCGGGTGGCCATTGCCGCTGCTTTTTTGCTGCCCATCATGCTGGCCAAAGGGCATTGGGCTCAGCTGCGCCGTCATTGGAAACCCGTGCTGTTTGTGGGCGCACTCAACAGCGGCATTCCGTTTGCCCTGTATTCCTTTGCGGTCATGCACATCACCACGGGTTTTTCATCCATCTTGAACGCCACTGTGCCTTTGTTTGGCGCAGTGGTGGCCTGGCTCTGGCTGGGCGACAAGCCCAGCCTGTCACGCACCGTGGGTCTGGCCATCGGCTTTGGCGGCGTGGTGCTGCTGGCCGGTGGGCAGGCCAGCTTCAAGCCCAACGCCTCGGGCATAGCGCCCGCATGGGCGGTGCTCGCTTGTCTGGCGGCCACCACCTGCTATGCGCTGTCGGCCAGCTTCACCAAAAAGCACATCCCCAGCCTGCCCCCGCTGGTCACCGCCACCGGCAGCCAGATCGGGGCCACCTTGGCTTTGCTGTTGCCAGCGCTGTGGTTTCATCCCGACCAATGGCCCAGCGCCTCGGTCTGGTGGTCCTTGATCATCGTGGGTGTGCTGTGCACCGGCGTGGCCTACATCCTGTATTTCAGACTCATCGAAGTGGCGGGGCCAGCACGCGCTTTGACGGTCACGTTTTTGGTGCCCGTCTTTGCCATCGCTTACGGCGTGCTGTTTCTGGGCGAAACCGTCACCGCCTGGATGCTGCTGTGCGGCGCGGTGATTTTGCTGGGCACATCGCTGTCCAGCGGGCTGGTCAAACTGCCTGGACGTTGAGCGGGCAGCCATGCATTTGTAGGTCGGCGGCTTCAGCCCCGACATGTGACCTTCGCAAAACCAGCAACGTCGGACTCTGCGAGTACCGACGGGGAATTCGGCATTTTGTCGGCGCGAAGACCCGGGGCGTTTTGTAGGTCGGCGGCTTCAGCCACGACATGAGCTTTCGCAGAAACCAACAATGTCGGAGCTGAAGCTCCGACCTACGGGGCGTGGCGTGTGGCCTGGGGCTTCGAGCCTGACATGAACATTTTCACGGGCTGTACGCGCTGCACATCGCGGGCGCGCAACTGGCCGCAGCCGCCGTCCACGTCCTGCCCGGCTGACTGGCGCAGTTTGGTCAGCACGCCGCGCTGGTGCAGGGTGCGGGCGATGTCGGCGGCGCGTTCCCAACTCGGCCTGGCATAGGGCAAGTCGGGCACCGCGTTGTAGGGGATCATGTTCATCAGCGCGTATTTGCCTTTCAGCAAACGCACGATGCCTTCGATTTCTTCGGCACTGTCGTTGACGCCTTCGATCAAGGTCCATTGGTACTGGATCGGGTAACCGGTGGCGCGGGCATAAATCTCACCCGCTTCCACCAAATCTTGCGGGTCAAAACGCGGGGCTCGCGGCAGCAGCTGCTCTCGAAGATCGGCACGCGTGGTGTGCAGCGACAAAGCCAAGGCAGGCTTGACGCGGCCTTGCGGCAAACGCTCGAACACGCGTGCATCGCCCACGGTGGAAAACACCAGATTCTTGTGCCCGATGTTGCCCACCGTGCCCAGCAGGTCGATGGCGTCCATCACCGCATCCAGGTTGTGCGAAGGCTCGCCCATGCCCATGAACACCACTTTTTTGACGGGCCTGAGCGTGCGGGCCAAAGCCACCTGCGCCACGATCTCGGCACTGCCCACCTGGCGAATCAGGCCCTCACGGCCGGTCATGCAAAACACACAGCCCACCGCGCAACCGACCTGGCTGGAGACACACAGGCCATCGCGCGGCAGCAAGACGCTTTCCACCGTCTGGCCGTCTTGCAGACCCACCAGGAAGCGGGCCGAGCCGTCTTGAGCCGGGTGCTGTTCGCGCAAGTTGACCAAGGCTGCGAGGGCCTCACTCAAGACAGGCAGTGCCTCACGCACCGCCGTGGGCATGAAGCTCTCCAGCGGCCTGCGCCCACTGTTTTGCGGTTTGGCTTGCGCCCACAAACGCAGCACACGCTGCTCGTGCAAGGCGTTGGCGCCCAGGGCACGCAAATGGTCCCGAATGTCCTGAATGCTGTGAAATTTCATCAGTAATGCGGCGGAATCTCGTCACGCAAATTGCGCACTTCAGCGCCACCGCCCGACTCGGGCAGGCGTTCGCGCATCTGGCGCAGTTCCTGAATGAGCGCGTCAATTTGTTGTTGCTGGCGGTACACCTGCGCATTGAGCTGGTCCAGCAGGTCTTCGGTAAAGCCCGCCTTGATTTCCAGATCAACCAGGCGGTTTTCAATAGGGGTTGGAATGTCCATGGGCTGTATTGGACATGATTTTTGATGCACGCGGACAAGATGCCAACCACGTTGGCGCTGAAGCAGCAGAACGAGAGGGCTTCGATTTGGAAGGCCGGCACAGAAGCGCACAGACGATCAGCCTTGAGTGAGAGTCGGGCTCAATTTCATTGACAGTGCGTTCTCCAACACAGACTGCCAGCAAATTGATACAATCAAAAAATCGCCGAGTTAACTGAACTACTTGCAGGGCGATTCATAAATTCTGCTAAAGCGTTCGCCAGGCTCCGGGTTTTCAGGGTCGGCAACGCCGACAAACCATTGAAAACAGGAGCCTTTTTTATGTCCAACGACTTCCTCTTCACCTCCGAATCCGTCTCGGAAGGCCATCCCGACAAAGTTGCAGATCAGATTTCTGACGCAATCCTTGACGCCATCTTTGAACAAGACCCCCGCAGCCGCGTGGCCGCCGAAACCCTGACCAACACCGGTCTGGTAGTCTTGGCCGGTGAGATCACCACCAACGCGCACGTCGACTACATCCAGGTCGCCCGCGACACCATCAAGCGCATCGGCTACGACAACACCGATTACGGCATCGACTACAAGGGTTGCGCGGTCATGGTTTGCTACGACAAGCAATCCAACGACATCGCCCAAGGCGTGGACCATGCCTCTGACGACCACCTCAACATCGGCGCGGGCGACCAAGGCCTGATGTTCGGCTACGCCTGCAGCGAAACGCCCGAGCTGATGCCCGCCCCCATTTTTTACGCCCACCGCTTGGTCGAGCGCCAGGCCCAGCTGCGCAAAGACGGCCGCCTGCCATTTTTGCGGCCCGATGCCAAGAGCCAGGTGACCATGCGTTACGTGGACGGCAAGCCCCACAGCATCGACACCGTGGTGCTGTCCACCCAGCACAGCCCCGACCAGTCGGAAACATCGACCAAGATGAAGGCCAGCTTCACCGAAGCCATCATCGAAGAGATCATCAAGCCCGTGCTGCCCAAAGAGTGGCTGCAAGACACCAAGTACCTGATCAACCCCACCGGCCGTTTCGTCATTGGCGGCCCCCAGGGCGATTGCGGTTTGACTGGTCGCAAGATCATTGTGGACACCTACGGCGGTGCCTGCCCCCACGGCGGTGGTGCCTTCTCTGGCAAAGACCCGTCCAAGGTGGACCGCTCGGCCGCCTACGCAGCCCGCTATGTGGCCAAGAACATTGTGGCCGCAGGCTTGGCCACCCAGTGCCAGGTGCAGGTGGCCTACGCGATTGGCGTGGCACGTCCCATGAACATCACCGTCAACACCGCCGGAACGGGTGTTATTTCAGACGACAAATTGTCCGCCTTGGTGGCTGAGCACTTTGACCTGCGCCCCAAAGGCATCATCCAGATGCTGGACCTGCTGCGCCCAATCTACAGCAAGACCGCAGCGTATGGCCACTTTGGCCGTGACGAGCCCGACTTCACTTGGGAACGCACCGACCGTGCTGCTGCACTGAAGGGCGCTGCAGGCCTTTGATTCCAGCCTGCCAGCACTGGGTCAGACTCAAGCCACCCGGCATGATACGGGTGGCTTTTTTTATGCAGGATTGCCCGCTGGAGGGCATTCCAACGCTTCTTTAAAAAGCGCTAAAACGGGGCTTGCAGGGTCAAAACCATGTTTGGGGGAATGCGATCTAGATCCCAAAAAACCCCGCCAAGACTTGCATCGATCAGCATGGGGGCGTTCTCTCAGGTGTCCGGGGGGCAAACCGGGGAACGTTCCCCGTTTTTTCAGATTTTGCCCCGGTTGTTCCCCGCTTTGTTCCCCCGTTTGGTTTGGCTGTCAACGAACGCTAATGAACGTCCTTGCACTGCAAACACTTGATTTCCCAAAGAAAAAGGGCGTTTACTGAAACTCAGTAAACGCCCTTGAGCTTGCATATGGTGGAGCTGGGGGGATTTGAACCCCCGTCCATAAGTCTTTTTCGTACAGTTCTACATGTGTAGTCGTCTGATTTGAGTCTCGCCAAATGAACCGCGCAGCGACACGCTGAACACCCAGCCAGCACCCTTTTTTCTCACACCACCTCAAGGTACCCGAGGTGATGCCAGCCCATATGTTTTACCTTGCAGCCAGGACTTTGAGGGGTTTAACCCCCTCATCACCCTAACCCAGCCTATCGGCCAACTGTTGCAAGGCTCACCGGATTAAGCGGCGAGTGCGAAACGTTCGTCGTTTGCAGTTAGTTTTTTTTCCGAAGATTAACGAGGATCAGAACCTCGACATGCCCTGCCACGCGTCCGAACCCATGTCGAAACCAGTGCAGCCCCTGAACGTTCTATTTTAGGCGCTCTTGAGGGATTTCAAGAGGTCCATCGGAGAATCAATGTGCAAATGGGCATTCCAGCGCGAAATATCGGTCTGTTGGCCCAAATAACCGTAAGTGGCTGCCACCGTGCCCATGCCTGCGGCCAAACCCGCCACGATGTCACGCTCATCGTCGCCCACATACACGCACCGGGCCGGATCGATGGCCAAACGCCTTGCGGCTTCGAAAAGAGGTTCGGGATGCGGTTTGGCGTGTGGGGTAGTGTTGCCGCTGACGATGGTCCCGGCCGTAGCGAACAAAGGCATGGCCGATGTGAGCGGATCGGTGAATCTGCTGGATTTGTTGGTCACCACACCCCAGGGCATGCCTTGCGCCACCAAACTCGCAATCAGCTCAACCACGCCATCAAAAATGCGGGTGCGCTCAGTCATGCAGCGCTCATAGTTGACGAAGAACTCTTCCTTCATCGCCTCAAAGTCGGCGTGATCGGGTGTCATGTCAAAGCCAATGCCCAACATGCCTCGGGCACCCGCACCAGCCATGTGGCGGTAGTGGTCCAAGGGAAAAGAAGACAAACCACGGTCAACCCGCATTTTGTCTACCGCTGCGCCCAAATCAGGGGCACTGTCAATCAAGGTTCCGTCCAAATCAAACAAGACGGCTTGTACGTTGTGGAACATGTTCAGGCTTTCCTGCACGCCAGCAAATAGTTGACACTGGTGTCTTGACTGAGCCAATAGCGCTTGGTGAAGGGGTTGTATTCCATGCCTTTGAAGCCTTGGGCGTCCAGCCCTGCTTCACGCGCCCAAGATGTGAGTTCGCTGGGCTTGATCAGGCGGGCAAACTCATGCGTGCCCTTGGGCAAGAGTTTGAGGATGTACTCGGCACCGACGATGGCAAACAGAAAGGATTTGGGATTTCGGTTGAGTGTGGAAAAGAACACCCAGCCCCCAGGCTTGACCATTTGGGCGCAGGCCTTGACCACCGAGGCCGGATCCGGGACGTGTTCCAGCATTTCCATGCAGGTGACCACATCAAATTGCTGGGGTTTTTCTGCGGCCAAAGCTTCAGCACTGACTTCGCGGTACTGCACGCCTTGCGTGCCCGCTTCGAGGGCATGCAATTGGGCCACTTTGAGGGATTTGGTGGCCAAATCAATGCCCAAAACCTCTGCCCCTTTGCGGGCCATGGCGTCGGCCAAAATGCCGCCACCACAACCGACATCCACCACTTTCAATCCCGTGAGTGGCACCAAGCCGTGAATCCACTCCAAACGCAAGGGGTTGATTTGATGTAAGGGACGGAATTCGCTTTCGGGGTCCCACCAGCGGTGGGCGAGGTCTGAAAACTTGGCCAATTCGGCCGGATCAACATTGGATGAGCTTGGATTCATGGGCTGGATTGTCGGTTAAAGCACAGCACTCAGAAAATTTGAGGCAAAAAAAAGCCCCATTGCTGGGGCTTTTGGGCAATCCAGAGAGGATTACTTGTTGGCGCGGGTGCCGACCACTTCGATTTCAACGCGGCGGTTTTTAGCGCGGCCAGCAGAAGTCTTGTTGTCAGCCACAGGCTGCTTCTCGCCTTTGCCTTCGGTGTAAACGCGGTTCTTTTCGATGCCTTTGGACACCAAATAGGCCTTCACAGCGTCAGAGCGCTTGACCGACAGCTTCTGGTTGTAAGCGTCAGAACCCACGGAGTCGGTGTGACCGACAGCGATGATGACTTCCAGGTTCACGCCTTTGACTTTACCAACCAAGTCGTCGAGCTTGGCTTTGCCTTCAGCTTTCAACACGGCTTTGTCGAAGTCAAAGAACGCGTCAGCAGCGTAAGTCACTTTGGTCGCAGCAGCAGGCGCAGGAGCGGGTGCTGGTGCTGGTTTTGGAGCGGGTGCTGGAGCAGCCACTGGAGCTGGAGCTGGTGCAGGAGCGGGAGCAGGCGCTGGTGCAGCTTTAGGAGCCACGATGGCACCGTCGCAACCGACAGCAGCTGTAGCAGGTGTCCAGTTGGCATCGCGCCAGCACAGTTCGTTGGTGCCGTTTTTCCACACCAAGTCGCCGGAGCCGTTGCGCCAGTTGTCAACGGTTTGAGCGCCGGCTGCGGTTGCGAGAGCTGCGGAGGCAAACAACATCGCCACTTTGTTGAGTTTCTTCATGGTCTTCCTCTTGAGGGATAAAGCCGCAGACTCGCTGCGTAAAAATGACACAGCAAATGACCGTCACTTACTGCGTTGACATTTATTGTGCCATAGACGGCGGTGACTTCTGTCAAATGCTGAACAGACGATAAAAGCATTCGTTGAAAACACTGACAAATGTTGCAACGAAGCTACACTCGCATGCACTTAAAATGAGTGGTTTACACCGCGTTACTTTTCTTCCTACATATGACCCAGTTCGCCAAAGAAACACTGCCCATCAGTCTGGAAGAGGAAATGCGGCGCAGCTACCTCGATTACGCCATGAGCGTGATCGTGGGTCGCGCCCTGCCCGATGCGCGCGATGGCCTGAAACCCGTGCACCGCCGTGTGTTGTTTGCGATGCACGAGCTGAACAACGACTGGAACCGTCCGTATAAAAAGTCGGCCCGTATCGTGGGTGACGTGATTGGTAAGTACCACCCTCACGGTGACCAGTCGGTATACGACACCATCGTGCGAATGGCACAAGACTTTTCCATGCGCCACATGCTGGTGGACGGCCAGGGGAACTTTGGCTCGGTCGACGGCGACAACGCGGCGGCGATGCGTTACACCGAAATCCGCTTGGCCAAGATTGCCCATGAGATGTTGGCCGACATCGACAAGGAAACCGTGGACTTCGGGCCCAACTACGACGGCTCCGAAAAAGAACCCCTGGTCTTGCCTTCGCGACTGCCCAATTTGCTGATCAATGGCTCAGGCGGCATCGCTGTGGGCATGGCCACCAACATCCCGCCGCACAACTTGAACGAGGTGGTGGACGCTTGCTTGCATTTGCTGCGCAACCCCGAAGCATCCATCGACGAACTGATGGAAATCGTGCCCGCGCCGGATTTCCCCACGGGCGCCATCATTTACGGCATGACCGGCGTCAAGGATGGCTACCGCACCGGCCGCGGCCGCGTTGTGATGCGAGCCAAATGCCACTTTGAAGACATCGACAAAGGCCAACGCCAGTGCATCGTGGTTGACGAACTGCCTTACCAGGTCAACAAAAAGACCCTGCAAGAGCGCATGGCCGAACTGGTGCACGAAAAGAAAATCGAGGACATCAGCCACATCCAGGATGAGTCCGACAAGTCGGGCATGCGTTTGGTGATCGAGCTCAAGCGCGGCGCAGTGCCCGAAGTGGTGCTGAACAACCTGTACAAACAGACGCAGCTCCAAGACACCTTTGGCATGAACATGGTGGCCCTGATCGACGGCCAACCCAAGCTGTGTAACCTGAAGGACCTGATCCAGGTCTTCTTGCAGCACCGCCGCGAAGTGGTGACACGCCGCACGGTGTTCGAGCTGCGCAAAGCACGTGACCGTGGCCATGTGCTCGAAGGCCTGGCCGTGGCTTTGGCCAATATTGACGACTTCATTGCCATCATCCGCAATGCGCCCACACCACCCGTGGCCAAAGCCGAGCTGATGACCCGCTCTTGGGACAGCCAGATGGTACGCACCATGCTGACGCGTGCCCGTGACGATGGCTCCGTGGTCAATGCCGACGACTACCGCCCCGAAGGACTCGATCGCGGATACGGCATGGGTCAAGACGGCCTGTACCGCCTGTCAGACACGCAAGCGCAAGAGATTTTGCAGATGCGCCTGCAGCGCCTGACCGGTCTGGAGCAAGACAAGATCGTGGCCGAGTACAAAGAGGTCATGTCCGAAATTGAAGACCTGTTGGACATCCTGGCCAAGCCCGAACGCGTGTCCACCATCATTGGTGACGAGCTGGGCACCGTGCGCCAAGAATTTGGCCAGACCAAAATTGGCGCTCGCCGCAGCGAGATCGAGCACAGTGCGCAAGACCTGTCTACCGAGGACCTGATCACGCCCACTGACATGGTGGTCACGCTCAGCCACAGCGGTTACATCAAGAGCCAGCCTTTGAGTGAATACCGCGCCCAAAAGCGCGGCGGTCGTGGCAAACAAGCGGCCGCCACCAAAGAAGACGACTGGATAGACCAGCTCTTCATCGCCAACACACACGACTACCTGCTGTGTTTCTCCAACCGTGGCCGTCTGTATTGGCTCAAGGTCTGGGAAGTACCGGCCGGCTCACGCGGCTCACGCGGTCGCCCCATCGTCAACATGTTCCCGCTGCAAGAAGGCGAGAAAATCAACGTCGTGCTGGCCCTGACCGGTGCAGCACGCACCTTCCCCGACAACCAATATGTGTTCATGGCCACCTCCATGGGCACGGTCAAGAAGACATCGCTGGACGAATTCAGCAACCCGCGCAAAGGCGGCATCATCGCCGTCAATTTGGACGAGGGTGACTTCTTGATTGGCGCTGCCCTCACAGACGGGCAGCACGACGTGATGCTGTTCAGCGACGGTGGCAAGGCCGTGCGTTTTGACGAAAACGATGTGCGCCCGCTGGGCCGCAGTGCACGCGGCGTGCGCGGCATGATGATCGAAGACCACCAAAGCGTGATCGCCATGCTGGTGTCGGAACAAGAAAACCCCGACACCCCCGCCGATGAAGCCAAAGCCCGCGCCAGTGTGCTCACGGCCACCGAAAACGGCTACGGCAAACGCACCAGCATCACCGAATACACACGCCACGGTCGTGGCACCAAAGGCATGATCGCGATCCAGCAATCCGAGCGCAACGGCAAAGTGGTTGCCGCCACCTTGGTGCATGCCGACGACGAGATCATGCTGATCACCGACACCGGCGTTTTGGTGCGCACCCGCGTGTCCGAAATCCGGGAACTGGGCCGCGCCACACAAGGTGTGACCCTGATTGGTCTGGACGCCGGTGCCAAGCTGTCAGGCCTGCAACGCATTGTGGAAAACGACGCGAATGCCAGCGATGGTGAAAGTGACAGCACCAACACTTCTGATGACAACACACCCGCAGCGGAATAAGGCATGAGTCGCGCTTTCAATTTTTCGGCCGGTCCGGCCGTCATGCCCGAAGAGGTCTTGCAACAAGCCTCGTCCGACATGTTGGACTGGCACGGCTCGGGCATGAGCGTGATGGAGATGAGCCATCGTGGCAAGGAGTTCATCAGCATTTACGAGCAGGCCGAAGCGGACCTGCGTGAACTGTTGGCCGTGCCCGCCCATTTCAAGATTTTGTTCATGCAAGGCGGTGGCCTGGCTGAAAACGCCATCGTGCCCCTGAACCTGTCGCAAGGCGGGGCCATGGACTTTGTGCTCACGGGCAGCTGGAGCCAAAAGTCGCTCAAAGAAGCGGGCAAATACGGCACCGCCCGCGTGGCGGCCTCGGCGCAAGCCGACGGCTTCACCACCCTGCCCGCGCCAGCCACTTGGCAAATTGGCTCGGACAGCCGCTATGTGCACATTTGCGGCAACGAAACCATCCACGGCGTTGAGTTTCATGAACTGCCCGACCTCAAAGCCTTGGGGTGTGACGCCCCGCTGGTGGTGGATTTTTCGTCGCATGTGGCCTCCCGCCCTGTGGACTGGTCCCGTGTGGGTTTGGCTTTTGGTGGTGCACAAAAGAACCTCGGCCCCGCAGGCCTGACTTTGGTCATCGTGCGCGAAGACCTGATCGGCCACGCCCTGCCCCATTGCCCCAGCGCCTTCGACTACAAACTGGTGGCCGACAACCAGTCGATGTACAACACGCCGCCCACCTACAGCATCTACATCGCCGGGCTGGTGTTCCAGTGGCTCAAGAAAAACGGCGGCATTGCCGCCATGGAACAGCGCAACATCGCCAAGGCCCAGCTGCTGTATGACTTTCTCGACAGCTCCAGCCTGTTCGAAAACCGTGTTGCCCAAGACTGCCGCTCACGCATGAATGTGCCCTTCTTCTTGCGCGACGAATCGCGCAACGACGCCTTTCTGGCCGGGGCCAAAGCCGCCAATTTGTTGCAGCTCAAGGGCCACAAATCAGTCGGTGGCATGCGGGCCAGCATCTACAACGCCATGCCGATCGAAGGCGTGCAGGCCTTGGTGGCTTACATGCGCGAATTTGAAAAAACACAGGCTTGAAGTTTTCTCCCGAAACAGGCCGCCAGAAAGTAGAAGAGACATGAGCCAACAACCCATTCAGTCGGATGCCTTGGGCGCTTTGCGTGTGCAAATTGACGCGCTGGACAAACAGCTGCTGAGCCTGCTCAACCAACGTGCCCATGTGGCCGAACAAGTCGGCGAAATCAAACGCGCCGAAGGCTCGCCCTTCTTTCGCCCCGACCGCGTGGCCCAGGTCATCGACAAGATCACCCACGCCAACCCCGGCCCGCTCAAAAACGAGCATGTGGCCTCTATTTGGCGCGAGATCATGTCGGCCTGCTTGGCCTTGGAAGCCCCGCAACGCGTGGCGGTGCTCGGCCCGCAGGGCACGTTTTGTGAACAGGCGGCCATCGAGTTTTTTGGCAGCGCGGCCAACCTGATTTACTACGCTAACTTCGACGAAGTCTTCCACGCCACCGCAGCGGGCACCGCCCAATACGGCGTGGTCGGCATGGAGAACTCCACCGAAGGTGTGGTCGCGCGGTCGCTCGATTTGTTCTTGCGCTCGCCCGTGCATGTGGTGGGCGAAGTCAGCCTGCAGGTGCGCTTCAATTTGCTGCGTCAACTCAACTCCGACGCGGGCATTGAGGTGGTGATGGCCCACCCGCAAGCGCTGGCCCAGTGCCAGGGTTGGTTGTCCAAACACTTGCCGCATGTGGAGCGCCGCGCCGTGTCGAGCAACGCCGAAGGCGCGCGCTTGGCCGCCACCAACCCGGCTTGGGCCGCTTTGGCCAGCGAACGCGCAGCCAGCCAGTTTGGCCTGCACATCGTGCACCACGCCATCCAGGACGAAGCGTTCAACCGCACACGCTTTGCCGTGATCAGTTTGCCCCAAACCCTGGCCACGCCACCGGCTTCGGGCAAGGACTGCACCAGCTTGGTGGTGTCGGTGCCCAACCGCCCCGGTGCCGTGCACGACTTGTTGGTGCCGCTCAAAAACAATGGCGTGTCCATGACGCGTTTTGAGTCGCGCCCCGCCAAATCCGGTCAGTGGGAGTATTACTTCTACATCGACCTGCAAGGTCACATCAGCGAGCCGCATGTGGCGGCGGCCTTACAAGAGCTGCAAGGCCTGTGCGCGTTCTACAAGGTGCTGGGTTCTTACCCCGTTCCTGAATGACCCCCGAGTGAGCGCACAGTGAAGTTCCAACGCCTGGCCCTGATTGGCTGCGGCCTGATGGGCGGCTCGTTTGCGCTCGCCCTGCGCCAAGCGGGCCTGGTGCAGCACATCACCGGTTTCAGCGCCTCCGAAAAAACACGCCAACGCGCCCTTGAGTTGGGTGTCATCGACCAAGCCTGCAGCAGCGTGGCCGAGGCGGTGCAAGGTGCGGATTTGGTCTTGCTGGCCGTGCCTGTGGGCGCCATGCACAGCAGCTTTGCTGCATTGCGAGACGCCCTGTCCCCCAACGCCTTGCTGATGGACGTGGGCTCCACCAAATGCGATGTGATCGCAGCAGCGCAGGCCGCTTTGGGCGAACGCCTCAATTGCTTGGTACCTGCCCATCCGATTGCGGGCAAAGAAGTGGCCGGCATCGAGCATGCCGAAGGCACGCTTTACCAAGCGCGCCGCACCATCCTCACGCCATTGCCACACAACAGCATCCACCAAATCAAAACGGCGAGCGAGGTCTGGACCGCCATCGGCAGCCATGTGAGCCACATGACGCCCGAGGTGCACGACGCCACCTTTGCGGCCGTCAGCCACCTGCCCCACCTGTTGGCCTTTGCAGCCGTCAATGCCCTTACCGCACAACCGCAAGGCGCTGCGTTTTTGGAGATGGCAGGCCCGGGCTTTCGAGACTTTTCACGCATCGCCGCCAGCGACCCGTCCGTCTGGCGCGACATCCTGAGCGCCAACCGGGCCGAAGTGCTCACGCAGATGGCGCACTTTCGCGCTGCACTCGACCAATTTGAAAACACCTTGAAGCAAGGCGACACCGCCGCGCTGCAACAGTTGATTGAACAAGCCAGCGATGTGCGCTCGGCTTGGACCTTGCAAGCGGGCAACGCTTGCAGCAAAGTTTCTGAAAACCCTTAAATGTTCTCCACCCCTTTTCTCGACCTCCCTGCGCTGCAAGGCGCGTCCGGCACTGTCACCCTGCCCGGCTCCAAAAGCATCTCGAACCGCGTGCTGCTGCTCTCGGCCCTGTGCCAAGGCACCACCGTGGTCCACGACCTGCTGGACTCGGACGACACCCGCGTCATGCTGGCCGCGCTGCGCCAACTGGGCTGCGGCGTGAAGGTGCAAGGCACAACAGTGACCATCACGGGCCTCGGTGGCCGTACCTGGCCCAGTGAAGCCATTGAATTTTTCATGGGCAACGCGGGCACGGCCATGCGCCCGCTCACTGCTGCGCTGGCCGTTCAGGGCGGCGACTTCACGCTCAAGGGCGTGCCCCGAATGCACGAGCGCCCCATTGGGGACCTGGTGGACGCCCTGCGCGAGTTGGGCTGCGCCATCGACTACCTGGGCAACGAGGGCTACCCGCCGCTGCGCGTACGCCAACCAACACTGCAGCTGGACAAACCCATCCCCGTTCGTGGCGATGTGTCCAGCCAGTTCCTCACGGCGCTGCTGATGGCCTTGCCGCTGGCAGCGCAGGACCGCGCCATCACCATCGAGGTGGTGGGCGAACTCATCAGCAAGCCTTACATCGAGATCACGCTCAACCTGCTGGCGCGTTACGGCATTGCCGTGGAGCGCCAAGGCTGGGAACGTTTTGTCATCCCGGCGGGCAGCCGCTACCAGTCGCCCGGCAGCATCCACGTCGAAGCCGATGCCTCTTCGGCCAGCTACTTCATCGCGCTCGGTGCCATCGCCCAAGGCAGCGGCATCCGCATCCAGGGCGTTGGGGCCGACTCGATTCAGGGCGACATCCGCTTCATGGATGCCGCAGCGCAAATGGGTGCCAAGATCACCAGCGGCCCCAACTGGCTGGAGATTCAGCGCGGGGCCTGGCCGCTCAAAGGCATCACGCTGGACTGCAACCACATCCCGGACGCCGCCATGACGCTGGCCGTGATGGCGCTCTATGCCGACGGCCCCACCACGCTGCGCAACATCGCCAGCTGGCGCGTGAAAGAAACCGACCGCATTGCGGCCATGGCCAACGAAAGCCGCAAGCTCGGTGCCACCGTCGAAGAAGGCCCGGACTGGATCACCATCCACCCCCTGCCTGCGGACCAGTGGCAACGCGCCAGCATCCACACCTACGACGACCACCGCGTGGCCATGTGCTTCTCTCTGGCAGCGTTCAACGCCGACCAAGTGCCTGTGCGCATCGAAGACCCCAAGTGCGTCGCCAAGACCTTCCCGGACTACTTTGAAGCCCTGTTCTCGGTGGCGCACACAGCCGCACAAAACATCCCGGTGATCTGCATCGACGGCCCCACGGCCTCGGGCAAAGGCACGCTGGCCAGCCGCGTGGCCGCTCAGCTGGGCTACCACTACTTGGACTCGGGCGCGCTCTACCGCGTCACGGCCCATGCCGCTTTGCAAGCAGGCCTGACGCTCGAAGCCGCCGACGAAGCCAAGATCGCCGAGCTTGCCCGCAGCCTGCCCGTGCGCTTTGAAGGCGAGCAAGTGCTGCTGAACAACGTGGACGTGACCGATGCGATCCGCAGCGAGCAAGGCGGCATGAACGCCTCCAAAGTCTCTGTCTTGCCAGCGGTGCGCCAAGCGCTGATCGACCTGCAACACAGTTTTCAGCGCCTGCCTGGCCTCTTGGCCGACGGCCGTGACATGGGCACGGTGATCTTTCCAGAAGCCGCGTTGAAGGTGTTTTTGACCGCCAGCGCTACCCAAAGGGCTGAAAGACGGCATAAGCAATTGATTTTTAAGGGTTTTTCGGCTAATATCGACGCTCTTCGCGCTGACTTGGAAGCACGCGACGCCCGGGACATGTCCCGCAGCGTGGCGCCTCTGAAGCCCGCACAAGATGCCTTGCAACTGGACAACTCGTCCTTGACCATCGAAGCCTCGGTGGAACAAGTGATGGTCTGGTGGCAAAGTCGGCAGGTTTTTGGTTGATCGACACAAATTGATCCACTGACAACAGCCACCCCAGCCCGCCGAGTGCAGGCTGACCTGAAGTTCCACCCGGCTCTCCTCGTGCAGCTTGCACACTGGCCAGGTGGTTTTTGACAAACCAACCGCGGCTCACACCGCACAACCAACCGCCACAGTCAGCTCCTGGAAACGACGCATTCCGCGCTCGTCAGTCCTGTTTGTGGATGAGGAAATCACATGTCTGAATCTTTTGCCGCCCTCTTTGAGGAATCCCTGCAACGTACCGAAATGCGCCCTGGTGAAGTCATCACCGCTGAAGTGGTGCGCATCGAACACAACTTCGTGGTCGTCAACGCTGGTCTCAAGTCCGAGTCCTACGTGCCCCTCGAAGAGTTCAAGAACGACCAGGGTGAAGTCGAAGTCCAGGTCGGCGACTTTGTCTCGGTGGCCATTGGCTCCATCGAAAACGGTTACGGCGACACCATCTTGTCGCGCGACACCGCCAAGCGTTTGGCTTCCTGGATGTCTTTGGAAAAAGCCCTGGAATCCGGCGAATTCGTCACTGGCGTGACCAGCGGCAAAGTCAAGGGTGGCCTGACCGTGTTGGTCAACGGCATCCGCGCTTTCTTGCCCGGCTCTTTGGTCGACACACGTCCTACCAAAGACCTGTCACCCTATGAGAACAAGACCCTGGAATTCAAGGTCATCAAGCTCGACCGCAAGCGCAACAACGTCGTGTTGTCACGCCGCGCTGTGGTGGAAGCCTCCATGGGCGAAGAGCGTGCCAAGCTGATGGAAACATTGCGCGAAGGCTCCATCGTTCACGGTGTGGTCAAGAACATCACCGAATACGGTGCGTTCGTGGACTTGGGCGGCATCGACGGCTTGCTGCACATCACCGACATGGCATGGCGCCGTGTCCGTCACCCCTCCGAAGTGGTCACGGCCGGTCAAGAAATCACCGCCAAGATCCTCAAGTTCGACACCGAGAAAAACCGCGTGTCCTTGGGTCTGAAGCAAATGGGCGACGACCCATGGATGGGCGTGAACCGCCGCTACCCACAAAGCACCCGCATGTTCGGCAAGATCACCAACATCGCCGACTACGGCGCGTTTGTGGAACTCGAGCCAGGCATCGAAGGCTTGGTGCACGTGTCCGAGATGGACTGGACCAACAAGAACGTGGCTCCTTCCAAGATCGTTGCCTTGGGTGACGAAGTCGAAGTCATGGTCCTCGAGATCGACGAAGACAAGCGCCGCATCAGCTTGGGCATGAAGCAGTGCCGCGCCAACCCATGGCAAGAGTTTGCTCAAAACACCAAGCGCGGCGATCGCGTCAAAGGCCCGATCAAGTCGATCACCGACTTCGGCGTGTTCGTGGGCTTGGCTGCCGGCATCGACGGCTTGGTGCACTTGTCTGACCTGTCTTGGAACGAAACCGGCGAAAACGCCGTGCGCGAATTCAAGAAGGGTCAAGAAGTCGAGGCGTTGGTCTTGGCTGTGGACGTGGACCGCGAGCGCATCAGCTTGGGCATCAAACAGCTCGACTCCGATCCTTTCACCACCTTTGTGTCGATCAACGACAAAGGCCAGATCGTCACCGGCAAGGTCAAGACTGTGGATGCCAAGGGCGCTGAAATCGACCTGGGCGAAGACATCGTGGGTTACCTGCGCGTGTCCGAAATCTCGCGTGACCGCGTGGAAGACGCCAGCCACGTGCTCAAAGTCGGTGACGAAGTCACTGCCGTCGTGGTGAACGTGGACCGCAAGACCCGCAACATCCAGTTGTCGATCAAGGCCAAAGACCAAGCTGACCAACAAGAAGCCATGGCGAACTTGTCTCAGCAGTCGTCACGCGAAAACGCGGGCACTACCAGCCTGGGCGCTTTGTTGCGTGCCAAGTTGGACAACAACTGAAGTGAAAGCTGAGCGTTGAGCGTTTGACGTTGAGCGACAAGCCGGGTTTTCCGGCTTGTTCAGCTCAACGCACAACCCCCAACGCTCAACATCCAACGCACATGACCCGCTCCGATCTGGTTGAAGAACTTGCTGCACGATTTGCGCAGCTGACCCACCGTGACGCCGAACTGGCGGTCAAAACGGTGCTCGAAGCCATGAGCGATGCCCTGGTCAAAGGCCACCGCATCGAAATTCGCGGTTTTGGAAGCTTTTCCATCAATCGCCGTCCACCTCGCATTGGCCGCAACCCTCGCTCTGGGGAAAGTGTGCACATACCCGAAAAACGGGTCCCTCACTTCAAGCCAGGCAAAGCCTTGAGAGAAGCCGTGGATGCAGGCACTTTGGCTGCCGCACAAACCAACCCCAAGACCCATGCCTGAGGCCCAAGGCCCAGCCACACACCAATACCGAGGGCTAGGGCTTGTTCGTGGTTTTGCTGGCCACTGAAATTGCGCCATTAGAATGGTTTCAGCTTCCAAGGTCGAATCATGAAACGTCTGCTCCGGCTGCTTCAGTGGCTACTGAAGGCGGCTGTTTTTTTTACCCTCTTTGCTTTTGCGCTGAACAACCAGCAAGAAACGCGCGTGAATTTCTTTTTTGGCACCCATTGGTCTGCGCCCACCGTGCTGGTGGTTTTGTCAGCCTTCACTCTGGGTGTGGTGGTTGGCGTTTTGGGCATGGTGCCACGCTGGTGGCGTGAACGGCAAGCCGTGAAACACCGACTTAAACCCGCCAGCGATGCGGTATCACCCCCACAGGAGGCCCCACGTGGAGTTTGACCTGACCTGGATTTTGCTGGGTTTACCCGCGGCTTTTGCATTGGGGTGGATCGCTTCTCGTTTGGACTTGCGCCAGATGCGCATTGCCAACCGCCAAGCCCCTCGCGCTTATTTCAAGGGCTTGAATTACTTGCTCAATGAACAGCAAGACCAAGCCATCGACGCCTTCATTGAAGCCGTACAAAACGACCCGGACACCTCGGAATTGCATTTTGCATTGGGCAATTTGTTTCGCCGCCGTGGCGAATACGACCGAGCCGTCAGGGTCCACGAACACCTGCTGCAACGCGCCGACATCAGCACTGCAGACCGTCAAAGAGCGCAACATGGTTTGGCACTTGATTATTTGAAAGCCGGCTTGCTGGACCGCGCTGAAGAGGCGCTGCGCAAGCTGGAAGGCACCTCTTACGAAGGGCAAGCCAGGCTGGCACGCATGGCCATTTACGAACGATCACGCGAGTGGCCTGAAGCTGCGGCCGTGGCACGCTTGCTTGAAAAATCAGGCGAATCCAACTTTGGCATTCGTTTGGCCCATTACCAATGTGAGCAAGCGCGAGAAGCGGTACAAAAAGGAGACAGTGCCAAAGCCCTGGCCCTGCTGGCACAAAGCCTGAAAGAACAATCCGAAGCGGCGCGGCCTCGAATTTTGCAAGGGCAATTGCTTCTGAGCCAAGGGCAGGCTGTGCCCGCCTATGCCAGCTTGGCCGTGTTGTTTGAGCGCAATGACACAGCGGCCCCATTGGCAGCGGCCAGCTTGGCGCAAGCTGCTCTGGCCTGTGGCCAAACAGACGAGGCCCTGGCCCTGCTCCAAGCCCACTACCAGCGCAAGCCCTGTATTGACGTGCTGGATGCCATGATGACTTTGAGCCCCAGCGACTCACTCACCGACCCCGTGGCACAAGCCAAGGTGATGCAGCGCTACTTGGATCATCTGCAAAAATACCCTTCTTTGATGGCAGCCAGTCGCTGGCTGAATGGCGTCCAAAACAGTGACCATGCCTTGCCGGCACCGGTGCAAAAAGCACTGGAACACGCCACCAAACCCCTGGCCCGTTACCGCTGTGCGGCCTGTGGTTTTGAAGCCAAAGAGCACTTTTGGCATTGCCCTGGATGCCAGGCTTGGGACAGCTACCCCCCCAGACGGATCGAAGAACTCTAGCCCTGCGAGGCTGACAAGGGGTTTACCCTGTTTTCAAAATAGCATTTAAGTTCTCAAAATAAAGATCTGCAAATTTTTGCAGTGAACCAAAGGGGAATAGACATGCTGAGGAAAATTGCAGGGGTATTTCTGGCATTCAGCTTTGCGGGACTGAGTTGGGCACAACAAATTGACTTGAACAAAGCCACCGAAGTCGAGCTCGACGCCCTGAAAGGCGTGGGGCCGGTCCTCACCAAGGCAGTGATGGACGAGCGCAAAAAGGCCGCGTTCAAGGACTGGGAAGATGCCACCAGCCGGGTCAAAGGATTAGGCCCTCAAAAGGCCAGCAGCTTGTCTGAGCAAGGTGTGCGGGTGCAAGGCAGTGCATACAAGGTCAAAGTGGCTGATCAAAAGCCTGCCCCCAACAAGGACGTGAGCGCCGACAAGGCAGCGGCCAAACCCGCCAAACCGGCAGCAGCAGATGCCAGCGGCAAACCCGCGCCCGCGAAAAACTGAAAACTGCCACACCCGGCCTGCCGAATCGGCCCAATCGGTCAATTCGGCAGGCATGACCGGCCTACAGACGGTCGGTCGTACAACTTATTGATCCGGCCCTGTGAAGTTCGAAGTGCAAGGCTTGCCTTGGGGACAGTGATCAGCGATGGGGGCATTGTGGGAGCCCCGCCCTCGGGGCGATTCTTGGTGGTCTGCGGGGCTTTATCGCGACGAGGGCGTCGCTCCCACAAAAAAGCGTTCATGCAAACTTCACCTGGCCGGATCAATTGCCGCTGCCTAGGCCTTGCCAAACCCGCCGCCGCCGGGCGTGTGGATCTCAAACACATCGCCCGCCTGCATCTCCACCTGGCCAATGTGCGCCAGCTCTTGCACGCTCCCGTCGCTGCGCACCACGCGGTTGATGCCCGGCAAGCCACTGTGACCGCCTGCCATACCAAACGCGGGGTGGACACGCCCATTGGACAAAATGCCCGCCGTCATCGGCTCCAAAAAGCGCACGCGGCGCACACCGCCATCACCGCCATGCCAGCGACCCGCGCCGCCTGATCCCTGGCGGATGGCATAACTTTCCAGCCGGACCGGAAAGCGGAACTCCAGCACCTCGGGGTCCGTCAGGCGTGAATTGGTCATGTGGGTTTGCACCACCGAGGTGCCGTCAAAACCCCCCACCAGTTGGCCTTGCGCATCAAAGCGCCCACCCGCACCGCTGCCGCCTGAGATGGTTTCGTAATACTGCACCCGCGCATTGCCAAAGGTGAAGTTGTTCATGGTGGGCTGGCTGCCTGCCATCACGCCCAAAGCGCCAAACAGCGCGTTGGTGATGCAGGTCGAGGTTTCTACATTGCCCGCCACCACCGAAGCCGGGGGATTGGGATTGAGCATGGAGCCTTGAGGAATGATGACCTTGAGCGGCTTCAAGCAGCCAGCGTTCAGCGGGATGTCGTCGTCCACCAAACTGCGGAACACGTAGAGCACGGCCGCCATGCACACCGCCCGGGGTGCGTTGAAGTTGTTGGGCAATTGGGCGCTGGTGCCGGTGAAGTCGATCTCGGCCGTGCGCTCAGCAGCGTTCACGCGCACCGCCACCTGGATCTGCGCACCGTTGTCCAAGGGGAAAGTGAAAGCGCCGTTTTTGAGGCGTGTGATGACACGGCGCACCGATTCTTCGGCGTTGTCCTGCACATGTCGCATGTAGGCCTGTACCACGTCCAAACCAAACTGATCGACCATGCGGCGCAGCTCCTGAACGCCTTTTTCGTTGGCGGCAATTTGCGCTTTCAGGTCGGCCATGTTTTGCGCCGGGTTGCGCGAAGGGTATTCACCGCTTTGCAGCAAGGTCACCATCTCGGCTTCGCGCAGATGGCCCGCCTCGACCAGCTTGACGTTGTTGATCTGCACGCCCTCTTCTTCGATGCGCGTGGAGAACGGCGGCATGGAGCCGGGTGTCAAGCCGCCCACATCGGCGTGGTGGCCGCGTGAGCCCACATAAAAGACCGGGGCGGCGTGGCCATCCAGGTACACCGGGGTGATGACCGTGATGTCGGGCAAGTGCGTGCCGCCGTGGTACGGGTCGTTCAGCACAAACACATCACCCGGCTGCATGCGTCCCTTGTTTTCGTGGATCACGGTCTGGATGCTCTCGCCCATGGAGCCCAGATGCACCGGCATGTGGGGTGCGTTGGCAATCAAATGGCCTTCGGCGCTGAACAGCGCACACGAAAAGTCCAGCCGCTCCTTGATGTTGACCGAGTAGGCCGTGTTTTGCAGCTGCAGCCCCATTTGCTCGGCGATGTTCATGAACAAGTTGTTGAACACCTCCAGCAGCACCGGGTCGGCCTGCGTGCCCGCCGCATGCTGTACCGCCCGCGCTTGCACGCGCACCAGCAACAAATGGTCGAAAGCAGTCAGCCGTGCCTGCCAACCGGGCTCCACCACCGTGGTGGCATTTTTCTCGGCAATGATGGCCGGGCCGTCGATCACATCGCCGGGGCGCATGTCTTCGCGCACCACCAATGCAGCCTCCTGCCACTCGGCCACGCCTTGTGCATTCGCGGCGTACACCCGCACCGTGTCGCGGCGCGGCACCTCGCGCTCAGCGTTCAGCACATGAACAGCCTCTTCGGGCGCATCGCCGGGCAGCACGGCCTCCACCGATACGGCCTCCACTACCAAAGCCTTGCCCTGCATCAAGAAGGCAAAGCGCTGGCGATACGCCGCCTCAAAACCCGCCACCAAGTGGTCCAAATCGCCCCAGGGCACGACCAGCGCCGAGTCGGTGCCTTCGTAGCGCAAATGCACGCGTTGGCGCAACTCGATGCGGTCGGCATGGGCCGCGTCCTGGCCCATTTGCGCCAGCAAGGCCAGGCGGGTGGATTCGCCCAAAGCTTGCAAGCGCTCGGCCATCAGGGGCATGGCGGCAGCTTCCAGTCGTCGCTCCACCGATTCTTCGCGCATCACGTTCTGGTCGGCCAAGCCCATGCCATAAGCCGACAACACACCCGCCAGCGGGTGCACCAACACCTGCGACATGCCCAAGGCATCGGCCACCAGACAGGCGTGCTGCCCACCCGCACCGCCAAAGCATTGCAAGGTGTAGCGCGTGACGTCGTAGCCCCGCGCCACCGAAATTTTCTTGATGGCATTGGCCATCTGCTGCACCGCGATCTGGATGAAACCATGCGCCACGTCTTCGGCAGCGCGGCCGGTTTGCGTGGCCAGTTTTGCAAAATGGCCATGCACCACCTCGGCGTCCAACGGCTGGTTCGCCTCCGGCCCAAACACCGAAGGGAAAAACTTCGGCTGCACCTTGCCCACCATCACGTTCGCATCGGTCACGGCCAGCGGCCCGCCCCGGCGGTAACTGGCTGGGCCGGGATTGGCCCCCGCGCTTTGCGGGCCCACCCTGAAACGCGCACCGTCATAAGCCAGCAGCGAGCCACCACCCGCAGCCACGGTGTGGATGCTCATCATGGGCGCACGCATGCGCACACCCGCCACCTGGGTTTCAAACTCGCGTTCGAACTGCCCGGCAAAGTGCGACACATCGGTGGAGGTGCCACCCATGTCAAAACCAATCACCTTGTCGTGACCCGCCAGCTGGGCCGTACGCGCCATACCCACAATGCCACCCGCCGGGCCACTCAAAATCGCGTCTTTGCCCGCGAACACCTGCGCGTCTGTGAGGCCACCCGACGACTGCATGAACATCAGTTTCACGCCCGGCATCTCGCTCGCCACCTGGTCCACGTAGCGGCCCAAAATCGGTGACAAATACGCATCGACCACCGTGGTGTCGCCCCGACTGACCAGCTTCATCATCGGGCTGGTCTGGTGCGAAGTGCTGACCTGGGTGAAGCCCAGTTCTCGTGCCAGCCTCGCTGCCGCCTGCTCGTGCGCGGTGTGCCGCCAGCCGTGCATGAAGACCACCGCCACCGAGCGCACGCCTTGAGCAAAACTGTTCACCAATTGGGTGCGCAAATGCACCTCGTCGAGCGGCAACAACACCTCGCCGTCCACCGTCACCCGCTC
The DNA here is from genome assembly GCF_001269405.1 of Limnohabitans sp. 2KL-3. Taxonomy (NCBI): domain Bacteria; kingdom Pseudomonadati; phylum Pseudomonadota; class Betaproteobacteria; order Burkholderiales; family Comamonadaceae; genus Limnohabitans; species Limnohabitans sp. 2KL-3. Next base: position 313,650 of record NZ_CXON01000003.1, read on the forward strand.
CTGCGCCTCCACCACCGCGCTGTAGAGCAACTCGGGCAAGACGATCTGGCGGTCAAACAAACGCGGGCGGTTTTGGTAAGCGATGCGCAGCGCGTCGCCAAAGCCCTGTGTGGTCACCAGCAGCGTGGCCTCGCCCTTGCGCTCCAGCAGAGCGTTGGTGGCCACAGTGGTGCCCATCTTCACGCACTCGACTTGTTCAGGTGTGACGGGTTCTCCAGCTTTGAGGCCCAGCAAATGGCGAATGCCCGCCACCGCCGCGTCGCGGTATTGCTCGGGGTTTTCGCTCAGCAGTTTGTGCGTGACCAAAGTGCCGTCAGGCCGCTTGCCCACCACGTCGGTGAAGGTGCCGCCCCGGTCAATCCAAAACTGCCAACGGTTTTTGCCAGCGGGTGTGATGGTGGGTTCGTTCATAAGTCGCTCAACAATCAGAATATAAATACCAAGGTCACAAAGAAGCCGCCGCACGCGCAGCCTGGTCGTACATGCCCGACAGCACACGCAGCAATCGGGCCAACTCGCCAATGTCGCGGTTCAAGCCATCATCGGCCTTCAAAGCGTCAATCAAGCAGCTCTCGCGGATTTCGCGGTAACGCTGCACATAAGCACGGCCTTCGTCGGTCGCGGCATAAGTCACGTCTTTGCCATTTTTTTGAGACACCACCACGCCCAAGCCTTGCAGCTTTTTCAGGGCGTAATTCACCAAATGGGTGTCTTCGATGTTCATGATGAAGCAGATGTCGGCCAGGCGCTTGTCACGCGCACGGTGCGTGACGTGGTGCAGCACCAGCACATCGAGCGGCGTCAGGTCTTTCAAGCCCGCCGCCGCCATGCAGTGGATGATCCAGCGGTGAAACGCGTTGCCCGCCACGATCAGGCCGAACTCGAACTCGCTCATCTCGGCGCTGTCAGGCGAGACCAAATGGGCCGAGGACACGATGGGGCTCGGGGCAGAGATGCTCAGAGAATTTTTGCGCGGCATGGGTTCAGTCCAGGCTGGAGAGATGAGAAAGTCTATGCCCGATGCCGACAATTTGCCAACAATTTGTTGACGTTAAGGGAAAACACCGATCACGGATTGGCTCCGCCTTGCCTACAGTGGGCACCAGACAGATGCACCCGATGCACGCGTGAAGCGGGCACCTTTCTTGCACTGCCCAGTGAACCGTACATTCCCATCTTTCACAGGAGTTTTCATGCAACGTCGCGCCCTTCACCTCAGCCTGCTGGCTGGCCTGCTCGCTGTTTCCGGCTTCGTGTCGGCCCAAACCAAATGGGACCTGCCCGCCGCTTACCCGGCCACCAACTTCCACTCGGTCAACATGACCCAGTTTGCGGCCGATGTGGACAAAGCCACGGCGGGCAAGCTGAAGATCACGGTGCACGCCAACGCATCCCTGTTCAAGGCCCCCGAGATCAAGCGTGCCGTGCAAGGTGGCCAAGCCCAGTTGGGCGAGATTTTGCTGGTCAACTTCCAGAACGAATGGCAACCCTTTGGTGCGGACGGCCTGCCCTTTTTGGCCGACAGCTACGACGAATCCATGAAGCTCTACAAAGCGCAAAAGCCGCTCTTGGAAAAGAAATTGGCCGACCAAGGCATGATGCTCTTGTACTCGGTGGCCTGGCCCCCACAAGGCATTTACAGCAAAAAACCGATCAACAGCGCCGCCGACCTCAAGGGCATCAAATGGCGTGCTTACAGCCCCACCACCGCCAAGATCGCTGAACTGGTTGGCGCCCAACCTGTGACCGTGCAAGCGGCCGAGTTCTCGCAGGCCTTGGCCACGGGTGTGGTCGAATCGACCATGACCTCGGGCGCCACAGGCGTGGACAGCAAGCTGTACGAGCACCTCAAGTACTACTACGACGTGCAGGCCTGGTTGCCCAAAAACGCGGTCATTGCCAACAAAAAAGCCTTTGACGCGCTGGACAAGCCCACCCAAGACGCCTTGCTCAAAGCCGCCGCTGCGGCCGAAACACGGGGCTGGGCCGAATCGCGCAAGGTCAACACCACCACCCTGGAAACCCTCAAGGCCAATGGCATGACGGTGGCTCCACCGTCTGCGCAACTCAAAGCCGACATGAAAAAAGTGGGCGACACCATCATGAAAGAGTGGCTTGAAAAGTCTGGGGCTGAGGGGAAGGCCATCGTCGACGCGTTCAACCGCTGATCGCATGCGCCGACTGCTCAACGCCATTTATGACAGCACCGCCGCCTTGGCGGCGCTGTGCATGTGCGGCCTGCTGTTCATGGTGCTGTTGTCCGTATTGAGTCGGCAGCTCCATGTGCATGTGCCCGGCACCGACGCCTATGCGGGCTACCTCATGGCCGGGGCGGGCTTTTTGGCGCTGGCCCACACTTTAAAGCGCGGTGAACACATCCGAGTGACTCTGGTGCTGGGCTTGTTTAAGGGGGCCGCACGCCGGGGCATGGAAGTGTTCAGCCTCTCGCTGGCCAGCCTGCTGGCTTGCTTGTTCGCCTTCTACAGCTGCCGCCTGGTGTGGCAATCCATCGAGTTTCATGACATCTCGACCGGCAATGACGCCACCCCTTTGTGGATACCGCAGCTGGCCATGGCGCTGGGCACGGTGATTTTTGCACTGGCCTTTGTGGATGAACTGGTGCTGGAAATCCGGGGCCAACGTGCCGCGCCCGAAAGCGGCGAGATGCTGCGCAACGAATGAGCCGCCATGAATGACTTGATGATCACAGGGCTCTTGGTCCTGACCTTGTTTCTGATTTTGGGCAGCGGTGTTTGGATTGGCCTCACGCTTTCGGGTGTGGCCTGGGTCGGCATGCAAATGTTTTCCGCCAGACCCGCCGGAGACGCCATGGCGGTCACCATCTGGGGCTCGGCTTCAAGCTGGACACTCACCGCCTTGCCCCTGTTCATCTGGATGGGCGAAATTTTGTTTCGCACACGCCTGAGCCAAGACATGTTCAAAGGCCTGGCCCCTTGGATGCAAGCCCTGCCCGGGCGCTTGCTTCACACCAATGTGGTGGGCTGCGCGATCTTTGCAGCCGTGTCGGGCTCGAGCGCGGCCACCTGCGCCACGATCGGCAAGATGACCCTGCCAGAGTTGCAAAAACGGGGCTACCCTGAAGACATGGTCATTGGCACCCTGTCCGGCTCCGGCACCTTGGGTCTGTTGATTCCGCCGTCCATCATCATGATCGTGTACGGCGTGGCGGCCGATGTGTCGATTGCCCAGCTCTTCATTGCCGGGGTTTTGCCCGGCTTGCTGCTGGCCGGGCTGTTTTCGGGTTACATCATTTACTGGTCACTGCGCCATCCGGACCAGATCCCGCCGCGTGACGCGCCCATGAGTTTCATGCAAAAGCTCGAAGCCTCCAGCAGCCTGATCCCGGTGGTCTTGTTGATTGCGGCCGTTTTGGGCTCGATCTACACCGGCTTTGCCACCGCCACCGAAGCAGCGGCGGTGGGTGTGGTCGGCTCTTTGGTCTTGTCGGCTCTGCAAGGCTCCATGAGCTGGGCCGTGTTCAAAGATGCCTTGATGGGGGCCACGCGCTTGTACTGCATGATCGCCCTGATCTTGGCGGGGGCCGCATTTTTGACCTTGTCCATGGGCTATATCGGCCTGCCGCGCCACCTGGCCGAATGGATTGGCAGCCTGGGCCTCAGCCCCTTTGCGCTCATCATGGCCTTGATGGTGTTTTTCATCCTCTTGGGTTGCTTTCTGGACGGCATCTCGATGGTGGTGCTGACCATGGGCGTGCTCATGCCTACCGTGCAAAAAGCGGGCATCGACCCGATCTGGTTTGGCATCTTCATCGTGTTTGTGGTGGAGATGGCGCAGATCACACCCCCTGTGGGCTTCAACCTGTTTGTGCTGCAAGGCATGACGGGCAAGCAACTGCCGTACATCGCCCGGGTGTCCATGCCCATGTTCTTTTTGATGATGGGCGCGGTCTTGTTGATTTACTTTGTGCCGGGCATCGTGACCTGGCTGCCCACCCAGATGAAACTCTGAGCTTGCAGGCAAGTTCATCCTCTATGATTCAACCCGTCCCCAAAGGACGGGTTGTTCATTTGGGCAGTAAGGATTGTTTGTGTTCAAAAATGTGATGGTTTACCGCATCGGCGAGGGCTTTGCGCCCACATTGGCCGATGTGCAAGCGGCCTTGGAGCCGGTGCAGTTTGTGGAATGTGGCGCCAGCCAGGAAAAATCCATTGGCTGGGTGCCCCCACGGGGCGAAGCGCATGGCCCCTTGGTCGAATCGGTGGCCGGGCAGTGGATCATGAAACTCATGATCGAGTCCAAGGCCGTGCCCGGCAGCGTGGTGCGGCGCAAAGCCGACGAGCGCATCGCCGAAATCGAAGCGGCCACTGGGCGCAAACCCGGCAAAAAGGAAAAGCGCGACCTGATGGACGACGTGCTCCTGTCGCTGCTGCCCCAGGCCTTTGCCCGCCAATCGAGCGTGATCGTGTGGATGGACCTGGAAAACCGCCGTTTGGTGCTCAACGCAGGCAGCCAGGGCAAAGCCGACGAAGTGATGTCGGCCCTGATGAACGTGCTGGCAGGCCTGTCGGTCTCGCTGATCCAGACCGTGACCTCGCCCCAGGCCGCCATGACCCAATGGCTGCTGGCCCCGACCGAAGACGAATGGCCGTCCGACCTGACCGTGGAACGCGAAACCGTGCTCAAGTCCACCGGCGAAGATGCTGCCAGCGTGCGCTTTACCCGCCACCACCTCGCCAACGACGACGTGCGCAAGCATGTGATGGAAGGCAAACTGCCCACGCAACTGGCGCTCAGCTGGGACGGCCGCGTGGCCTTTGTCCTGACCGAGACCTTGCAGCTGAAAAAAGTGCAGTACCTCGACGGCGTGATGGACGAATCGGGCACCGACAAGAACGAAGACCGCTTCGACGCAGACGTGGCCCTGTCCACCGGCTTGCTGGGGCCTCTGATCGACAGCCTGATCGAAGCCCTGGGCGGCGAGATGGAGCTGGGTGCCGCTGCGGCCGATGCCAACACGTCGAACCCGACCCGCACCGTGCTCAATTCCACTGTCACAACGGGTGCCGCTGCAGTCGACGAAGAAGACCCGCCTTTTTAAAACCTGGGGCTTCAAGGTCCCCCTCATCCCCTAACGCCCTGCCGAAAGGACCCACCCCATGCTCACGGTGATCGCGATTTGCATTGGTGCCAGTGTGGGCGCACTCTCGCGCTGGCAGCTCGGCTTGTGGCTCAACCCCGCCAGCGCTGGTCTGATGCCTTTGGGGACTTTGGCGGCCAACCTGATCGGCGGCTATCTGGTAGGCGTGTGTGTGGGTGTGTTCCAGCAACTGCCGGACCTTGACCCGGTCTGGCGACTGGCCCTGGTGACCGGTTTTCTGGGCGCACTGACCACGTTTTCCAGTTTCTCGGCCGAAGTGGTGGGCATGCTTCAGCAAGGGCGTTTGGCGTGGGCCCTGGGCACCGCCACCTTGCACTTGCTCGGCTCCTTGATGCTCACGGTGCTGGGCCTGTACACCGTCACATGCTGGTTCAGCCAGAACTGAGCGGCGGCTCCATCCCCTTCAAACGCATGAAACACCAGGCGGGTGACGGGCCGCCTACCCGAGGAACAAACCCTGCCCGCTTTCGCCCATGCCGGGCGTCTTTAAAACCCAATGGCTTGGCGCAGCACCTGCAAGGCGTGTTGGTCATCTTGCCCTCTCCAAGCCACGATCTGATCGGGTCTGATCAGCACCCATGGGGCTTGGTAGAGTGGGCGCAAGCCACTGGCGCTGTGGTCCAAACGCTTCAGGTTCAAACCCAGACTCTGGGCGGCCACCTCAAAACCCGCACCTGCCGAATTACTGGCGTCCAGCTGCAACAAGGTCCATTCGCTGTGAAACGTGTCGTACAGCGAGCGACCATCGGCCAGCCAAGCATGCGGCGGTCGACCACCTGGGCAGGCACTGGGCTGGTAGCTGTTGGCGGCGTCGGGTGGGGGCGTGGTGCCGTCTCTCACCACAATGGGCGAATCGTCGTATCGGCCCCCAAAGGTCACGCCGGGAATGTTGAATTCCATGCGCACATGACCGTTCAAGTGAACGCTGGCCTGTTGGCGAGCTGCTTGACCGGAGGGCTTGTCGTCTTCCAAGGCCGATGTGGCTTCAAACAAGCCGACCGAATCGGCAAATTGCCGGGCATAGGCGGTGTTGCGGTGGGCCAAAGGCATGCGCTCTGAGGCATAACTGTCGAGCAAGCTGGGCGGTGCGATGCCTTGAACCACACTGGCCAGCTTCCAGCCCAGGTTGATGGCATCTTCGACGGCCGTGTTGTAACCCAGCCCACCCGTGGGGGTGAAGAGATGCGCGGCATCACCGCCCAAAAACACCCGCCCTTGCCCAAACGATTCGGCCACCAAGGCGTGCCCCGCCATCCAGGTGCCCACCGACAAGACCTCGATGGGCAGCTCACAACCCATGGCTTGGTTGAAAATGCGCTGAGCGTCTTCGGCCGTCCAAGCATCGGCGTCTTCACCATCGTGCACCGCCGCATGGAAGGCAAACTCACCTGCCCCGTCCACCGTGGCCATAAAGGCCCGGCGCTGCGCGTTGACCGTGACATACATCCAGGCTTGGCCATGCTTAAAAACCTGCTCAAAACCTGGCGCACGCAGGTACACGGCAAACATTTTTCCACCCATGAAGTCGCGCTTGGCCCAGGTGCTGCCGCCCCAAGCAATGCCCAACTGGTGACGAACCGGGCTGCGGGCCCCGTCTGCACCCACCAGGTAACGGGCTCGCACCACAACAGGCTCACCACCGGCCAAAGGGGTCACGGTGGCATCGACCCCCTCAAGGTCTTGCACAAAATGGGTGAGCGACCAGCCGTAACGCACATCGTTGGAGGGACAAGCCTGGGCCTGCTGGCGCAAGGTTTTCTCGACAAACTTTTGCGACACGCGGTGAGGCAACTCGGCCGCACTCCAAGAGCCCTGCAGGGTCTTGATGGTCTGAGTGGCTTGCGCGGCCGTAGGCAAAGGCAAACGCGCCAATTCATGGCCCGTGAAACGGGTGAAATAAGCGATATCGGTGGGGTGATCGGCAGGCAGACCTTGCGCCCGGATCTCGGCGGCAAACCCCAGACGCCTGAAATGCTCCATGGTGCGAGCTTGCGTGGCATTGGCCTGGGGGTTGAACGCGGTGCCCGGTTTGGGGTCCACCAACAAAGTCCGCACCCCACGACGCCCCAACTCGATGGCCAGCATCAAACCAAAAGGCCCACCGCCTGCGATCAGCACATCCACAGTCAAGGGTGGGGTTTGAGGTTTGCCGCTGTGGGTTGAATTTGCAAAAGAAGCACTCATGGGCTGATCCATTCCGGTTGATCCATGGGCTCATTCTGACTGAACAGTTGCCTCAAATTTCTAGGGTTCTCATACGTCCCTTGAGAGTGCCCCACCACTCTGCAGACAGCTCACCCACCCCCGCGCTGGGTGTACAGGTCAAAGTGGCGCATGAAGGCGTAGCGTTCTTGTTCGCTCAGGCCTTCAAACTGGAAGTGCATGCGCAGCACGGGCAGGCGAATTTGTGCAATGACGCGTGGGGGCATGACTTGCCAGCGCAATTGCAGATGCCCCGCACCGATGGTGATGTTTGCGCTGCTGGCCTGGCATTGCAGCGGGTGTTGGCCCACCGCGCGAGGCAGCCACCCCAGCCATTCGGCTTCGGTACAGCCCATGTCGCGCTGGAAGGTTTCGGCGTAGCTTGCTTGCATCGAAGACTTCAGCCGCCTGCAACAGGCGGCCAGATGGCCAGCACATCGTTCTCAACCAGGGCGTGCGTGCCTCGGTCTTCGGGGGCAATGTATTTGCCATTGACCAAGACCAGATGCACCAGCTTGGGGGGCAGACTGAAGGAGTCGATGACTTGCATGATGGTGGTGCCAGATGCCACGTCCATGACGATCTGATTGCTGCGGCGAACCTCGGCAGGCAGATAGTCGGTGAGCGTGGCAAACAGTTTGAAGGTGATGTTCATGCGAAGATTGTCACTTCATCGGCGACGCGTGTCTGCCGCACCACTCCATTGACCCTGGCCTTGTGCACAGGCCAGATAGGCGTCCACGAGGCGGGTGGGGTCTTGCATCAGGCGTTCTTTCCAGTCGCCCAAACGCACTTGGCCTTCGACCAGCCCACGCATGACGCCCACATGCTCGGTCCAGCCCACCGAGTTGCAGCCCACCATGACATCGTCCTTGAACTGCAGGCTCAGGTGTTTGCCAGCGGCTTGGTCGGTCAGCTGGGCTTGTTCGCCACCTTCCACCCCTTGCCAATTGCCAAAACTGGTGGAAATCAGGCCCAGGGTGTCGAGCACGTTGATCTGGGTCACGCCCTTGAGGGTGGTCTGTTGACCGGCCATGTTGAGCGCAGCCACGCGGGCTTGTTCAGCCGCGTTGGGCTGGATGGCGCTGACGATGGTCTGGCCACTGACTTTGTCAAAGGCTTCGGCACAGTCCCCGGCGGCATAAATGCCCGGCACATTGGTTTGCAAGAACTCGTCGGTCAAAATGCCTTGCAAACAAGTGATGCCACTGTCTTTGAGGAAGCCGATGGCCGGGCGCACGCCGGTGGCGCTGATGACCAAATCGGCCTCGACGGTTTGACCGTTGGACAGGCGCACATGCAAACCTTGAGCTGCTGGGGCTGGACTGCCCAGGCCAATGGCGCTGGCCAATTTGCCCAAGATGCCGCTGGGGGCAGCGGCCGCAGCGGCAGGTGCAATCGACTCGACACGGGTGCCCACATAGACTTTCACGCCTTTGGTTTCGCACCAGTCGCGGATCATGCCGCCCGCCATGGGACCCATCATGCGGGGCACCATGCGGTCACCCATCTCGACCACCGACAATTCGACGCCGCGTTGCTTGAGCGCTTCCATGATGATGCAGCCAATGAAGCCCGCGCCCATTTGCAAGACCTTGGCACCAGGCTGGGCCAGTGCGGCAATGGCACGGGCGTCGGCCAGCGTCCAGCAAGGGTGCACACCGGGCAGGTCCATGCCTGAAATGGGGGGACGCACGGGCTGCGAGCCGGTGGCGATCAGCAGTTTGTCAAACGCCAGCTTTTGGCCGTTGTCCAGCACCACTTGCCGCGCCACGGTGTCCACCTGGGTGGCGCGTGCGTTCATGATGTCGATGCGCAAGTCGGCAAAGTGGGTGTCGCCCTTGCGCAGCCAAGTGCCTTTTTCTTCGACGTTGCCAATCAGCAAATAAGGAATCGCCATGCGCGAATAAGGCGCTTCATTTTCGTCACCGACGATGGTGATGCGGTCTTGCGGGCAGTGCTTGCGCAAGGTCTCGGCGGCGATGACGCCTGCAGGGCCAGCGCCCAGAATCACGTGATGGGTCATGGTGTTTTCTCCAAAAGCAGGCAGCGGCCATTGAAGGCCGCTGCGCATTTCATTCAAGCCTCACCAAGCGGGGACCATGGGTTTGACGACATGACCACGCCCTGTGGGCAATGACCGTCAAAGTCCCAGACGTTCCCGGGTGGCCGATGTGGGTCGGCCTTCGCCATCCCAGCCACGCGCGTCGTAGTACTTGGGCAGCATCTCGTCCAACTTGCTGACCATGCCTTTGCCGGGGCCGGTTTTGGCGGCTTCGGTCATCAGGCGCTTGGGCAGGTTGTCGTCGGCCTTGGTGAAGCCTGCGGCGTTGTTGAACTCGCGCTCCATGTTCCAGATGCGCTCACCAATGTGGGCCAAGTGTTCCATGGTGAACTCTTCGCCGCATGCAGCTTGCACCTGAGGGGCCACGTCGGCCAGGGTCCAGGCGAAGCTGGTGAAAACACAAATACCGGCCGAGTCAAACGCAGCGGTCGCGTCCTGGAAAGCCTTGACCAGTTCTGGCTTGCCTTCGTGCTCGGTAGGCTCGGTCTTGACCGGGATGCCCAGCACTTCAGAAGCGATGGTGTAACCACGCAGGTGGCAGGCACCACGGTTGGACGTGGCGTAAGCCAGGCCAATGCCCTGGATCACACGTCCGTCATAGGCTGGGAATTCCTGGCCCTTGACGCTCATGGACAGGTCGGGGTGGCCGTACTTGGCGGTCAGGCGCTTGGAGCCCAAGCCAATTTCCTTGCCAAAACCAATGCCCTTGGCGGTCATGTCGACAAACTCGCACAAGGCTTCGGCGGAGCCAAAAGGCGCGTCCACACCAATTTGCTCTTTGGTCAGCACGCCCATTTCGTACAGCTCCATGACGGCGCCAATGGTGGCACCGAAGCTGATCGGGTCAAAGCCTTCTTCGTTGCAAATCATGTTGGCGTATTGCAGGGCTTCGAGGTCCTTCACACCGTTGGCTGCACCCAGCGCCCAAGCGGCTTCGTATTCGAGACCACCCGATGCGCCCCAGTATTCGGGCTTGTTCTTGACCGAGAAGTGGCCCTCGTCCATCTTGCTGATGCGGCCGCAGGCGATGGTGCAACCGAAGCAGGCTTGGTTGGTCACCAGGTGCTTTTTGCCGTCGGTCTCGCGGGGCGTGACCATGGCTTCAGCCGAGATGTCCTTGGCGCTTTCGAATTGCACGTCGCGGTGGTTGCGGGTAGGCAAAGCACCGACTTCGTTGATCACGTTCATCAGCACTTGAGTGCCGTAAGCAGGCAGGCCCTGGCCGGTGACGCCGTTGTCGGCCAGCACCTTTTTGGCGGCCTTGGTCGCCGCCATGAAGGCCTTGGGGTTTTGCACGTTGCCCACACCAATCGTGCCGCGCACGGCGATGGCCTTGAGGTTTTTGCTGCCCATGACGGTGCCCACGCCCGAACGGCCAGCCGCACGGTGCAGGTCGTTCACCACAGCGGCATACAGCACACCGTTTTCACCGGCCTTGCCAATGCTGGACACGCGCAGCAGCGGGTCTTGCAGGCTGGACTTGAGGATTTCCTCGGTCTTCCAGACGCTTTGGCCCCACAGGTGACCGGCGTCACGCAGCTCGACTTCGTCGTCGTTGATGTAGAGGTACACCGGCTTGGCCGATGCGCCTTCAAAAATGATCATGTCCCAACCGGCCATTTTCAGCTCGGCACCCCAGTAGCCACCCGAGTTGGAGCAGGCAATGGCGCCCGTCAGTGGGCCTTTGGTGATGACGGTGTAGCGGCCACCGGTAGAGGCCATGGTGCCGGTCAGCGGGCCGGTGGCCCAGATGATTTTGTTGTCGGCCGACAGCGGATCGACTTTGGGGTCGACTTCGCTGATCAGGTATTTGCTGCCCAGACCGCGTGAACCCAGATAGGCCTTGGCCCATTCCATGTTCAGAGGTTCAGATTTGACGGTGCCCGCGGTCAGGTCGACGCGGAGAATTTTTCCAGCCCAAGACATGTTGATGCTCCTTAAGGGTGGGGGGTTTAAGCCGCAGAGGGCTGATTGCCCAACTTGTCGGCCCACTGTTTCATTTTGTCCATACCAGTCCAGTTGGCATCGACGAAGGTGATGGCGCCGGTGGGGCAGGCATCAGCGCAAGCTGGATCGCCACCGCACAGGTCGCACTTTTGCACCTTGCCAGTTTCTTGCACATAGTTGATCGTGCCAAATGGGCAGGCAATGGTGCACACCTTGCAACCCACGCAGGTGGACTCGTTGACCACCTTGGCGCCCGTGACTTTGTCCACGGTGATGGCTTCCACTGGGCAGGCGTGCAAGCACCAAGCCTCGTCGCACTGGGTGCAGGTGTAAGGCACTTTTTTGCCGGTGTGGTGGAAGTCGAACACCTTGATGCGCGACTTGGATGTGGCGTATGTGCCGTAGTTCTCGAAAGAACAGGCCATTTCGCACTGCAAGCAGCCGGTACATTTGTCCGGATTGATGTGCAGGACTTTCTGCATGTGGATCTCCTGTGAATTGGCGGGCTGGTCAAGCTCGCGCTTATGAATCAGAATGCATAGCCATTGTTGGTACTTGCCCCCACAAACCGATGCGTATTAACCCTAGGTTTTGCAGGGTTGCCGCAAAAATTCTCAGCTTGATACACATCTGACATGCCCCTGACTGCCCACAACAGCGACCGCCTGGAGCGGATAGAACGAGCCCGTGAACTGGTGTTGGAGGGGCGCACTGGCCACTTGCGACCCGGTGAATCACTGGCAGGCGTGTCGCCTTGGCTGACCCAGTCCTGGAAACGCTGCCTGGCCATGGGCCTGCAGCCGCAGCAAAGCGTGGGGTTTGACACCGTTTCGGCTCAGCAAATGCGCCGCGTACAAGAAAACAGCCGCCCACTGGTGCAGGCGGCCCAGCCTGTGCTGGTGGAGCTGGCCCGTGCGATTGCCGACATCCGCTATTTCGCCATCTTGACCAATGCACAGGGCATCGTGGTCGATGTCCACGGCCCGGTGGACCGCCAAGACCGCCGCGCCGACGCCATTGCCCGTGTGGGTGTGGACCTGTCAGAACGCTCGGTGGGCACCACGTCCATCAGTGCTGCCTTGAGCGAACTGCAACCGGTCTGGCTGCACCGGGGTGAGCATTTTTTTCAGGACAACAGCGTCTACAGCTGCGCCGGAGCACCGGTTTTTGGTCCTGACGGCTTGTGCGCGGGCATGCTGGACCTGACAGGCATCGAAACCACCGAACGCCCGGCCCTGAAACATCTGGTGCGGCGCTCGGCCCGCAGCATCGAAAACAGCTGGCTGCTGTCCACCGGACACGCGCTGGTGCTGCGCCTGAACTGGCCCGGCAACCAAGCCGGCGACGACAGCGACGGCTTGATCACCTTGGGCCCCAACGGCCACATCTTGGGTGCCAACCCGACCGCGCGTCAAATGTTGTCTTTGTCGCCCACGCCGCAAGGCGAGTCCTTGCACGCCAGCGATGTGTTTGCCTCTGCCTGGGAAAACCTGTTCGACGCCGCCCGGCGAAACAGCAAAGGCGCAGCGCAGACCCAAGAGTTGCCCCTGTGGTCAGGGCTGCGCTTGCAAACGCAGGCTTGGCTGGCAGGGTCTTCGGCGCAAGCTTTTCACGCTGCACCGTCAGGCCATGGTGCCCACACCGCGCACTCCGAGCCCCAATTTGCGGCCATGGTCCAGGCCCCCAAAGGCCTGAAAGACGCACAAACCGAGATGATCCGCGAAGCCGTCAAACAGGCGCGAGGCAATGTGGCCGAAGCGGCCCGGGCCTTGGGCATCAGCCGCGCCACGGTGTACCGCAAACTCGGCTTGCCCAAAAGCTGACCCAGTGTCAGATCACTTCCCCGCGTTCGGGAAAAACAACTGCTCGCCGCCGATTTTGTAGTCGGCAATCACACCCTGACCTGCGGCCGAGGTGATCCAGTCAACAAACTTCTGCGCATCGGCCTGCTTGACATGCGCATGTTTGGCCGGGTTGACCACCATGACGCCGTATTGGTTGAACAGACGTTGGTCACCCTCCACCAAAATGGCCAGATCGGCGCGGTTTTTGAAGTTCAGCCAAGTGGCGCGGTCGGCCAACACATAGCCGCCGGAAGACGCCGCAATGTTCAAAGCCGGGCCCATGCCGCAGCCGCATTCCTTGTAGCCGCTGCCTTTTTTGTCGGTCAAGTTGGCCATTTTCCAAAAACGCAGTTCGGCCGCGTGTGTGCCGCTCTTGTCTCCGCGCGACACAAAGGCGGCATTGCCTGCCGACAACTTGGCCAGGGCCGCCACAATGTCTTTGCCTTTGGTGGCTGCCGGGTCAGCCTTGGGGCCGATCAGCACAAAGTCGTTGTACATCACAGGCAAGCGCTTGATGCCAAAGCCATCGGCCACAAATTTCTCTTCGGCCACTTGGTCGTGCACAAACACCACGTCGGCGTCACCGCGCCGCGCCATGTCCAGCGCCTGGCCCGTGCCCAGGGCCACCACTTTCACATCCAACCCACTGGCTTTCTTAAAGGCGGGCAAGAGGTGCGCAAACAAACCTGACTGCTCAGTCGATGTGGTGGACGACATGACGATGGACTGGGCTTGTGCCCAAACCGAAGTGGTGGCCAACACCGCGCACACCAGAGCGCGACGGGTCATAGAAGATGGGAAGGTCATGAAAGTTCTCCTTGAACAAAAGCATGGGCCGCCGGGCTGCATTCAGCCAACACGGCGGGGGTGAAAAAATCGGCCACGGGCAAGTCGGCCATCACTTGACCGAACTCCAGATAAATGACGCGGGTGGCCAAGCGCTTGACTTGGCCCAGGTTGTGGCTGGCCCAGACCAAGGTCAGCGGCCGTTCTGGGGCACAGGCAAAGTCGGCCATCAGGGCTTCGACTTCGCGTTTGGCATGCGGGTCCAGGCTGGCCGTGGGCTCGTCCAGCAGCAGCACATCGGGCTGACGCGCCCAAGCGCGGGCCAAGGCCAAGCGCTGCTGCTGCCCGCCCGACAACTGGCGGCCGTTTTGCTGCGCCACAGACAACAAACCGACGCGCTCTAAAGCCTGCAGTGCCAGCGCTTTGGCGGCCGACCAAGACAGGCCGCGTGCACGGTCCAGCCACAAGCCCAGCCCGACATTGTTCAAGGCGGACAGGCGCAACAAATGCGGCCTTTGGAACAACATGGCCTGGCGCACCCCCGGCACTTGCAAAACCTGGCCTTGCGAGGGCAGCACCAGACCATGCAGGGTGCGCAGCAAAGTGCTTTTGCCCGAGCCATTGGCTCCCACCAGCGCCACGCGCTCGCCCGCTTCGATGCGCAAGCTCACGCGCTTCAAGGCTGCTTGTGACCCCAGTTGCACGCTCACGGCGTCCAAGCCAATCTGCGCGGCACTCATGGCTGCACCTCAGTGGTTCTACCCTCTGGCGCGGGTCGCGCGGAGCGCCGCTCACCCCACAGGCGAAGCCCCGCCACCAGCGCATTGAGCAGCAGCACCACCGCCAGCAAAACCATGCCCAGCCCCAGCGCCAGCGGCAAATCGCCTTTGCTGGTCTCCAGGGCAATGGCGGTGGTCATGACGCGCGTGAAGCCGTCGATGTTGCCGCCCACGATCATGACCGCGCCCACCTCCGAGATGGCGCGGCCAAAGGCGGTGACGCCAATGGTCAGCAAGGCCAGCCGTTCATCCCAAGCGAGCAACAAACTGCGCACCCAAGGCCCTGCGCCCAGTGAGGCCCACTGCTCGCCATGCTGGCGCTCCACGTCTTCAACCACTTGGCGCGTGAGCGCGGCCACCACGGGCACCACCAAAATAAACTGGGCCAGCACCATGGCCTTGAAACTGAACATCCAGCCCAAAAAGCCCAAAGGCCCGGTGCGCGACAGCAGCAAATACACCACCAAGCCCACCACCACCGAAGGCAGCGCCAACAAGGTGTTCAAGCCCACCAGCACAGCGCCCCTGCCGCGAAATCGCGACACCGCCAGCCATGCCCCCAGCGCCACGCCCACGCCATAGGCCAGCAGGCAGGCTGTGGCACTGACGGCCAAAGACCGGGTGACGACCACCCACAGGGCAGGATCGAAAGAGGTGACGAGGTTCAGCGCCGTCAGGACGCTGTCGGAGAAGGTGTTCATGAGCTGGGATGGATGCTAACGGACGATACGTCCCGTTTTCGTAAGGGATGTCCGCTATGAATTACCTTGCATAGGTCCAATCTGCACCACGAATCGCTGCCGCGCAGAATGAGTCAAACTGATTCCCGTGCAACACATCAACCTCTCTTACAGCTGGACACCGCACCAAGCGCAAGCCGATGTGCTGGTCAAACACAGGGAACACAGCGCCCGCCAATCCCTGCACTTGGACATGCGCTTTCGTGGCAGCGTGGACGCGATTCGCGCCTAAATGGAAAGCCGCTGCGTTTTAGCGGGCTTTCACGCCCCTTCGCAACCTGATGCCGACTCCTTGGTTGCACGCACTTACAAGCCACTGCTCAAGACGGGTCTGCACGATTTGACGCGTGCAGGCGTGAGATTTGTGAACCGCAGCCCCGGTACAGGCACCCGTTTGTTGTTGGACCAGTGGCTGAGACAAGCATCGATCGACAGCGGATCACTCTTGGGTTATGGGCTAGAAGAGCCTTCCCACGCTGCTGTGGCTGCAAGCATGGGATCTGGTCAAACAGATGCAGGGCTGGGTATGGAGTCCGCTGCGGCAGTGCAAGGCCTTGACTTTGTGCCCTTGGCCGCCGAGGACTACTGGCTGGTTTGCCTCAAAAGTGCGGTGAACTCGCCAGCAGTTCAATTGTTGATGGACACACTGCAATCGAGCGGCTGGGCGACACAAATGAATGCCTTGGCCGGCTACATGATCAGCTCAGCGTCTGGGCAAATTCAGTCCCTGAAACAGCGACTGCCTTGGTGGGCCCATAGCACCCACAAACCATCGACCTAAGTAAAACTACTTAGCCGAAGGGGTTTTTTCACCCTTCTTGAACAAAATTCAAAGCATCCTCAAGAAATATCCGATTGACATAGCCAAGATGGTCAACAGAAGTCCTCTGGCGTTGTTAACATCCCGGGTTATCGCGAAATTGATGTTCGCTACGGGGGCTGTGCAAAGCCCTTTTCTTTTTGAATGGAGAGATGTCTTGACTGCCTTACTCAAATTCGCAAGCTTCATGGACTGGGTGAGCAAAGGCTTTGGCATGCTGGCTTCATGGGCGGTTTTGTTGGCTGCCATGATTTGTGCGGGAAATGCTTTTGTGCGCTACGGTTTCGACTGGAGCTCGAACGGCCTGATCGAAATCCAGTGGTACCTGTTTGCGTGGATGGTCATGGTGGGATCGCCCTACGTGCTCAAAGTCAACGAACATGTTCGAGTGGACCTGATTTACGGCAAGCTCAAGGGCAATGGTCCTGTTTATGTCGATATTTTCGGCATCATCGTCTTTCTGATGCCCATCATGGGCTACCTGGCTTGGCTGTCCTATCCCTATTTCATGAACACCTTGGTTTCGGGTGAGGTGAGCCAAAACGCAGGCGGTCTGATCCGCTGGCCAGCCACCCTGGCATTGCCTTTGGGCTTTGCGCTGGTTTGGCTCCAGGGTTTGGCCGAATTGATCAAGCGTGTAGGTTACTTGACTGGCCAATACGCCATGGACACCCACTATGAAAAACCCCTGCAATAAAACACAGAGCTTTCAAGGTCTCTGAAAACAAAAGCAAGGAAACAAAATGCAAATGGAAAATTTCGCCCCGATCATGTTCGCGGGCCTCGTTGTGGTGATGTTGGTGGGTTTCCCCGTCGCTTTTTCGTTGGCAGCTCTGGGTTTGGCCAGCGGTTTTTACGCCATTGAAATGGGGTGGTTTCCGGTCGCTTTCATGAGCAACCTGCCCATCTCGATTTTCTCCATCTTGAGCAATGACTTGTTGCTGGCGATCCCTTTCTTCACTTTCATGGGCACCATCCTGGAAAAGTGTGGGCTGGCCGAAGACATGCTGGACTCCATGGGACAACTGTTCGGCCCTATGAAGGGGGGCTTGGGCTATTCGGTCATCATTGTGGGTTTCATTCTTGGCGCGATCACCGGCACTGTGGCGGGTCAAGTCATTGCCATGGCATTGATTTCCTTGCCCGTCATGATCCGTTATGGCTACAACATGCGCTACGCCACTGGTGTGTTGGCGGCATCGGGCACCATCACACAGCTCGTTCCGCCATCTTTGGTTCTGGTGGTTTTGGCTGACCAGTTGGGCAAACCCGTGGGTGACATGTACAAAGGTGCATGGGGCCCGTCGTTGATACAGATTGGGATGTTTGCTCTGTACACCTTTGCTTTGACTCGTATCAAACCAGATTATCTGCCGGGCATTCCCAAGAAAGACCGCAGCCTCAACGGCTGGGCGCTTTGGAGCAAATGTCTCAAGGGCATCATCCCTTCGGCTATTTTGATCTTCACGGTCTTAGGCTCCATGGGTGGCTTGCCTTTCCAAGACTCCGCTTTGGCAACCCCTACAGAAGCGGGTGCCATGGGTGTGGTGGGTGCGATGATCTTGGCGGCCATGCACAAACGTTTGAACTGGGCCGTGTTGTGGGAAGCGATGCATGGCACCATGCGCTTGACGGCGATGGTGGTGTTCATCCTCATTGGTTCACGGGTTTTCAGTCAAGTCTTTCAAGGCGTTGACGGTCACAAATGGGTTGAACATTTGCTGACGGGTTTGCCAGGGGGCCAAGTGGGTTTCCTGATTGTGGTGAACCTGTTCGTATTTTTCTTGGCTTTCTTCCTCGACTTCTTCGAGATCGCTTTCATCATCGTGCCCATGCTGGCCCCGGTAGCTGACAAGCTGGGCATTGATTTGATCTGGTTTGGCGTGCTGCTGTGCGTGAACTTGCAGACCAGTTTCATGCACCCTCCGTTTGGCTTTGCACTGTTTTACCTGCGTGGCATCGCAGACACCTTGTTCAAGGACAAACGAATCCCGGTGGCGGTCAAATCCAATGACATTTACATGGGATCGATCCCCTGGGTGATCATGCAGCTTCTGCTGGTGGTGATTGTTATTTTTATGCCCCAGACCGTGACGGCATTTCTTGACAAAGAAATCAAGGTTGACATCGACAAAGTGGTCATTGAGATGCCACAGGACAGTCCAGTCGAAACCGAAAACACGCTCAAGACTGAAGAAAATTCAGACTCATCTTCAAAAGACGAGCAACAAAAAATTGACGATTTATTCAAGAAATAAATCTCTCATTCACACTGAAACGCCTCTCTAGAGAGGCGTTTTTTATTCGCTGCTCACATGACATCACCTCACGACAATCCTCTCACCGAGCATTTGGGTCCCGCCCCTTTTCGCTTCACCCCTTCACATGAAAAATTGACCGTGACGTCCTACAGTCGCACGTTCAAACTGCTGGCTGTGAGCTTGCTGGCGGGCTTGGGATTTTGGGCTTATCAGTTACATGGCCCTCAAGTGGCCCAATCCAACCATCTGTGGATTTGGGGTGCCTGGGGCATCATGGCCTACACCGTTGGTCATGTGCTTTTCGGACGAACCAGCCTCACGGCTCAAACGCTTGAACAAACCTGGATTTGGCACAAAAAAGTTGAATTGCGTGATCTCGCATATGCCAAGCTGATCCGAATCCCCGGATTAGACGCCGTGGTAGCGCCACGGCTTTATGTTCGGACGTTGATGGGCAAATTCACTGTGATTTACGCAAGCAGCCCAGAAATGGTGGATGAATTCAAGCGCTTGGTTTCTGAGTTGACTCAATTCCGTAAACTCAGTTGATACTCATCAGTCCAACAGGTCAATTTTGATGATAAAAAAACCGGCCTAAGCCGGTTTTTTTATAGAGCTCAAATCAGAGTTTCTGTGCTTGCATGAACTTGTCAAAAGTCATCTCTGTAAATCGGAACCACAAGTTTTGGTCAGCTTGGAATTTACGGTAGTCACCGTATATTTTCTTCCAATCAGGGTTTTTCGCGTTGAGTTCCTCATAAACCGCCATGGACTGATTGAAGGACTCCTTCATGACCGCTTCTGGGAATGCGCGCAGCTTGGTGCCTTTACCCACAAGCTCTTTCAAAGCAGCAGGGTTTTTGGCATCGTACTTGGCTTGCATGGAGGTGTGGGCCACAGCAGTGGCGGCTGCCACGATGGCCTTGTTTTCAGACGACAGCGCATCGTAGGCTTTCTGATTGATGAAGAAGTCCAACTGAGGACCGCCTTCCCACCAGCCTGGGTAGTAATAGAAGGGGGCCACTTTGTTGAAGCCCAGCTTCTGATCGTCGTAGGGGCCAATCCACTCAGCCGCATCGATCGTGCCTTTTTCCAAGGAGGTGTAGATCTCGCCACCAGGAATGTTCTGGGGCACAGCGCCCATACGCTCCATGATTCTGCCGGCGAAACCACCAACCCGGAATTTCAGGCCCTTGATGTCCGCGACAGTTTTGATCTCTTTGCGGTACCAGCCACCCATTTGGGCACCAGTATTGCCGCCCAAGAAGTTGATCATGTTGTACTGGGCGTAAAACTCGCGCATCAACTTCAGACCATTGCCCTCGAGCATCCAAGCGGTCATCTGGCGGCTGTTCAAACCGAAAGGAATGGAGCAGCCAAGCGCGAAGGATTCGTTCTTGCCAAAAAAGTAATATGCGGCGGTGTGTGCCATCTCGACAGAGCCTTGCTGCACCGCGTCCACCACGCCAAAAGGTGGGGTGATTTCACCGGCTGCGTGCACCGAGATTTCGAACTTGCCGCCCGACATGGCTTTGACGTTATCGGCGAACACGCTGGCTGCGCCGTGAATGGTGTCCAGAGCCTTAGGAAAGCTGGAGCTCAGGCGCCAGCGAATGGCGGCTTGTGCGTGAACGGCAGGTGCAACACCAGCGGCCAGCACGCCAGCCAAACCAGTGTTTTTGATGACGGAACGACGATCCATGAATGGACTCCTGTTGAAATTAAATGACACATCCGGGACAACCGGACATCGACTCACAAGTCAAATCTTATTGTAAGAAGCTGAACAAGCCAAAAATGGGGGGGTTTACCCTTTTAATGGGGATTGAAATTCAACAAAGTTGAAGCAACAACAAAAATTGAAAGCTTTTCAAAACTTGTTGAATTGAATTCAAGCAGGCCAACGCTGACCAATGGACTTTTCTATGCCCGCCGCATCAAGCCCTTGCATGGACAAAAGCTTGGCCGGGTCGCCATGCTCAATGAACACGTCGGGCAAGCCCAGGTGCAAGACGGGCCGGGTGATCTGCAAGGTCTGCAGGGCCTCGGCCACAGCGCTGCCCGCGCCACCCATGATGCAGCCCTCCTCCACCGTCACCAAACGCTCGTGGCTTTGGGCGATTTGGGCCAACAACGCCACATCCAGTGGTTTGACCCAGCGCATGTTGACCACGGTGGCATTGAGCTTTTCAGCGGCCTGCAGGGCCGGGGTCAACAAGGTGCCGAAGGCCAAGATGGCCAGCTTTTCGCCTTGGCGGCGCACTTCGCCTTTGCCAAAAGGCAAGGTGTCCAGGTCGCGCCCGGGCTCTGTGCCCACACCTGCGCCGCGCGGGTAGCGCACCGCCACCGGGTGGTTTTGTGCATAAGCCGTGCTCAGCAGCTGGCGGCATTCGCGCTCATCGGCCGGGCAGGCCAGGCTCATGTTGGGGATGCAGCGGATGTAGGCGATGTCATAAGCCCCCGCGTGGGTGGCCCCGTCGGCACCCACCAGGCCCGCGCGGTCCAAGGCGAACACCACCGGCAGGTTTTGCAGCGCCACGTCGTGGATCAGCTGGTCATAGCCGCGTTGCAAAAAGGTGGAGTAAATCGCCACCACAGGCTTGAGCCCTTCGCAGGCCATGCCCGCAGCAAAAGTCACGGCGTGCTGCTCGGCAATGCCCACGTCGTAATAGCGTTTGGGAAAGCGCTGGTGAAAGGCCACCATGCCCGAGCCCTCGCGCATGGCGGGGGTGATGCCCACCAAGCGCATGTCTTTTTCGGCCATGTCGCACAGCCACTGGCCGAACACCTGGGTGAAGGTGGTTTTAGAAGGTGTGGCCGCAGGCATCAGGCCCACATTCGGGTCGAACTTGCCGGGGCCGTGGTAGGCCACCGGGTCGGCCTCGGCCTTTTCATAACCTTGGCCCTTTTTGGTCACCACATGCAAAAACTGCGGTCCGTCCAGGTGCTTGATGTTTTCCAGCGTCGGAATCAGCGACTCCAGGTCATGGCCATCAATGGGGCCGATGTAGTTGAAGCCAAACTTTTCGAACAGCGTGGCGGGTACGACCATGCCCTTGGCGTGCTCTTCCAGGCGCTTGGCCAGCTCAAACAGGGGCGGTGCGTTTTTAAGCACATTCTTGGCCCCGGCCTTGGCCGCCGAATAAAAACGCCCGCTCATGAGCTGAGCGAGGTAGCGGTTGAGCGCCCCCACGGGTGGGCTGATCGACATGTCGTTGTCGTTCAGGATCACCAACAGCTTGCACTCTTCGACGCCCGCGTTGTTCAGCGCCTCAAAGGCCATGCCTGCGGTCATGGCGCCGTCGCCAATCACGGCAATCGAATGGCGCGACTCGCCTTTTTGGCGGGCCGCCACGGCCATGCCCAAAGCGGCCGAAATGCTGGTGGACGAGTGCGCGGTGCCAAAGGTGTCGTATTCGCTCTCGTCGCGGCGCGGAAAACCCGACAGGCCGCCAAACTGACGCAGCGTGGGCATGCGGTCACGACGGCCGGTGAGGATTTTGTGGGGGTAAGTCTGGTGGCCCACGTCCCAGACGATGCGGTCTTCGGGGGTGTTGAAGACGTAGTGCAAAGCCACTGTCAACTCCACCGTGCCCAGGTTGGAGCTCAGGTGCCCGCCGGTTTTGGAGACATTGTCGAGCACGCAGTGGCGCAGTTCGTCGGCCAACTGGGGCAAGTCGGTGCGCTGCAGGCGGCGCAGATCGGCCGGGGTGTCGATGTTTTTGAGCAAATCGGACATGTCAGTTGTTTCTTTCTACCACCATGGCGGTCAAGGCACGTAAAGCAGCCAAACGAACTTCAGGCAAGCCCGTGTCGGTCAAGGCTTGGGTGGCCTGTGCGGCCAGTGCGTCGGCAAATGCTTTGGCACCCTCCAAGCCCATGAGGGCCACATACGTGGGTTTGTCGGCAGCTTCGTCTTTGCCTGCAGTTTTGCCCAAGGTGGCCGAATCTGCCGTCACATCGAGCACATCGTCCACCACCTGAAAGGCCAGGCCCAAGGCCTCGCCAAAACGACACAAAGCGGCCTGAACCGAGTCGGATACGCCAGGCACACAAGCCGCCCCCATCTGCACGCTGCACAGCAGCAGCGCCCCGGTTTTGAGGCGGTGCATCTGGCGCAACTGGTCTTCGCTCAGGCGTTGGCCCACACTGGCCAGGTCAATCGCCTGGCCCCCAGCCATGCCCTGGTAGCCCGAAGCGCGGGCCAACAAAGCCACACAGGCCGCTTGCACCGCCGCAGGCACACGGTCGTCCAGCGGGGTCAAAAATTCGAAGGCCAGGGTTTGCAAGGCGTCACCCGCCAACAGGGCTTGCGCCTGCCCAAATTGCACATGCACCGTGGGTTTGCCGCGCCGCAGCACGTCGTTGTCCATGCAAGGCATGTCGTCGTGCACCAAAGAATAGGCATGGATCAACTCGATGGCGCAGGCGGCATTGAGCGAGGCCGGACTGCTCAGGTCATCGCCCACCGCCTCGGCGGTGGCCAGCACCAACAAGGGGCGCAGGCGCTTGCCGCCGTCGAGCACAGCGTAGCGCATGGCCTGCCCCAAAGCAGCGGGTGACTCGGCCACCATGCCGGTCGACAAAGCCGACTCCACTCGTTCCAGATGCGCTTGCATCCAGGCTTTCAGGTCCAGGCTCATGCGCCACTCCAGGGTTTGAGTTGTCCGCCGTCCAGCACCTGGATTTGGTCTTCCACGGCTTTGAGTTTGTCACGGCAATAGGCCAACAGCACCGCGCCGCGCTGGTAGCCCGTCAACAGCTGGTCCAAAGGCATTTGCCCAGACTCCAACTGGCCAACCAGCAACTCCAGCTCCGACAAAGCTGCTTCGTAATTCGCAGGCAGGTTGACCGCCTCCGTATCGGCGGGGTCGGGTTTGGCAGCCTTGGGCATGAGGGTATTCCGGCAAAAAACCCGATTTTAGGCCTTAAGCCTTGATGGAGCTGACAGTGCCCCATGTCAAGCCCATAAGACAAAAATGGGCGATGGGTGCTGTCGCTCAGGGGAACAAAGACCGGAATTTTCACGGCCTGTGTCCTGATGCACAGCAGCGCAGACCCCCCGGGGTAGAATCGGGCTACATCGGCAGGATTTTCCTGTCATTTTTTTGCGCCGTTTTCCTTGAATTCAGCGCTTTGTCCCTGCCCCTTCATAGGGGGAGTCTCTAGGTCAGGTCACCCATGTCTGATTTAAGTCTTCAACTGCAGCAGGCCGCAAGCCAACTACCAGTTTCAACTTATTTCGATGAGGCGCTGTTTCAGCGCGAATTGAAAACCCTCTTCCAGCAAGGCCCACGCTATGTGGGTCACCAACTGGCCGTGCCCCATGTGGGTGACTATTACGCCCTGCCCCACGAGGCCCAAGGTCGCGCTTTGGTGCGCAACGCCCAAGGCGGGGTCGAGCTGGTCTCCAATGTGTGCAGGCACCGCCAAGCCATCATGCTCAACGGTCGGGGCAACCTGCAGACCCAGCAAAAAGGCAGCGCAGGCGGCAACATCGTCTGCCCGCTGCACCGCTGGACGTATTCGCCCAAAGGCGAGTTGCTGGGTGCCCCCCATTTTGGGCACGATCCCTGCCTCAATTTGAACAACTACAAGTTGCAAGAATGGAACGGCCTCTTGTTCGAGGACAACGGCCGCGACATCGCTGCCGATTTGGCCGGCATGGGCCCCAGAGCCCAACTGAACTTTGAAGGCTACGCACTCGACCGGGTCGAGCTGCACGAGTGCAACTACAACTGGAAAACCTTCATCGAGGTTTATTTAGAGGACTACCATGTCGGCCCCTTCCACCCGGGGCTGGGCCAGTTCGTCACCTGCGACGACCTGAGCTGGGAGTTCAAGGAACACTATTCGGTGCAGACCGTGGGCGTGTCGGGTGGTTTTGGCCAGCCTGGCTCAGACGCTTACAAAAAGTGGCATGAGGTGTTGCTCCAATACCGCAACGGCCAACTGCCCGAGCGCGGCGCCATCTGGCTGACGTATTACCCCCACATCATGGTCGAGTGGTACCCGCATGTGCTCACCGTGTCGACCCTGCACCCCATCAGCCCGACCAAGACGCTGAACATGGTCGAGTTCTACTACCCCGAAGAAATCGTCGCCTTTGAGCGTGAATTTGTCGAAGCCCAGCAAGCGGCCTACATGGAAACTTGCATCGAGGACGATGAGATTGCAGAGCGCATGGACGCGGGCCGCAAAGCCCTGCTGGCACGCGGCGACAACGAAGTGGGCCCTTACCAAAGCCCCATGGAAGACGGCATGCAACACTTTCACGAGTGGTATCGCCGTCAAATGAGCACGCTTTGAGCTGAAAGCGCCGATGCAAGCCTCCTGGATGATCCTGGCGTCGTTGTTTTTTTCAATGATGGGGGTTTGCATCAAATATGCGTCGGCGCACTTCCACACCTTTGAACTGGTTTTTTTCCGGGGCTTGATTGGCGTGGTCTTCATGGCCTGGATCTGCCGCATGCAAGGCATCACTTTGCGCACCCCCATCCCCATGATGCACGTCTGGCGCTCGGTGGTGGGCGTGACGTCCTTGGCGGCTTGGTTTTACGCGCTGGGCCATTTGCCGCTGTCCACCGCCATGACCCTGAACTACATGAGTGGTGTGTGGGTAGCGGTTTTTTTGGTGGGTGGCACCTTACTGAGCGGGAAACTGCGTGAAATCCGCCGCCAAGTCCCGATTGTTTTGGCGGTGTTGGCCGGTTTTGGAGGCGTTGTCTTGCTGTTGCGCCCCACCATCGAACAGGACCAGTGGGTGGCCGGTGTGGTCGGTCTCTTGTCGGGTCTGATTGCCGCCCTGGCCTATATCCAGGTGGCTGCACTGGGGCGACTGCATGAGCCCGAAGCCCGCACCGTGTTTTATTTCTCAGTGGGCACCACCGTGGTCGGGGCCGCCTTGATGCTGATCACCGGCATGAGCACTTGGCTTTGGCCCAGCGTCTTGTGGCTGCTGCCTGTGGGGGTGCTGGCCGCATTGGGGCAGCTGTGCATGACCAAAGCCTACAGCAGGGGCTCCACGATGGTGGTGGCCAATTTGCAATACTCGGGCATCGTGTTTGGTGCCTTGTTTGGCCTGCTGCTGTTTGGTGACCAAATCGCCCTGATGGGCTGGCTGGGCATGGCCTTGATCATGGCCAGCGGTATCGCATCCACCATTTTGCGCAACCGGGGCCTGCCCCGCACACCGGATTGACAACCCCCAACGGAGACTGAACTTTCATGCACACCCTGCTGATCACCGCCACCGAACTGCAACAACTGCAAGCGCAAGGAAGCCCATGCGCAGTGCTCGACTGCAGCTTTGATTTGATGAAGCCCGAGCTGGCCGATGGTTTTTTTGACAGCGAACGCATCGCAGGTGCCTGGCCAGCCCACTTGGACAAGGACCTGAGCACACACGCCCCGGGTCAAGCTGTCAATGGCGGTCGCCACCCCTTGCCGCAGCGCGAGATCGTGGCGCAATGGCTGGGCAGTCTGGGCATTCACAATGGCATGCAAATCGTGGTGTACGACCGCAACAAAAGCCAGTACTGCGGCCGGCTGTGGTGGATGCTCAAGTGGTTGGGGCACGACGCGGTGGCCATCCTCGACGGCGGCTTGCAAGCCTGGAAAAATGCTGGCGGTGCGGTGGACTCAGGCCCAGTAGCCACAGCCCCAGCCACCCCCGCTCAATTCAACTTGAATGCCCCCCTGCGCCAGCTGGTGCTGACCGACACCGTGTCAACCGCCCTGGGTCAAGACACCCAAACCGTGGTGGATGCACGCGCAGGTGCCCGTTACCGGGGTGAGGTGGAGCCGCTGGACCCGGTGGCGGGCCACATTCCCGGAGCGCTGAACCGCCCATTCACAGAAAACTTCACTGACGATGGGCGCTTCAAAAACCCTGACTTGCTCAAAGCCGAGTGGGACCAAGTGCTGGCGGGCCGTCCGGCCAGCACCGTGATGCACCACTGCGGCAGCGGCGTGACTGCCGTGCCCAATTTGTTCGCGATGGAATTGGCCGGATTTGGCCCCACTGCCCTGTATGCGGGCAGCTGGAGCGAATGGTGCCGAACGCCCGGCCTGCCCTGCGCCAAAGGCTAAGACACCAGTCAGTGCTGATGCCCCGCTAAAGCACTGACCAGCACCACCATGCCAATGCCCAAGCCCAGCCAAATGATCTGGGCGGCCGTCTCGCGAGCAGACAGGCGTTTTTGCAGTTGGGGGATCAGGTCGGCCAAAGCCACATAAACAAAACTGCTGCTGGCCACCACCAGAAAATACGGCAGCCAGTCGTGCAGGGCATCGACCAACACATAGCCCACGGCACCGCCCAAAGCGGTGATGGCGCCGGCCATTGAGACCTTGAGGATGGCCGCTTGGCGGCTGCTGCTGCCTTGGCGCAACACGGCCAAATCGCCCATGTGGTGAGGAATTTCGTGGGCCAGCACGGCCAGCGCGGCAATCACGCCCAAACGCATGTCGGCAATGAAGGCCGAGGCGATCAGGATACCGTCACCAAAACAATGCACGCTGTCGCCTGCCAACACCGCCCACTGCCCGCGAAGCGGCTCTTGGTCGGCATGAGCGCTGTGCGCATGGGCATGGTCGGCGTGATGCACATGGTCGTGCCCATGACCGTGTCCATGGTCGTGGCCATGTTCATGTCCGTGGTGCCAAAGTTCGGCCTTGTCGAGCAAAAAGAAAAAGACCAAGCCCACCAACAAGGTCAAAAACAGCTCGTGCGCCCCAGCCTCACTCTCGAAGGCCTCGGGCAAGAGGTGCAAAAACGCGGTGGCCATCAAGGCCCCTGCGGCCAGGCTCAGCATGTGCTGGGTGTAGCGGCTCAAAATGCCAAAACTGAGCCAAGCCGCCACCCAGACGCTGCCAATGCCCGCCACCAAAGTGCCCAACAAAATTGCCAATAAAGTCATCATGTTTCCCGAGGTGCCCTGCACCCCATTAGAAACCGCCCCGAAGGGCGGTCTCTGCGTTCAAAAAATCAGGCCACGCCATGGCGTTTGAGCCAGGCCAGCAAACGCTGCCAGCCGTCTTCAGCGGGTCCTTTGCGGTAGCTGCCCCGGTAGTCGGCATGAAAAGCGTGCGGAGCCTCAGGATAAACCACAAACTCACTGGCTTTGGCCGCTGCGGGCCCCTGAGCCAGTTCCGATTTCATCTTATCCACCGTGTCAAGGGGGATGCCCGTGTCGGCTGCGCCATACAAGCCCAACACCGGGGCCTTCAGGCTGCCCACCAACGCCAGCGGGTGAGCAGGCGTTTGCGCCGTGGCATTGCCCACCAGGCGGCCATACCAGGCCACACCCGCCTTCAGTTTGGGCTGGTGCGCCGCATACAGCCAGGTGATGCGACCGCCCCAACAAAAGCCCGTGATGGCCAGTTTGTCGGTGTTGCCCCCGTTGGCCGCTGCCCAGGCCACACAGGCGTCCAGGTCGCCCATGACCTGCGCGTCGGGCACTTTGGAGATGATTTCGGCTTGCAGCTTGGCGATTTCGCCATATTCATTGGGGTCGCCCTGGCGCACAAACAACTCAGGCGCAATGGCCAAGTAACCGGCTTGGGCCAAGCGGCGCGTGACGTCGGCAATGTACTCGTGAACCCCAAAAATTTCGGAGATCACCAACACCACCGGCAAACCGGTCTTGCCCGCAGGCGCACTGCGGTAGGCGGGCATCTTGAACCCATTCACCTCGATGGTCACTTCGCCCGAAACCAGGCCCGTGACAGGGGTTTTGATGGCTGTTTGCGCCATGATCGGTACGGCAGCGGCGGCATAGCCCACGCCCAAAGCCGCTTTCAAAGCCGTGCGGCGAGTGGCCACGGCGTCTCCCAAGTGTCCGCCCAGCAAGGCTTGTGTGTCTTCAATCAGGTTGTTGTTCAAGGGATGTCTCCTCATTCGAGCCATAAAAAGGGGCTTATCTTGGCACAGTCGCTGAGCGATTGCACAAGACCCACTCGGAAGGCAGCGATGGGCCGCCATGGCGCACAAAAAGCAATGGCGTCAGACATTTACACTGCCCCCATGTCTGACACTGCCCTGCCTGTCCTGTATTCGTTTCGCCGCTGCCCCTACGCCATGCGAGCCCGGCTGGCCCTGCACGCCAGCGGCTTGGCGCATGAACACCGTGAAGTGGTGCTGAAAAACAAGCCTGTCCACATGCTGGCCCTGTCACCCAAAGGCACCGTGCCGGTTTTGTGGCTGCGCGGCACGGCAGGCGAAAAGGTGCTCGAAGAAAGCCTGGACATCATGCTGTGGGCGCTGGGCCAACGCGATCCGCTGAGCTGGCTGCCCGCCTCGGATGAGGCCATGGCCGATGCCCGGACCCTGATCGCACACAACGACGGCCCCTTCAAACGACAACTGGACCGCTACAAATACCCGAATCGATCAGGCCTGGAAAGCGGTGCAGCCGACCGCGATGAAGCGGCACTTTGGCTGCAAACACTGGATGCACGCCTTGGCCATCAGCTTTTTTTGGCCGGCGATCGCTGGAGCTTGGCTGACGCCGCCATCGCGCCCTTTGTGCGTCAATACGCCCACACCGACCCGGCCTGGTTTGCAGCGCAGCCTTGGCACGCGTTGAGGCCATGGCTGGCGGCTTTTGAAAGTTCAGCGCTCTTTGCAGCCATCATGGTCAAGTACCCGCCCTATGGGCCAAGGGAAGTGGCCTGACAGGCTTGCTCAAGTTGTCCCTTTCTTCTGTGCATGAAGCTGTGGACAAACGCAGGGGAATCCGTGCAAACCCTGATGCCATGCGCCCTGCCACACCGTGCGCAAAAAACAGGCAAGGCGATGCAAAGCAGTTTTGGGCTCAGTTGTTGACCGTGCCTGGCGCAGGAAGGTCGCGCCCCAACATGCGCTGGCCCAGCCATGTCAGTCCCTCAGCCACACGCATGCGGCGGCTCAATGACTCGGACTGGGGTGGGGTTTGGCCACTTTGCAAGGGCGCTCCAATGTCGAATGCGAAAACGTAATCGGGCTCTTGTCCCATTCGCAAATCGGTCACCACCAAGCGATCGCCCTGGGTGTGGACCTTGAAAAACCCATCGGTGAACCTGGCCAAACGCTGAATTTGCGGGTGATCCGCGTTTTGCGCAGCCAAAGCGCCACCGCGTGGGTAGGTCACAAATCGGATGGCGCGATCGCCATCCAGCCATGAATAAAAACCTTCATGAAACTGATCACCGTCCAAGGCCACCACACGCCACAGCAGCGTGTTCAAAGGTGTGGGTGTCACGAGCAGGGACTCGCTGGGCAAATTCAGTGCCTGCAAGGACTGGCGGGCATGTTGTGCGACCCCAGCTTGCCCCAGTGCACTCCAGACCAAATAGGCCGTGCTGAAAGCCAAGGCCCAGCCATTGATGGCCAAAGCTCGCCCCACCGTCTTGATGCGCAAAGCCGCCACCACCCCCCACAGCAAAGGCAATGAATAGACAGGGTCCACAATGAATATGCTGCCCAGGCCATAGGCTTCATCGGTGAATGGCTGAAAAACCTGGGTGCCATAAATGGTCATCAGGTCCAACAAAGGGTGTGTGACCAGCGCCAGCATGATGGCCCACCACCATCGCCCATACAACTGTGGCTGGCGGTGGATGCGGCAAACCGCCCAAGCCATGGGAAAGGCCCACAAGGCCAGCAACAGCAAGGCGTGGCTTTCAGCACGGTGTCGGATCATGTTGAGGATCGGGTCACCGTGGTTGATCAACACATCCAAATCGGGCAACAGACCCGCCACGCCGCCCCACAGTGCAGACTTCCAAAGCGCCGTGCGCCGCCCCATGACGGCCACACCCACAGAGGCCCCCAGCAGTATTTGTGTGACGGAATCCATGGTTTTGACTCAGCGCTAAAAAAACCCTGAGATTAACGGCATTTCAATGCCCCATGCACCTGCGCACCCTCTGGCGGCGCAGGGCCACCGTCTTGACTTGGCCCCTGCCCTGTGGGGGCTGCTGATGTGGCGTGATAATCAAGCGCTGGCCCATTAGCCGCCTGATTGATCCACTTTTTCAACTGTTCAGCCATGTCCCACACCGCCACTGAAATCGCCACACGCCCCACGCTCATGCCCTGGACCGATTCGCTCTACACCGGCGACGCCCGCATGGACGAGACGCACCAGGAGTTTGTGGACATGATCAACCAGATTTTGGCCACCCCCGAAGACCAGCAGCTGCCGGTTTACAAGGCGTTTTTGAACCACACGGTTGAGCACTTCGCACAAGAAGAGCGCTGGATGCTGGCCACCGGGTTTTCGGCCGACAACTGCCACGCCGAGCACCACGCCACCATTTTGGAGACCATGCGCGTGGTCGAAGCCCATTACCTGGACAGCGACCCCACCATCATCACCCGCATGGCCGAAGCGCTGGCCGAGTGGTTTCCGGGTCACGCCAACAGCATGGACGCGGGCCTGGCCGCGCACCTCAAGTCAGTGGGTTTTGACAGTGTGACCGAAACCCTGACCGACCCCTCGTCGATCAAAAACGTGACCATGTCAGGTTGCGGCAGCGTCAGCTGCAGCTGATTGACCGCTCAAAGCCAAACACGGAGACAAGCCCCATGGACATGCCCATCAACCATTTCAAACACGCCATCCAGTCCGGCCAAAAGCAAATTGGCCTGTGGTCGCACCTGTGCAGCAACATCAGCACCGAAATTCTGGCGCACTGCGGTTTTGACTGGCTGCTGCTGGACATGGAGCATTCGCCCAACGACCTGAGCGAAATTTTGGCGCAGTTGCAAGCCATGAAGGGCAGCCCCACCACGCCCATCGTGCGCCCACCGTGGAACGACATGGTGACCTTCAAGCGTTTGCTCGATGTGGGCGTACAAACCCTGTTGGTGCCCTACATCCAAACCGAAGAAGAAGCCCTCCAGGCCGTGTCCTACACCCGCTACCCACCCCACGGCGTGCGCGGTTATGCGGGTGCACCCCGGGCCAGCCACTATGGCCGCATCAAGGGCTACGCCCACCACAGCAGCGAAGAAATTTGCGTGTTGCTGCAGGTGGAGACCCTGCAAGGGCTGGACAACCTGGAAGCCATCGCCAACGTCGACGGTGTGGACGGCGTGTTCATCGGCCCTGGCGATTTGTCGGCGGCCCTGGGCCACTTGGGCAACCCCAAGCACCCCGAGGTGCTCCAGGTCATTGACGAATCCATCGCACGCATCAAGGCCTGCGGCAAAGCGGCCGGCATCTTGACCGGCGACGAAGCCCTGGCCAAACACTATGTCGAACAAGGCTGCCTGTTTGTGGCCGTGGGTGCCGACCAGAACGTGCTGCGCGACAGCGCCACCGCCTTGGCCAGTCGCTTCAAGGCTTGAGCACAGCCATGTTGACCACGCCTGCGTCGCCTCTGCGCTTTCACCGCTTGTTGCTCACAGGTGCCGCCGGTTATCTGGGGCGCGAGCTGCGCCCGCGCCTCAAAGCCTACTGCGAGGTGCTGCGCCTGAGCGACCGCGCCGACCTGAGCCCTGCCACCCAAGGCGAAGAGGTGCAAATCACGGCACTGGAAGACAAGGACCAGGTGCTGGCCTTGCTGACCGAGGTGAGCGCTGTTGTGCATTTGGGTGGTGTGTCCACCGAACAGCCCTGGGACGCCATCTTGGCTGGCAATATTTCGGGCATGGTCAATTTGTATGAAGCGGCACGCCTGAAGGGCGTTAAACGCATCGTGTTTGCCAGCTCCAACCATGTCACGGGGTTTTACCGCCAAGACGAAGTCGTCAACACCCGCATGCCCCCCAAGCCCGATGGGTTTTATGGCCTGTCCAAAGCCTTTGGCGAAGACGTGGCGCAGATGTACTGGGACCGCTGGGGCATCGAGACGGTGAGCATCCGCATTGGCTCTTCCACCCCCGAGCCCAAAGACCGCCGCATGCTGGCCACCTGGCTGAGTCATGACGACTTGGAGCGCCTGGTGGTGGCCGCGCTCACTGCGCCCATCGTGGGCCACAGCATCGTCTACGGCATGTCGGACAACCAGACCACCTGGTGGGACAACACGCACGCCAGGCACCTTGGTTACCGACCGCTCGACTCCTCCGACGTTTTCAGGAACGCCGTCGAGGCCCGCCAGCCCAGCATCGACACCCAAGACCCTGCAGCTATTTTTCAAGGCGGCGGCTTTGTCAAGGTTGCTCCGCACGGCTGAATCCCCTGCCGGAGGGCTCAGAAATTAATTTCAAACGCACTGTCCCAAGTTTCACAGCCTGCAGTGCGGCCAGCCGATACGATAGGTGCCACTGACTTACGCATCCAACCCTCTGGAGACAACCCATGCCCGTGATCACCAACATCGAAGACCTGCGCGTTCTGGCCGAAAAGCGCGTGCCGCGCATGTTCTACGACTACGCCGACAGCGGCTCCTGGACCGAGGGCACCTACCGCGCCAACGAGACAGATTTCCACAAGATCAAGCTGCGCCAGCGCGTGGCGGTGAACATGGAAAACCGCACCACGGCCACCCAAATGGTCGGCATCGACACCAAAATGCCCGTTTGTATTGCCCCCGTGGGCCTCACGGGCATGCAGCACGCCGACGGCGAAATGCACGCCGCCATGGCCGCCAAGAAGTTCGGCATCCCCTTCACGTTGTCGACCATGAGCATCTGCTCCATCGAAGACATCGCGGCCCACACGCAAGCGCCGTTCTGGTTTCAGCTGTACATGATGCGCGACCGCGAGGCCATGGCCCGCATGATCGACCGCTGCAAAGCCGCCAATGTGAGCGCCATGGTGCTCACACTC
Organism: Limnohabitans sp. 2KL-3; assembly: GCF_001269405.1. NCBI lineage: Bacteria > Pseudomonadati > Pseudomonadota > Betaproteobacteria > Burkholderiales > Comamonadaceae > Limnohabitans > Limnohabitans sp. 2KL-3. Next base: position 346,996 of record NZ_CXON01000003.1, read on the forward strand.
GACTTGCAGGTGATTGGCCAGCGCCACAAAGACCTGAAAAACGGCCTGACCGCGCCCCCCCGCCCCACCATCGCCAACATCATCAACCTGATGACCAAGCCGCGCTGGTGCTTAGGGATGGCCGGCACCAAACGCCACACCTTTGGCAACCTGGTGGGACACGTCAAAGCTGTGACCAACATGAAGTCGCTGGCCTCGTGGACCAACGAACAGTTTGACCCAACGCTCAACTGGGAAGACATCGCCTGGGTCAAAAAGCAATGGGGCGGCAAGCTGATCTTGAAGGGCATCATGGACGTGGAAGACGCCAAGTTGGCCGTGGCCAGCGGTGCCGACGCGATAGTTGTGAGCAACCACGGTGGTCGCCAACTCGACGGCGCACCCAGCTCCATCGAAGCCTTGCCAGCCATCGTGGCGGCTGTGGGCGACCAAATCGAAGTCTGGATGGACGGAGGCATCCGCAGCGGCCAAGACGTGCTCAAAGCCTGGGCGCTGGGTGCCAAGGGCGTGATGATCGGCCGCGCCATGGTCTATGGCCTGGGCGCCATGGGCGAAGAAGGCGTGACCAAAGCACTGCAAATCATCCACAAAGAGTTGGACGTGACGATGGCCTTTTGCGGTCACACCGACATCCAGAACGTCAACACCAACATCTTGCTGCCGGGCACTTTTCCGACCGCATAAAACCTCGCTGGGCACCTCCCGCCACATGAGAGGCCCAGCGCTGGCGCTATGCTCCAAGGGTGACTGAAACTGCACCTTCAACCCCTCTGCCTAGGCGCATCGCCCACCTCGACATGGACGCGTTTTACGCGTCCTGCGAGTTGCTACGCTACCCGCAGCTCAAGGGCCTGCCCGTGGTCATTGGCGGCGGCCGCCGCAAAGAAGATGATTTACTGGGCAAGCTGCAAACGGCCTACCCCGACGGTGAATGGACCGAAGAGACTTTTGCCGAACGGCTGGACCGCATCCCGGTCGACTTCTTCCCTCGCTTGAATGGCTACACCGGTCGCGGCGTCATCACCACCGCCACCTATGCGGCCAGGCAGTTTGGCGTGGGCTCGGCCATGGGCTTGATGAAAGCCGCCAAGCTCTGCCCGCAGGCGATCCTGCTGCCTGTGGACTTTGACCGCTACCGCTACTTCTCACGCACCTTCAAAAGCATCATTACCGACATCGCGCCCGTCATGCAGGACCGGGGCGTGGACGAGGTCTACATCGACTTCACCGACGTGCCCGGCGGCCAGCGTGAAGGCGGACGCGTGCTGGCGCGGCTGATCCAGAAAAGCATTTTTGAGGCCACGGGCCTGACCTGCTCGGTGGGCGTGGCCCCCAACAAGCTGATCGCCAAGATGGCCAGCGAGTTCAACAAACCCAACGGCATCTCAGTCGTGCACGAAGCCGACCTACAGACCCACATCTGGCCACTGGCCTGCCGCAAGATCAACGGCGTTGGCCCCAAGGCCGATGAAAAACTCAAGGCCTTTGGCATCCACACCATCGGCGACCTGGCTGCACGCGAACAGCACTGGCTGATTGAAAACTTTGGCAAAAGCTACGGTGCTTGGCTGCACGAAGCCGCTTGGGGCCGCGACGACCGCCCGGTCGAGACCGAGAGCGAACCCGTCAGCATGAGCCGCGAAACCACCTTTGAGCGCGACCTGCACGCCGTGCGCGACCGCGCCGAGTTGGGGGCCGTCTTCACCCGGCTGTGCGAACAAGTGGCCGCCGATTTGCAGCGCAAAGGCTACGAAGGCAAAACCATCGGCATCAAGCTGCGGTACGACAACTTCCAGGCCGTCACCCGCGACCAAAGCCTGACGGAATACACCGCAGACGCCAAACGCATCCGGCAAGTGGCCGGCCAGTGCCTCAAACGCGTGGACCTGTCGCGCCGCATTCGGTTGCTGGGTGTGCGGGTGGGCTCGCTGGTCAAGGCGGGGACAGCGCCTGATTTGGTGAGTCACCCCATGAAGGCCGAAGAGCCGGGTCATGAATGGCAAACGCAGCTTCTGTTCACAGACGACTGAGAGGCATGCCGCTGGTCTGCGGTTTGGGTCCAGAACTGTCCCGGAAGATGACACTTTTCATTTCGGAATAACTGAAATAAGTTCCTGGCCACGCATACCAAGATGTAAATTTCTGAAATACCGAAATATTTGTTGACGACGGAAGCAAAACCCGATAGTTTCGGATTGTAAGAAATACCAACCCCAAACCATGCCCCCGGATGCCTCTCAACCGAAAGTTCCACATGGATGATCAGCCCACCCGACAAGCCACAGTTTTGACGACAGCCAACGCACTCGGCCCCATCGTGCGCGAGCGGCGCAAATCCCAATCGCTGCGCATCGACGACGCGGCCGGGCTGCTGGGCGTGTCGGTGGACCTCATGTCCCGGCTCGAAAACGGTCAAGGCACAGTGCAACTGGACAAAGCCATGGCTGTGCTCGACGGCTTGGGCCTGGCGCTGATGGTCTTGCCCAAAGAACACCCTTGGGCGCGCGAAGCCAGCACCCAAGGCGGCGGCTCGCCCAAGGCATGAAAGCACTGCCATGACCGACGCGCTGCATGTCTGGACCGACCAAACACCCATTGCTGTCATCGAGCACGAAGGCCGCGATGACCAGTGGCGCTTGCGCTATGCACCGCCCTGGCTCGCCAACCCCCAAGCTTTTCCGTTGTCTCCCGCGCTGCCCTTGGCCAGCGCAAAAAGCGCACACGATGGGTACGGCTCTGCCACGATCAAGCGCTTCATCGAACACCTGCTCCCAGAAGGCCGGGCACTGGACGTGGCGGTCGTCTACAAGGGCCTGACCCCAAGCAATGTCTTTGGACTCATCCGGGCGCTCGGTGCCGAGACGGCAGGCGCCTTGCAATTCACAGGTGATGCCACGGCCGCACCCGCCGATGCGCCCATGCAGCGCGAAATACCCCTGAGCGAACTGGCAGAGCGGATCGCCCAGCGCGAGCAGCTGCCGCTGACCGTGTGGGACGGCCAAGTACGCATGTCGGTCGCAGGCTTGCAAGACAAGCTGGTGGTTTTCATCGACACACCGCTGGCCGAAGGGGGGCGGCTGTGGCTGGTGGATGGGCAGCGCCTGGCCTCCACACACATCCTCAAACCCGACACAGGCAACCCCAAGACACCGCACCTGGCCGTCAACGAGCACTTTTGCATGTCACTGGCCCGACGCATGGGCCTGCCGGTGGCTGAGGTGACCTTGTTGCGCACACCACGCCCCGTGCTGGTGGTGCGCCGTTTTGACCGGGCGATTCTGGGCTCTGGCGATCCGGTGCAGGTCCAGCGCCTGCACATCATCGACGCCTGCCAAGCCTGCGACTTGCCGGTGAGCTACAAATACGAACGCAACCTGGGCAACGCTGCCGAAGTGCGGCACATCCGCGATGGCCTGAGCCACGAAAAGCTATTCGCCTGCGCCGAACTGAGCGGCAACAAGGCCAGCACGCGGCTGGCGATGCTGCGCTGGGCACTGTTTCAGTTTCTCATTGGCAACAGCGATGCACATGGCAAGAACTTTTCGTTTTTCGTGCGCCCTGGCGGACTGCTGGAGCCGACGCCTTGGTACGACCTGGTGAGCGTGGTGCAGTACGACGGCTTTGACACCGAACTGGCTATGGCCTGGGGCGATGTTTTCGAGCACGAAGCTGTGAGCCCCTTCGCCCTGGCCGACTTCGCCACCCGCTGCGGCATCGACCGCAAACTGCTGCGCCGAGAAGGTCAGCGCCTGGCCAAACTGGCCGAACCCGCAGCCATGGCACAAGCCCAAGCAGCGGATTACGAACAAGACGAACGAGCCTTTGCCCAAGACATCGCCAGCTTTGTGGCCAAACAGGCCAAACGGCTGACACAGCTTGTCGAAGACGCTGCCCGCATCAAGGCCGAGTATCTGTGAATGCGACAACCCACCGACAGGTCAAAACCGAGACACAGCCGACCTTCCGCAACGGCTACATTGCAAAAACAGGAGACCACATATGAACAAACTCAACTGCTTTTCCCTAACGACTGAAGGCCACGTCGCCCACCTGGTGATGAACCGCCCCGAGGCGATGAACACCATGCACCCGACCTTTTGGCGCGAGCTGCACGAGGTGCTGACCAACATCCACAAGGCGGGCACCGCCCGGGCGCTGGTGATCTCCAGCACGGGCAAACACTTCAGCGCGGGCATGGACCTGCAGACCTTTGGCAGCGCCATTCAGATGGACGACACCAGCGCCGAAGGCCGCTCGGCCGTGTACGACCTGCTGACCGACATGCAGCACACCTTCACCCTGCTTGAAGAACTGCGCATCCCGGTCATTGCCGCCATCCACGGCGGCTGCATTGGCGGCGCGGTGGACATGGTGACCGCCTGCTGCATGCGTTATGCCTCAGCCGACGCGTTTTTCTGCATCCAGGAAATCAACATCGGCATGGTGGCCGACGTGGGCACCTTGCAACGCCTGCCCAAGCTGCTGCCCATGGCGCTGGTCAAAGAACTGGCCTACACGGGTCGCCGCCTGAGTGCCGACAAGGCGCTCGCCCACGGCCTGGTGAACGAGGTGCTGCCCACCCACGAAGCCACCGTGGCCGCCGCCCTGCAAGCGGCCAAAGAAATCGCCAGCAAACCACCCGTGGCCATCTGGGGCACCAAGCAAGTGCTGCACTACGCCCGCGACCACAGCACCGAAGACAGTCTGCGCCACATGGGCTGGCTGCAAGGCGCGATCTGGAGCAACGCCAACGTGCGCGAAGCCATCAGCGCCATGCAACAAAAACGCGAGGCCAACTTCGCGCCGCTGCCAGCGCTCAAGGGGTTTCGGGAATTTGGCTGAGGCGAGTTGGGCCACCACACAAAAACACCACACGCCATGTCAATGACCATTGCACCCGACGATCCCGCTCGGCCAGATGTGTATGCGCTGCTCGACGAGCACTTGCGGCACATGCATGAACTTTCACCGCCTGAAAGCGTGCATGCACTCGATGTGGCCCAACTCAAACGTCCCGAAATCACCTTCTGGACCGCTCGCGATGGCGATCTGCTTTTGGGATGTGGTGCCCTCAAGGAACTGTCCCTTGATCATGGCGAGATCAAATCCATGCGAACCCCAACGGTCCAGCGACGTCGGGGCGCGGGTCGTGCCATTCTGAATCACATCATCAGCGAAGCCATCGTGCGTGGCTACCAACGACTGAGCCTGGAAACCGGGCCAGCCAGTACGTTTGCGCCAGCGCACCAACTGTATAAAAGCGCCGGATTCCGGCCCTGTGGCCCCTTTGGCGACTACCAACTCGACCCCCATAGCGTCTTCATGACCATGGACCTCCAAAGTCATACGGCAGCTTGACTTCAGGTCACGCACGCCTGCGTTAAAGCTCTGAAAAAAATCACGCACAGGGAAGCGACAAACCACATGGCCATCTACACCGCCGAAATTCTTTGGGCTCGGTCTGATCAAAAGTTCACCGACAACCGCTACAGCCGCCAACACATCCTGCGCTTCGACAGCGGCATTGAGATTGCGGGGTCTTCATCCCCTCACGTTGTTCCACTGCCCTATTCCGTGGTCGATGCGGTAGACCCCGAAGAGGCCTTCGTCGCGTCACTGTCCAGCTGCCACATGCTTTGGTTTTTATCCTTTGCAGTCAAACATGGTTTTGTGGTCGACACCTACCATGACGCAGCAGAGGGCGTGATGGGCAAAAACCCAGAAGGCAAGCTCATGATGACCACCGTCACGCTCCGCCCTGAGGTCAAATTTTCTGGGGACAAACTACCGACCCAGGCTCAGCTGCAAGAGATGCACCACTTGGCGCACGACGAATGCTTCATCGCTAACTCTGTCAAGACAGACGTGCGTTGCGAGCCAAGGCAAGTGGCTCACTGAATTCCGCTGGCTTCTGAGCCATTTTTTTGACTTGTCCGCGTCGCGGGACGAGCATGTCGGTTCGTGCTTGGTCTGAGAGCAGCAGTTCTTTCAACGAAGGGCGTGCTGCAGATTGCAACCGTCGCCACTGCAGCAACGGCACCAAAACAGCGACCCCAATGCCATGCCGCGTGACCATTTGGGGCCCTTCGGACAGGCATGCATCCAACAATTCACTGAACCGGACTTCCGCGTCTTTTACTGGCCATGTGCGCATTGCTAGCCCTGAACTGGTCATCTCAATTGCCAGGTGACTTCATTGTTTGTCATCCCGAATGCCACCGTCCTATCCTTGGGCATCGTAGCCAAAAATAATGCGAAAAAATTTTCAAGATGATTGCGTTTGAGAAAAAATCATCAAAAATTACACCATAATTTCTTGAACAACTAATCCGAGCTCTTAGCGTGGCATGACCATCTGGAGCACGGGGGGAAAAGCCGGCAAAAGCCGGTTTTTTCGTTTCAGGGGGTCCTTTGGCTTCGTACCGCGTTTGCATCGACAGCTGCCTGAAGGGTACAAGCGACAAATGGCTTGACCTGGGGAGGTTGTTCAAAGACAAGGTTCTTCCGTCCTTCTCAGCGCAGCCAACGGCGTGCAAAGGGTTTTGAAAATTTGGGTGTATCGACTTTCCCTTAGGGTTTATGTAGCGAACGATAAATCACAAAAATTGGAGGACTGACATGAACGAATTCACCATCACATTTGATCAATCACGTTTTGACGTGGATGCCATTCATGCGTTTCTCACCGAGGCTTACTGGTGCGTTGGCATTCCTCACGAGGTTGTGCGCAAGGCCATTGAAGGCTCCTTGTGCATCGGGGCACTGGCCGATCAACAACAAGTAGGCTTTGCACGCCTTGTGACAGATCGTGCAACTTTTGCGTACCTGGCTGATGTGTATGTTCTTCCTGCGTATCGCGGACAAGGCCTGTCTTACCGGATGCTCAATGCCTTGTTTGATCATCCTGATGTTCAAGGACTCAGGCGTATGCTGCTCGCCACACGCGATGCACATGGTCTCTATGCCAAATTTGGGTTTACACCACTGGCCGCTCCACCCCGTTTCATGGAGCTGCACAAACCTGATGTGTATCACACGCCAAACATCAGCCCATAGAAATCATCCACAACACCCACCGCAGCAGGAGCCTTATGGAACACGCCACCCTACGCCTTTATGTTGATGCGCAATTCGCAAGTCCGTACGCGATGTCTGCATTCGTCGCGCTTCATGAAAAAGGCTTGTCATTTGAAGTCTCGACCGTAGACCTCGCCGCGAAAGAGAATCACGCTGACGACTTCGCCAGCATGTCCATCACACGCCGAGTGCCCACCTTGGTTCACGGCGACTTCTCTCTTTCGGAGTCGTCAGCCATCACCGAGTACATCGACACATTGTTTCCAGGGCCACCGCTGTATCCCGTTGACCCACGCGGCAAAGCCAAAGCACGCCAAGTTCAGGCTTGGCTTCGCAGCGATCTGATGCCCATCAGACAAGAAAGGTCTACCGAGGTTGTTTTTTACGGTCCAAAGATGCCACCGCTTTCCTCTGCCGCACAAGAATCGGCGCAAAAGCTCTTCTCAGCTGCAGAGTCCTTGCTTGTTGACGACTCCGAAAACCTGTGCGGCCAATGGTGCATTGCGGATGTAGACCTTGCGGTCATGCTCAATCGGCTCATCATGAATGGTGATTCGGTTCCAGAAAGACTGATCGCTTATGCCCAGCGACAGTGGCTTCGCCCCACCATACAGCTCTGGATCAACCAAACACGACCGCCTTTGTGATGACATGGGCAACACTTGACTTCAATCGATAAGACCTGTGGCGATACATTCATCAAGTCAACCGCAACACAATCACCATGAAAATCTTCCACAACACCCACCACGCCCAACACGCAGGCCGCCAGGAAATGTTCCGGGGCCGCTTGGTCGATTGCCACGAAGTGCCTGACCGTTTGCGATATGTGCTCGATGAACTGCAGCGCCGCCCTGTGGTGCAGTTGCTGACGCCCGATGCCGCGGCGGATGTGAACGCCGCCATGGCCCGCGTACATGCACCGGACTATTTGGCTTTTTTGGCTCGGGCGTGGAACGACTGGGTGGCGCTGGACCCGACCAATGCCGAGCGCGACGCCCTGCCCTCGGTCTGGCCGCTGGCCTCCAAACACGGCTTTCGCACCGATGTGCCGCCGCTCAACTTTGCGGCGCGGCTGGGGCAGTTTGCGTTTGACTCGGGCACGCCTTTGACGGCGGGCAGCTGGGCCGCCGCCCGCGAGGGCGCGGCCTGCGCATTGGCGGCCGCGCAAGCGGTGCTGGCGGGCGAGCGCTTCGCCTTGGCCCTGACCCGCCCGCCGGGCCACCATGCGGGGCCCAACTACATGGGCGGTTATTGCTTCATCAACAACGCCGCCGTGGCCGCGCAAGCCCTGCGCGACGGTGGGCTGCAGCGCGTGGCCGTGCTGGATGTGGACTACCACCACGGCAACGGCACGCAGACCATTTTTTATGAGCGCAGCGACGTGTTCACCGCGTCCATCCACGGCGATCCGCGCACCGAATACCCGTTCTTTTTGGGCCATGCGGATGAGCGCGGCGCGGGGGCTGGCGAGGGCTACAACCTGAACCTGCCGCTGCCGCGTGGCACCGGGTTTGACGTTTGGTGGGCCACGCTGCAAACCGCCATGCAAGCGGTGAGCGACTTTGCCCCGCAAGCGCTGGTGGTGCCGCTGGGGCTGGACACGTTTGAGGGCGATCCGATCTCGGGATTCAAATTGCGCAGTGCCGATTACCTGAAGCTGGGGCAAGCCATTGCGCAGCTGGGCTTGCCGACGGTGCTGACGTTTGAAGGCGGGTATGCCGTGGCCGAGGTGGGCGTGAACACGGTGAACGTGCTGGAGGGTTTGCGCGGCTGACAGGCTTGGCCATAGTGGTTCACCAGCGCCACGTCGGAGCTGAAGCTCCGACCTACGGGGAGCGTCTCTTGTAGGTCGGCGGCTTCAGCCCCGACATGGACCTGCGCCAAATCGGATCGATGTCGGAGCTGAAGCTCCGACCTACGGGGGGCGTCTCTTGTAGGTCGGCGGCTTTAGCCCCGACATGGACTTGCGCCAAATCGAATAAACGTCGGAGCTGAAGCTCCGACCTACAGGGAGCGTCTCTCGTAGGTCGGAGGCTTTAGCCCCGACAAACCTGCGCATGTCGGACCTGAAGGTGCCGACCTAAAAATAAGACTAATCACCCCTGAATGCTGCGCCAGCGCTCCATCTCTGCAGGGCGCAGGCCATAGCGGGCCAGCACGCCTTCGTGCAAACGGCGCAGCTCTTGCATGACCAAAGCCCGAACATTTTCACGATCTGGCCCGGGTGCGGCCAGGGCCACTTGGGTGGCCACCAGCGCCAGCGGGTCTTGCTCCGGGTTTTGCACCACGGCTTTGACAATGTGGCGAATGGCATCGCGGTAAGTCAGGCGCAGCACATCGGGCTCCACCACGCTCGACTTAGCAGTGAGGTATTCCTTGGTCGAGCGCTCATAGGCCCACATGAACAAATCGCGCAGCAGCTCCACGCGCCTCATCTCGTAAACGCCCAGCACCGAGGCGGTGTACCAGTCCTGCGACACGCCCAAAAACGTGAGCGGGCACAGGTTCGCCTGCAGCAGCGGCCAGTTGGCCAGAAGGCGCGACGTGCGCTTGTTGCAGTCGGCAAAGGGCTGCAAATACGGCAAGTGCACCATGGCAAAAAACGACTGCTCAAACGGGTCTTCGATGGCGTTGAATTTGGCCAGCGCTTCATCCAGCAAGGTGCCAATCAGCGACTGACCCGACGGCGGCTGGTATGGGCTTTGGCCTATTTGCACCGGATGCAACCGTAAGCGGCCTTCGTCCTCGGGTCTTTCGAGCAAGTTTTCTGACAAAGCGCTGTGCAGGTTCATCAGCAGGTAGCGGCTGAACTGCGGCGCGTCCATGTTGTCCATGAGCAGCTCGATGGCAGCCTTGTGGTTCAGGATCATCTGCGTCTCGGTCACGCCATGGCCTTGCGCCTGCTGACCGTGGGCGATCAGGGCGCGGGTGTCCAGGCGCGTGTAGGTGTTGCCCTCCAGGTGGCTGGACGCCCAAGACAAATCGATCAACAAACGGTCGAGCACGGCACGGCCATAAGTGCCCGCCGGTTGCGGCCCCGGCCCGGTGCGGCCCATGCGGTGCAACTGCGCCCGCACAGGCTGGGGCAGATAAAACGTGGCGTTGGGCTGGTAGGCCTGCAAAAACTCAGACTGGTAACCCACGGCTTGGCGCGTGCTCCAGGGCTGGGCCAGATAGGCGCGGATGTCTTTGCTGTCGGGCGAGAGCGGCCACTGGCCGCTAGAGAGTTCTTCTTCGGCCCGCCAAGTGGATGACTCGGACAAACCCACCGAAGTGGGTAAAGCGTGAACCACCACTTTTGGCGCGATTTCAATATTAGCCACATAACGGGTAGCACGAGCCTTGCCAACTGGCGCGATTTCACCTTCCGCCACCCACTTTGCCAAAGCTCTTTGCATGCTGCGGCGCGGCACATCGGGCCATTTTTCAGAGGCCTCTGCAAGCGACAAGCCGTCCGACTGGGCCTGAATGACGGTCAAGAGTTGGGTATTGAAGTCTGACATGATTGGCGCGATTATAAATAATCGCGCCAATTTGGCAAATCACGCCATAAGCTGTTAGCGGATTTCTGGTCTGCTTGGACTCGAAAAAATCAACGCTTGTCACCACGCCCAACGCTTCCTACACTGACTGGAAAAAAAGGGAGGCACAGATGATGACCAAGAAAAGTAACACAAGTGTTACCATTGAGCCATGAAGCGCCGGCTCGAAGAATACGTCCGGGAGGATGGCGGTAACCCCTACCAAAAGTGGTTCAACGGATTGGATGCCCAAGCGGCGGCCAAAGTCACTGTCGCCAAGGCCCGTCTGGAATTGGGGCACACCTCCAACTTGGAATGGTTCAGGGGAATCGGTGAATACAAGATCGATTGGGGTCCGGGGTATCGGATCTATCTGGCCAAAGAAGGTGATGCCTTGATCATTTTGTTCGGTGGCAGCACCAAGAAAGACCAGCAAAAGGCGATTGATCAGGCTGTCGCCCTGCATGATGAATACAAAGCCAGAAAGAAGGCCTTGGCTGTCAACAAAAAAGGAAAGTCAACATGACCTTGACGCGTGATTTCAGGCAAACCGTGGTTGAACGTGTGCAACGTGATCCGGCTTTTGCCAAAGCATTGCTCGACGAAGCGGCCACGCTGTTTCTGAGCGGTGAGCCCGATTCGGCGCGATTGATCCTGCGCGATCTGGTCAACGCCACGGTGGGGTTTGAAGGCTTGGCCGAACTGACCCAAAAACCCAGCAAGAGCCTGCACCGCATGCTTTCGCCCAAAGGCAACCCCAGCATGGACAACCTGGCCGCTATTTTTGATGCCATCAGAAATTGGCTCAAAGTGACTTTCGATGTTCGCGTTGTCGAGCTGGCTTAGACCCAAAAAAATGAATTATCTTTTTCCAGATAAAAATGGGTAATTGCTTGATCGCATTCCAACGTACAGCCTTGGGCCAGCAGCTGGGTCAGGCATTGCAGGGGCGTTCTTTGATGGGCGATGCCCACAACGGTGTGTTTTTGGCTGCTCCCACGCCAACCAGCAAAAGTACTTTTTTGCAAGGCGGCCTGCCCTTCGACGACGAATGAAACCATTCGGCATTCCAAAGTCAGCCAAGCCAGTAAGCCACTGACCTCACCCACTCAAAAAATCAAGGGCTGCCAAAGCCATAGCGTGCAAAGATGGTCTGTGCGCTGGGTGCCAGCAGGGCGTCGGCGAAGGCCTGTGCAGCGGGGTGGGCACCACGGCGCACGGTGAGGCCATAGCCCGCAGAGACCTGCAACTGCGGCGGCACGGCCACGATCTTCAAACGCGGTACCTCTTGTTGTGCCGCCACCGCATTGGTGCAATAGGTCAGAAAAATGTCGGCTTGCCCCTGGTCCATGACCCAAGCGTAGGCACCGCGACCTGCCGGGGGTTTGGGCGAACTGGGGCCGCCGGTCAACTGCAAAGCCTTGCGGTCCAGCGTGGCGTAAGCGCCTGCGCTCAGCGCATCGGCTTTGCGAAACAGTGCCCACGCATAGTCACCCGCCGGATCGGCCTTGGGCGTGCTGGTGCCCAGGCGGATGGCTGGATCGAGCAAGGCACCCAGTAAACGCTCAGGCGTCAAATTCAGATGGGCTTGGGTGAGCGCACACAGCTGGTTGCGCACAAACACGCGGGGCGGGCTCCAACTGCCAGCGTCAGCCAGCCTTTGAGGATGGCCCATGTCGGCCGACGCAAAAACCTGGGCCGCTTCCCCCTTTTCGATGCGCTCGCGAAGCAGGCCAGAGGCAGCAAAAGACAAAGTCAATTTTTGACCGGTACGCGCTTCATGCGCTCTTGCAATGTCGGTCATCGCTTCACGCAAACTGCCCGCCGCGACCACGGCAATGGGGTCAGCACTCAACGGCGTTTGGGGCGTGGCGCAGGCGGTCAGCAAACTTGTTGCCAGCAAAGCAGGGGTGATGAGTCGCATGGTGATGTTGGGGGCTCGGTCAGTAACAAGGGCAAGAGACCGATGCTAACCAGCCCCAAGGGTTGTGCCATACGTGAAGACACGGTAGGAAATTCTTTGCATAGCCCGTTTTGTGATCCATATAGATCCAACAATCTTAAAAATAGAGAACTTTCCATTAACATCCATACTCACTTTATGAGTACCAAATGGGTCTTAATTGGAACGAAATCAAATCCAGGGCATTGCAATTCAGCAAAACCTGGGCCGACGCCTGCAACGAAGACAGCGAAGCCAAGCCCTTTTGGATCGACTTTTTTGAAATCTTTGGCATCACCAACAAACGCGTCGCCACCTTTGAGCTGAACGTCAAAAAGCTGGGCGGTGCTCAAGGCTTTGTGGACCTGTTTTGGCCCGGCGTGCTGTTGGTGGAGCACAAATCACGCGGCAAAAGCCTGGACGACGCGGTGGACCAAGCCATTGGCTACCTGCACAACCTGCCCGAGCGCGACCTGCCCCAGCTGGTGGTGGTGTGCGACTTTGCCCGCTTTCGGGTGCGGCGGCTGGCCACGGGCGAGACGGCGGAGTTTGAGCTCAAGCACCTGCACAAACACGTCAAGCTCTTTGGCCTGCTGGCGGGCTACAAGGTGCAAGACATCCAGGCCGAAGACCCGGTCAACATCAAGGCCGCCGAACGCATGGGCCGCCTGCACGACGCCCTGAAGGCCAGCGGCTACAGCGGACACGCGCTTGAGGTGCTGCTGGTGCGCCTGCTGTTTTGTTTGTTTGCCGACGACACGGGCATCTTTCAGCCCGCGCAATCGTTCAGAGACTTTGTCGAAGAACGCACCGCGCCCGACGGCTCGGACCTGGGGCCACGCCTGGGGCAACTGTTTCAGGTGCTCAATACACACGAAAGCCAACGCAGCAAAAACATCGACGAACAGCTGAACCAATTTGCGTACATCAACGGCCGCCTGTTTGAAGAAACCCTGCCCATGGCCGACTTCAACACCGCCATGCGCGAAGCCCTGCTGGACGCCTGCGGGCTCGACTGGTCGGCCATCAGCCCGGCGATTTTTGGCAGCCTGTTCCAAAGCATCATGGACGAAAAAGCCCGCCGCATTTTGGGCGCGCACTACACGTCTGAAAACAACATCCTCAAAGTCATCAAGCCCCTGTTTCTGGACGAACTGCACGCCGAGTTTGAGCGCGTCAAAGGCAACCGCAACAAGCTGTTTGAGTTTCACAAAAAGCTGCGCCAGCTGACGTTTTTTGACCCGGCCTGTGGGTGCGGCAACTTCTTGGTGATCAGCTACCGCGAACTGCGCGAGCTGGAGCTGAAGGTGCTGCGAGCCGACCACGAACTGAGCGCCCACAAAGGCCAGCTGACGATGGATGTGCACAGCCTGATCGGCGTGAACGTGGACCAATTCTTTGGCATTGAGATCGAAGAGTTTCCGGCCCAAATTGCCCAAGTGGCCATGTGGCTGGTGGACCACCAAATGAACCTGCGCGTGAGCGTGGAGTTTGGCCTGTACTTTGCCCGCATCCCGCTCAAAAGCTCACCCGGCATCCGACACGCCAATGCGCTGCGGCTGGACTGGCACGAGGTGCTGCCTGCGGAGCGGTGCAGTTATGTGTTGGGCAATCCGCCGTTCATTGGTCATCAGTGGAGAACGCCAGCGCAAGCAGAGGACATGAGTTACGTGTGGGGTGACGAGGGGAAATTCGGCCGCCTCGACTTCGTTACTTGTTGGCACAAGAAGACGGTTGACTACATGAAAGGCAGCAGGATTTGCAGCGCTGCTTTCGTTTCAACCAATAGCATTTGCCAAGGGGAACAAGTTGGCGTTTTATGGAGCTGGATGCTTTCACAAGGCGCAATCATTCACTTCGCGCACAAAACCTTCGCATGGTCAAACGAAGCAAGAGGCAATGCCGCCGTTCATTGCGTGATCATCGGATTCAAACTCTCCAATTCAACTGAAAAAATACTGTTCGAGTATGAGGACATTAATGGTCAACCTCATGTCACACGGGCACAGAACATCAACCCTTACTTAGTAGATGCTCCTAACGTCATCCTTCCTTCAAGAGCCGATACGCCAAGAGGATTACCGCAACTCATAAAGGGCAGCCAGCCAACAGATGGCGGACACCTGATCCTGACCGATTCTGCAAAAGAAGAATTAATTGCAGCAGAGCCAAATGCTGTGCAATGGATTCGACCGTACGTTGGCGGTGTCGAGCTGATCAACTCAATACCAAGATGGTGCCTTTGGTTAAAAGGCATATCGCCAGCTGAGCTACGCGCTATGCCGAAAGTTCTTGAACGCGTAAAACGTGTGACTACCGCAAGAACAGAAAGCCCAACAAAAAGCGTAAGAGATTTCGCTGCACAACCTACGCTGTTCACTCAAGACCGCCAGCCGACCACAGACTACCTAGCCATTCCTGAAGTCTCCTCGGCAAATCGTCGATTCATTCCAATCGCCTTTTTAACTACGCAGACGATCGCCAGCAATAAATTGCAGATCATCAGTAACGGCTCACATTTTCACTTCGGAATTTTGTCTAGCACTATGCACAACGCATGGATGCGAACTGTTTGCGGGCGAATGAAAAGTGACTACAGCTATTCGCCTGCTGTCTACAACAACTACCCTTGGCCCGGCTTCGCTGGCGAACCACTCAGCGACAAACACCGCACCGCCATCGAACAAGCCGCCCAATGCGTGCTCGACGCCCGCGCCCAATTTGCAAGCTCGTCACTGGCCGACCTCTACGACCCGCTCACCATGCCCCCGGCCCTGCTCAAGGCCCACCAAAAACTAGACACCGCCGTAGACGCCGCCTACCAACCCAGCGGCGGCAAAAAGACCTACGCCTCCGACGCCGAACGCGTGGCCTTTCTGTTCGAGCTGTACCAACGCATCACCAGCTTGCTGCCTAGTGGAAAAGAATCTAAAAGGAAATTGAAATGAGCAACCCCGACACAAACTCACAGGAAACAACAAACAAGGTTGCAGGTTCTAGCAATTTATCCACTATCTGCATTGATTTGGAGACGGTACATGCACAAACAGAGCTAAAAGAAGATGGCCTGATCCAGAAACATGTGTTCGACGCGCTTAAGACTCGAATTTCCAAGCGACTGGCATGGGTGCAAGCCAACACCAAGGGAAAGGAGAACCCTAACCCGCTTGACGCGTACATCGCCGTCCCCTCAGGCTCTGGCTGGGTCAGCTTCATCGACGGCACCCGAGGGGCGGGCAAGTCCACCTTCATGCACACCGCCCTCAGACTTATTTGCGAGAACAAAACCAAAGAATTCGAAAAATTGGCCGTTGTTGGTTGCATAGACCCGAGTCGCATTGAGTCGAACGAAATTCTTTTGCTAACGCTGCTGCATGCGCTCAAAGAAAAGGTGGAGGAGGCACTTAGACGTCCATCTCAATGCGAAAAAGGCCACACCAATCGCAAATACTGGGAAAAAGCCTTTCGCAAAGTGGCGGGTGGCTTGGTGATGTTTCAGAAAGATCACCACCCTTTGAAAGATCTGGACGAAGACCTGTTTTTAGACATCGGCATCGAACAGGCGGGGCACAGCGCCAAACTACGCGAAAACTTGACCCAATTGTTTGAGGTGGCATGTAACTTGATGGATGTGAATGCATTGTTGTTTGCTTTTGACGATGCGGACACCAATTCAAAGCATGCCATTGCCTTGCTAGAAATGATTCGAAACTACCTGGACACGCCAAGGGCATTGGTTTTGCTGACCGGTGATCTGGAGATGTACTCGCTTCTGGTCCGTCAACACTTTCGACACGAACTGGCCTGCGGCAAACGTGACGAGTGGGGCACCGAAGGCTCTGCTGGTGGACGAGCGACACAACAAATGCGAATGCTTGACCATTTGGAGGAGCAATAACTGCTCAAACTGTTCCCGCTTCGTGAGCGCCATCACTTGTTTCCGCTTTGGCGGTTAACCGATGATTCAGGCAACCGCAAAGCAGCAGCCAACTTTAAAGTCAGCACGAAGATCGCAAATGATCAAGAGCTGAAACCTTTCACCAGAAAGCTGATTCAAAAAGGGTTCCGTTTAACGGACAGTGACACCGGTCTTTACACAGAATACCTGCTGATGCAACCAATACGCAGCGTTCTGCAAGTTCTCTCACGCATACAAGAAGACGAAAGTGTCGATGGCAACAACCAATTTGGATTGGCAATTCAGGATTTGGCTTTGCAGTACTTCTACCACTACAACATTGCAGCAGAAGAACTTGCGATGGGAGATTTCCGCACATTGGTAGAGGCTGTGTTTGAAGTGGCGATGGATGATGGCGACCCAGACACCTCGGCTTATCTTCGCCCGAGCAACGCACAACCCCACAACCGAGGCGCAATGTATGGCTTGTCCGCCGCAGTGTCGCAACAACTCCGTGGCAAACCCAGCACCTGCATTGCATATTTGCTGCGTGGACCAGGCATGGTCAAACTCGCACACGATGCTGCCAACTCAAATCTCCGTAAGTTAGACGAGAAGGTATTGCTTCAAGAATTTAAACGTTACATGGGCGTCGGCAAAAATGACGACGCATTGGGCTGTGCAAGATTAGCGACTGTGGCCTTGGTGAGCGAGCATGCCATTGCGCATAATCAACGAGTGATTAGGTACGGCATCGTAGGCCTTAACCAAGACAGCAGTAGCGGCTACACAGGCTACCGGAAAGTATTCGCAGACCTCGATCACATCCCAGCTGCTGCATTCAGTTTGGTTAACTCTTCAGGAACGGGGCCAAGAACATTTGCCTCAATTTACAACGTCTTGGGTTTGATGGGGCGTTTGTTGGAACTACCTGAAACACAAGTATGGCAGGCATTTGGACCCGGCCAAAAGAAAAAAAGTATCAGGCGTGCACTTTCTGGCTTTTATCCAAACACCAACAGCATCAGTGTTCCGCCTTGGATTGCAATTGCAAATACTGACAACGACAAAGCAACAACCAGTTCACAGGAAAACAGTGATTACGAAGAAGGCGGAGATAACTCACCTCAAGATCTGCACGAGGCAGGCATTACAACTGCAATCCATACACAAGAGAACGTATCGATAGAGCTGTGGACTGAGCGCTTGCTCACGTGGCTAAATGCGACACAACTTATCACGCCACATATTCAACCGTCTTCAGTTTTCATGGGCAAAGTGTGGCCGCGCTTATTCTTTGGATTAGAGAATATTTCTGATGCTCTTCGTCCGCTGCACACAAAAACAGATCGTGACTTTGCGACCCTAATGGAGTTGTTTGCCTTGTGCGTGGTCAACGCCTTCCTGGCTGAGGAGTCGACCTATCACTTAACGGGTTCAACAGTTGACGAACTAAATCCAATTGTTTTGGCCAATCCACGCTCGTCCGCAACTGACTACTTAAACCGTTTAAGTACAGTCAGAAATGAACTTTCTACCGAGCGGCTGCCATTAACCCACATCGTGGCAACTTGCCCACTGATCACTGGATTAATTTCTGACGCGAAAGTCTTTGATGCCAAAGGTTGGCCTTTTACTCTTGCTCGAAAAAACAAACAACCCGCCGCTTATGATTTCATCTCGGATGCAGCGTGGGAAGAACTCACGAAAGTTGCTATACAGGGCAAAAAGATTGTCTTGAAAAGCCCTGTTGCATAACCACGATGACAGAAGCTCGCCTTTCAGTTCCTGGTCTTCTGTGCGTCTGGTTGCTTTCCAACCATCGGCTTCTCACTGAACAACCCCTTCGCGAGGCCTTGTACGACTGTTACCACGCCTGGTTGACCCGAAGCCCAGACCATGTGTTTGACAACGCGTGGCGCATGCTCAACTTTGATAACAAAGAACGGCACCCCTGCATCGAATCGCTGGATTTCTTACAAAATGAGTTGCTGGTGCGGCGGCACCAGCGTTGGTACGTCAAACCCGACTCCATGGGCGCATGGCAGCAGGGTTTGTGCAGCCGCATGTCGAAACTGCCTTTGATGGCGTGGGTAGATGCTAAACACCTACCAGTGAAGCCGCATTCCGAGATAGTGGAAGACTACCTCAGCCGTGAGGGCCTGCACGAAACCCACGTTCACCTCAATGGCAGCAGCCATGGGGAAAGGGCCTGGCTACACGCCTTAGAACACCCCCTTGAAAGCACTGCGGATTTCAGCAAGAAATTCCGCAATAAACCAAACAAAGAAAACGCGACTCGCGACTTGGCGCGCAACATTGACCCAACTTTAACGCCCACCAGTCTGATTCATCACCTGCGAGAAGCCCGCAAGCTTCGACGTCTGTTGAAGCGTGCAGCATTCGATGATTGCTGGTGGGCACCTGCAAAGGTCATCGACATTGAAGACGCAGAGTCCTACCCTGACAGAAACAGCTTTTGTTTGAAGACGGAGTTGCATTGGCAGACTGCTTTTCTAAGCAAGTGCCGCGATCACCCTGGGCACCGTGTACTGCCTGAGGCTTATCACCAATACCTATTGTTGATGAACCAGTACTACCAACTCACGGTGCAAAATGAACAACGGGTAGGGTTTGATCAATTTCAAAAACACGCCGATGCAGGCTTGCGCGAACATTTAGAAGACGATTTTTTCGAGCGGTTCAAAGACGCCCACGGCAACAACCTGCGCCGAAGTCGCGTGCAGTTTTACGAAGGCCGATTTGCACCGAAAGAAAACACGACCAAACTGCAAAATTTACTCTTGAAAATCTTGCATGGCTACCACCGCTATTTGTCGTCATGTCTTCCGCAAGAATCCGTTCTGCAGAAAAAACGCCCACCCCATCAGTTGCCGGTTTTATTGACCGAACTTGATGAACTCACCGCTGCATTAGCAAATTCAGGCATTGAGCCACTTCGACTGACGTTGGTTTGTCACTTCATAAAAAAGCGTTGGTCAACAAGTGACATCAAACATGCGCCTTACCGCCATCATGCATTGGTTAAATCACTGCGAAATAGCACCAATGCGCTGCTGTGGCTTTTGAAACGCTACCCCAGGCTAAAAGACTGGGTGCGCGGCATTGATGGTGCAGCCAACGAACTGCATGCACCGCCCGAGTTTTTTGCACCCGTCTTTCGCAAGTGCGCAGCCCATGGCGTTACTCACAAAACCTTTCATGCAGGGGAGGACTTTCCGCACTTGCTTTCTGGCCTGCGCTACATGCTGGAGGCGTTGGTATTTTTGGACTTGCAAGCGGGGGACCGCTTGGGGCACGGCACGGCCATGGGCATCAACCCCCAGCTGTGGCTCAACCGCATGCCACAAACCATCATCATCAAACGGGGCGATTGGTTTTTGAGTGTGCTGGCCGCATGGCGGTTGATGTGCAAACAACATGCGGGCTTAGAAACCGTTGCTCACACACTGACTGCGGAGTTGGGGCAGCTCGCTGTCAAGTTATTTGGAAAACACCTGACGCCCTACGAGTGCGAAAACGCCATGGCGCTGCGAAGCCTCAGCTTGCCGGAGGTGTTCAGGTGGGTTAACAACGACCGGCAGTTGCCGATTGCGCAGCCCCTCAACGAACATTGGCGCAACGAGATACAAGACGTGCATGCCAAGGGCACCGCCAATTCCGCAGCTTTTGATGTGTATTGGCAATGGCAAAGCGACAAAGGCCTTTGGAAAGGGGCAGAGGAATTGATTGAAGTCAGGAGTGATTTTTTGCAAGCTGCACATTACCTGCGTTTGCAACAAGCCCTGATGCATGAGGTGGCAGACCGTGGTGTTGTGATAGAGACCTTGCCGAGCAGCAACGTGCGCATTAGCCAGTACAAGCATTTTTCTGAACACCACGCATTGCGATGGATGAAGGCGCCGTCGGCTGTTCAGCCGGACGATCCAGACATCCTCGTTTCATTGGGCTCAGACGACCCTGGCATCTTTTCGACCGACATTGAAACCGAATTTCATCACTTGTTCCTCGCACTTAAAAACAGCAACCTCAACGAAGCCGAAGCTTTACAGCGTGTTACCCAGGTCAACGAACGTGGGCGAATTTATCGGTTTCACCCAAAGTGAGGATCAAAGAATTTAGTTTTCAGCACGGCCTTAGCTAGGTTGATTTGCTCATCTCATGCGCAGTGCGCAATCCCCACCCCCCTCACATACGCCAACAACTCCCCAAAAAACGGATGCCTGCAAAGCGTGGATGAATCGCCCACCAGCAGCAGCTTGCGCTGTGAGCGGGTCATGCCCACGTTCATGCGGCGGATGTCAGACAGGAAGCCGATCTCGCTTTGGGGGTTGCTGCGTGTCAAGGTGATGGCCATGATGTCGCGCTCTTGGCCCTGAAACGAATCAACGGTGCCCATGCTGAGCCTGCGTTGCAGCAGCTGTTCACGCAGCCGTCAAAGGCAACATGCGCACCACGGCACACGCACCCACAGCACGGGCACAGCGCTAGACCGTTCGTTGAAGTACAGACTTTGCAGGGTTGACAACGCAGACTGCATGCAAACCTTGGCTCGAGCCCAGGCCCCAGGTGCCGCGCTCTGCGGCGCTGTCAGCGCACTGCCCATGGGCCAGGTCTCGCCGTCATGGTGTCAACACCAACAAAGAGGAATTTGCATGCAAGCTCGTCACACCCCACTCAATCTGACCAGCGCCAGCCTGGAGGAACTTGTTGGGTTGCACACCCGGCCCTGCCTGTCTCTGTACATGGGCACCCACCGCAGTCACCCCGATAACCAGCAAGACCCGATCCGTTTTCGCCATCTGGTTGGTGCACTGAAAACATCTCTGCACCACCAAGCGCCCGATGCCCTGCGCGCCCTCATTGCGCCATTTGAGGCCTTGGAAAACGACCACGCGTTTTGGGAGCACACGCTCGACGGGCTGGTGGTGATGGGGGCGACTGATTTTTTCCGCATCTACGTGTTGCCCAGACCGGTGGCCGACTTGGCGGTGGTGGCCGACAGCTTTCACACCCAACCTTTGCGGCAATTTTTGCAATCGGTTGAGCGTTACCAAGTCTTGGCTTTGAGCTTGAACAAGGTGCAGCTGTTCGAGGGCAACCGCGACAGCCTGGAGGCTTTGAGCTTGGCGTCAGAGGTCCCGCGCTCTTCAAGCGACACGAGCAGCGATCGCCAACAAACGGCGCACAGCTCGGTGTCATCGTACGGTGGCCTGGGCGCTGGCCATTCGGCCATGCACCACGGGCAAGGCGGCAAGAAAGACGGCATGGACAGCGAGGTGGAGCGCTTTTTCCGGGCGGTGGATCGGGCGGTGCAGGCGCACCACTCCGACGTTTCGGGCTTGCCCCTGATGCTGGCAGCTTTGCCTGAACACCACCACCTGTTTCAGGCCATCAGCCACAACCCGCGGCTGATGAAGCAGGGCCTGCTCATCAACCCCGAGAGCCTGAGCCCCACCGAGTTGCAGCAACGCGCCTGGGCAGTGGCCGCCCCGGCACAACAGGCCCAACAAAGCGCTTGGTGCGACGAATACGCCGCAGCCAAAGCAAAGGGGCTGGGCAGCGACAACCTGGCCGATGTGGCGCATGCGGCCACAGCCGGGCGCGTAGGCACCTTGTTGATCGAAGCCGGTCGCCTGGTCCCCGGGCGCATCGATGGCACAACAGGCCGCATCGACTTTTCCGAACTCGGCTACCCCAGGGTCGACGATGTGTTGGACGACCTGAGCACGTTGGTTGAGAAATTAGGCGGCCAAGTGCATGTTCTGGCGGCCGAACGCATGCCCACAACCACGGGTGTTGCGGCGAGTTATCGCCACTGAAACCACCAAGCCCCATCCCTGTCATTCGTGGATGGTTTTTCCAATCCGTTCACGGGCCGGCTCAAACTCGGGTGCCTGTCCACCGTCAAAAACATATCGAGGTCTGATTTTGAAGATGCCGCATGGCTTGACCGTTAAGCTACCTGCCTAATCAACCTACTTGCTTATGATTTGCCATGGAGAAAAGTACCCCTCACTGGGATCACCTTATTTGGCAGGAGCTGTGACCATGAAATGCCCATGCTGTGGAGCGGCTGAACTGATCCACGATACCCGCGACTTGTCCTATGTCTACAAGGGCGAAAGCACCACCATTCCTGACGTGACGGGTGATTTCTGTCCTGCCTGCGGCGAAGTCGTTTTGAACCGCGAACACGGTGACCGATACAGCGAGTTGCTTGGGGTGCATCAAAGGCAAGTAAACGCTGCTTATGTTGACCCCAGCTACATTGCCAAAGTCCGCAAAAAGCTCGACCTGGACCAACGTGAAGCTGCCGATATTTTTGGCGGTGGCGTGAATGCGTTTTCTCGCTACGAGAACGGCAAGACCAAACCGCCGCTGGCTTTGGTCAAGTTGCTCAAGGTGCTGGATCACCACCCCGATTTGCTGAGCGAGGTCAGAGCGGCCTAACGCCCTCCATTGATCTGGCAGAGGATTTGCGCAATGGTGGATTGGCGCAGCACCGCACGGATCCAGATGTTGTCGATCCTGAACGATCGCTCAAAACTCATGTTGCTTTGGATTTGAGCTTCTTGAGGGTTTGAGCACGTTGTCGTGCCACATTGAATTCAGCAACGACGGCGTCCACATCAACACCCTTCAGCGCAAGCAGACGATCCAGCGTTTTGCTCGCTTTTTGAAGCGAGGCATGATCGGCATCGCCTTGCGTCAGGTCCCCTAGCGTGCGTGCTGCAATCAGTTCACGGGCCAGCTCAAACTCTGGCGCTTGTGCGTCATATGCTTTGCGAGCAACGGGGTTGGCCAACAGTTGGGCTTTTACGTCTTTCAAGCTTTTCACGTCGATTCCTCCAAGCGTTTCAATGCGGCATAAACCGCGCTTTGTGTCATGCACCTCAAGTCCCACTGGCTTTTCCCAACTTGGCATTGTCCTCGGCCCAGCCTTCTATCGCAGGGTAATACCGTGTCGAACGGCCCTCACCGTATCGGGTGAGCAGCCCAAGCCGTTCCAGATCGATGAGATCTCGGGCTGCGGTGGGTGTGGAGGTTTGCGCAATACGCTCGTGCTTGCGCGTGGTCATGCCGCCTTCGTAACCTTTGGGGCCAGCATCCAGCAGCTTCTTCATGGTTTTTTGCTGACGCTCATTGAGCGAGACCGATGACATTTGGGCCTGAAACCGAATGCGTTGAATGGCCGAATCAATGGTGCGGTTGGCGAACTCGCTGGCCAGTGTGACTTGCTCCAGCATCCATTCGACCCATGCCGTCACGTCCATGCTTTTGGAACGCTGCGCCCGCTCCAGCTCGCTGTAATACCGGTCTTTGCAGGACTCGATTTGCCTCGACAGCGTCACGATGCGCCCAGGCTGCCCCATGTCTTGGCCCAGTGCCAATTGCAAGATAGCCCGGCCGATGCGCCCATTGCCATCGTCAAAGGGGTGCAGCGTCTCGAACCACAGATGCGAGACAGCGGCACGCACCAAGCCGTCCATGGGGTGAGTGCCGACCTTGGGCTGGGTTTGGTTGAACCACGTCAAAAAAGCGTCCACTTGGCTAGCCAGGCCTTCAGCGGGTGGCGCGGCGTAATGCACCTTGCTGTGGCCCACGGCCCCACTCACGATCTCCATGGGCACAGAACGCAGTGCGCCCACATCGATGCGCTGCATGCCCGAAAAACCCGTTGGGAAAAGCGCCCCGTGCCAGCTGCACAGCCGCTCCAGCGTCAAGGGTGAATCGGTGTTCAGGGTGGCGTCTTGCAGCACATCGATCAGTCCCTCGATGTTGCGCCTGCCTTCGCGTACGGGGGCACCAGACGTGTCCAGCCCCAAGCGCCGGGCCACGGAGGAGCGAACGCTTTCAGGGTCCAGCTTTTCGCCTTCAATGGCTGAGGTGGTCAATGCCTCTTGCGTCAGCGAGTCGCGGATGTGGGGCTGCAGCCCTTCCAGGCCAATCGCCTCCGCTTTGCCAAGAAGAATTCCTTGGGATGTTCTTGCGGCCGCCAATGCCGCCTGGATTCGCTTCGCGTCGAACACCAATGCTGGCCACTCTGGCAGCTGCCAAATCCAACGTTGATATGATTTCATGGCTTAATCATATCAATATATGATTTGAATGGAATGGAAATCGTATCGTGCGCGGTGTCAAGATCAATTCAGCTGTGGGTTTTTGACTTGGCCTGAATCATTTTCTTGGTGATAAAGTAGGTACGTTTTCATAGATACATTCCAAGGAGGGTGCCATGCTCGCTACCGCCAAAGTTTTTACCAACGGCAACAGCCAGGCGATTCGCTTGCCCAAGGCATTTCGTGTGGATGTCGATGAAATGTGGATTGCCCGCAACGAGGTGACGGGAGAGATCACGCTCAAGCCCAAGGACGCGGAAACATTGCGTCAGCGTCGACTGGATGCGCTGATGGCTGCCATTGCGGACAACCCATTGCCCGACGACTTTTTGTCGGATGCCCTCCGGCAAAACAATCCACCCAAAAATCCGTTTGCGGACTGGGATACGCCAACAGCTCCCAAAGCCACAGCAAAAGCCTCTGCTAAACGCACAGTCAAAACCAAGGCCCGCAAGTGATCAAGTTCTTGGTGGACACCAACATCTTGGGCTACTTTGCACGCAACAATTCTGCCGCGCTGCAAACGCGCATGTTGGCGGCGCTCAAAAAGCAGGAGGTCGCCATCTCCGCCATCACCCGCGCCGAAACACGGTTTGGGCAGGCACTGCTGCAAGCCGAAGACAAACGCCGTCGAACCATTGATTTGCTGCTGAATGAGTTGCCCGTTTTGCCATGGACACTGGAGGCCGCAGACCGATATGGCGAAATTGCCGCCCACCTGCAGCAAACCGGGCAGCCCATTGGCGACATGGACACCCAAATCGCCGCGCATGCATTGGCGCTGGGCCTGCCCTTGGTAACCCACAACACACGGCACTTCAAGCGGGTGCCGGGTTTGAAAATTGAGGACTGGATGACGTGAAAAAGAAGATCGTTTACACGGATGAGCCCATGGGCGATGTTGAGGTGGTCGCGGATTTTCTGCTCTCTCCTGCCGAGCTGGCATTCAAGGAAGATGGTGTGAAAGTCACGCTGGCCTTGAGCAAGAGCAGCGTAGACGAATCGCAGCAAGATCAGGCCTCAATGTCCACCTCATGCGCCGCAACATGAAGGAACTTCGGTTTTCCTGGAATGGTCAGGTTTGGCGAGTGGCCTTTGCCTTCGATCCCCGCCAACAAGCCATCTTGCTGGTGGGTGGAGATAAAGGTGGGGCAGATCAGCGCAGGTTTTACAAGCGCTTACTCACGGTGGCCGATGCGCGTTACGACGATCATCTGGGCACTTTGAGTCAATCAACCAAGGAGTCCAAAAATGGCAAGAAAACTCGATGACGTGATGGCTGCACTGCCCAAAGATCGCAAAAAACGGGTGGAGGATCGGGCCATGGAGTTGGCGACACTCAAAGACCTTCGCCATGCAGCTCAGCAAACACAAGAGCAAATGGCTGCCGCCTTGGGGGTGCGTCAGGACACCATTTCTCGTTTGGAAAAGCGCAGCGACATGCTGCTTTCAACGATGCGCCACTATGTGGAGAGCATGGGCGGCAAGCTGGAACTGGTGGCCAAGTTTCCTGATCGCCCGTCCGTGGTGATCGACCACTTGGGAGGTGAAGTCACCCTCAACAAGCGCGCAGGTGCTGCCCGCCGATCACGGGCAGCGGCCTATTGATCCGGCCCTATGAAGATTGAACTGCCCCTGTGTTTGTCGGTTGTAGGTCGGTGGCTTTAGCCCCGACATGCAGCCTACGCCGAAGCCAGCAATGTCGGGGCTAAAGCCACCGACCTACGGGATGTCTGTGCAATAAATTTCAAACATCAGCGTGCCGGATCAATAGTTGCCAACTGGGGTACAACTTGCACCCCCCTTGCGCTGCAAGTCCCTGACGGCAAACAGCGCTCAAGCAGGCACCCATTTAGGCCACCTCACGCGCCGTGCGATACCCCCCCACCCCCTTCACATAAGTCAACAAATCCCCAAAAAACGGATGCTTGCACAGCGTGGACGAATCGCCCACCAGCAGCAGCTTGCGCCGTGCGCGGGTCATGCCCACGTTCATGCGGCGAATGTCAGAGAGGAAGCCGATCTCGCCTTGGAGGTTGCTGCGCGTCAAGGTGATGGCAATGATGTCGCGCTCTTGGCCCTGAAACGAATCGACGGTGCCCACGCTGAGCCTGCGTTGCAGCAGCAAACCATTCAGCACTTCGCTGTCTTCGATGGCGTCTTTTAAATAGTTGATTTGGGCGCGGTACGGTGCGATCACGCCAATGGTCAGCGGGCGCTGGTCTGGGTCGGTGGGCTCGCCCAGCGCGAGCAGCTGCGCCAGGCGCTCCAGCAGCAAGTGGGCTTCTTCGGGGTTGGCGTTTGAACGGCTTTCGGGGATGGCCAGTTCTTGATAACCGCAACCCGCCGTGTCGATGAACTCCACGGGCAGGTCGGGCGAAAAACGTGGGTCATCAAAGCGCGGGTCATAAGCGGCCAAGTCGGCGTGGCGCACGCTGGGGTGCGCCACCAGTTGGCCGCCATAAAACTTCTCGGAGCTGAAGCCCATGATGTGCGCGTGCATGCGGTATTGCACCTTCAGCATGCGGGCCGTGTTGGGTTGGCGCTGGATGCACTTTTCAAACAGGGTTTCGCGCAGGCCTTCGCGGGCGGCTTTTTCGCTTTTCACGGTGGGCGGCAGCTGGTGGTGGTCGCCCGCCAACACCAGACGCTGGCCCTTGGCAATCGGAATCCAGCAACCCGGCTCCAAGGCCTGGGCGGCTTCGTCGATGAAGACGGTCTCAAAGCCCAGGTGGCGAATGTGGCGGTGGCTGGCGCCCACCAGCGTGCAGGTGATGACCTGCACCGATTCGAGCACGTCTTCGGTCATGAAGCGCTCCAAATCGTCGGCGGCTTGGCGCAGCGTGCGGGCTTCTTCGCGCAGCCATAGGCGGCGCTCTCGCTCTTCAAAACCAAAGTTGCGCACACGTTCGCTGGCAGCCTCTCGGTGCTGCTCGGCGGTTTGGCGCATGGCGTGCATCTTGGCGTAGCTGGCGTGGGCCATCACCCCGGCGTCCAGCGTGTGCTGGAGCAGCAGCTCCGACACGCGGCTGGGGTTGCCCAGGCGGATCACATTCACACCGCGCTCGGCCAGCTTTTCGGTCAACAGGTCCACGGCGGTATTCGAGGGCGCGCACACCAGCACGCGCCGCTCGCGCCGAATGGTTTCCAAAATGGCTTGCACCAGCGTGGTGGTTTTGCCCGTGCCGGGCGGGCCGTGAATGATGGCCACGTCTTGCGCCGTAACCACATGGCGCACCGCCGCCAGCTGCGAGTCGTTGAGCGCACTGGGGTAAAAAATGTCGTCGGCTTGCGGCTCGCGAAAGCGGGCGGCCTGAGCGCCCAGCAGCACGTCGCGCAGTTCGGCCAGGCGGTTGCCGTGTGCGGCCATGACCGCGCTCAGGGCCTGGTTCATCTCGCGGTAGCTGACCTCGTCAAACGTCAGGTCAATGCCGAGGGTGCTGCCGTCCAGCACCCAGTCGGGCAGCGCTTCTTTGGTGGTGGCCAATAGCAGCTTGTTGCGCCGCACGCGGGTCACCACGCCGCTCACCACGGGCCGGTCTGGCCCCGAGTAGCCAGGCGCACTGCTGAACAGCGCCACAGCCGCCCCCACCTGAAACAAATGCAGGTCTTGCCGATGTGCAGGCCGCTCCAGCTCCAGCACCACCTTGCCCCCAAAACCGATGTCTTCTTGGGTGATGGTGACGGGGTACCAGGTCAGGCCACGCCGACGGCGCTCTTTGATGCTGGCACTGGCGTTTTTGAGCTTGAACTGCGCTTGGTCTTCCTGTTGCTCAAGGTGCATGAGGGCACGCACATGGCGCAACTCACTTTGAACATCATGTTGAACAGCGCCAGGGGCAGTGGGGGTCGGGTCTTGGTCAGTCAAAGGAATAGGTGTGAGACGAAAGTTTCACCACATTGGTTTTGTGAGAGCCAGCCATGGCTTTTTTGACGACCTTGTAAATGTCGAGATCAAACTCAAAATCTTCTGATCGAGCGATGACGTCCAGCTCATCGTGGTCGTTGGCGGTGCCCAAGTAACACCATTTGTTGATGACCAGCAGGCTGTGCCCGTCTTGGATGGCCACCGCCCCCTCAAATGGCCAAACGGGAACCTTGTAAAGCTGAAGGGCCATTTGCAGCTTCAAGTTGTGCACCGCCAAGGACACTTGGCCAATGCAAGCGCCTTGGCATTGTTTGACTTGGTAGCCAAAACAAGGCTTGCCCTCCTCCACCTTCTCCAGGCCCATCAAGGCCTCGCACAGTTGGTATTTTTTGGCGACGGCAGCCAAGTAAGCCAGTGCTTCTTTCTTGTTGCTAAAGAGCCCGTACAAATGGTCTTGAAAGCCAGGCTGCAAATGCTTGTGTGTGATGAGTTTGGGGCGTTGCAGGCCGGAGGGTTCTGGGCTCAATTGCCAGGCGCACAGGTCTTTGGAGCGGCGCAGCTTGATGTTTGCGCTCGGCATGCGCTCTTTGATCAGCTTGGCCTCCAAGATCAAAGCGCTCAACTCACCACCCGTCTCGATCCATTCGATGTGGTGCACCTGTTGAGACAGTTTCATTTCTTTGCGCACGGTGAGCGCACTCTGAAAATGGCTCATGACGCGGCTGCGCATCGTGATGCTTTTGCCGATGTACAAGGGCGCTTTGTGCTCGCCATAAAAGATGTAACAACCCGGCGTGTCGGGTATGGCGTCAATGACGGATTGGTTGATGTTGGGCGGCAGGCTCACACTGCCCAGCAACTCATTGACCGCTTCCAGCAAGCGTGCGGAGCCAAAAGTTTTTTCACACACGCGCCAAAACTGGAGCAGCAAATCGGCGTCGCCCAATGCCCGGTGCCGCGCACTGACCGTGAGCCCGTGCGCAGCGACGATGGTGTCCAGGTTGTGCCGGGCCTGATGCGGAAACAGCAGCCGCGAGAGCTTGACGGTGCACAGCACCTTGGGTCGAAAATCCAGCCCCAGGCGTTTGAATGAGGCTTTGATGAAGCCATAGTCAAAGCGGGCGTTGTGCGCGACAAAGATCTTGCCTTCGAGCTCTTTCTTGATTTGCAGCGCCAGTTCGTCAAATGGAGGCTGGCCGGCCACCATGTCTGGCGTGATGCCCGTCAGTCTTTGGATGTTCTGCGGAATGAAGGTTTGGGGGTCTAGCAGGCTCTCCCAAACCGTTTCTTGGCCTTGGTCCAGTGTCTTGATGCCGATTTCGATGATCCGGTCACGTTCGGAGTTGCCACCCGTGGTTTCGATGTCGACAAAGGCAAGAACAGGAAATTCGGTGTCTGGGGGTTTCATTGAATAGCCATGGATGGGCGCGTGTGAGGATCGTACCTAAACCCACAAAGTGTGATGGTTGTCAGGCCCATTGCGCAAAGCTTGGCGGCGCGAACCATAATCAGCGGCACAAGCGTTCTGGCATCACGCCTTAAGCACTTCTCCCTCCACACTTCGCCCTCTCCCCTCACGCACCACGACTTGGATCCATGTCTGTTTTAAGTTTAATTTCAGTGGGCCACGCCCATCTGCCCGGTGAATGGCTGTTTGAAGACCTGTCGTTTGACCTGGCCTTGGCCGAGCATGTGGCCATTCAAGGCACGTCGGGGTGCGGCAAGTCCACCTTGCTGAACATCATGGCCGGGCTTGAAGTGCCGACCCATGGTGCGGTGCATTGGTCTGGCCAGCCCACGTCGGCGTGGTCGGCTGAGCAGCGGCGCGCTTGTCGTCAAGCCGACATGGGTTTTGTGTTTCAGGCGTTTCACCTGCTGCCACATTTGTCAGCGCTTCAAAATGTCATGGTGCCTTGTTTGTTGGGCGGCGCGTCTGGCCAGAACGCCACTCAGTCGGCGCGGGAACTTTTGGGCGATCTGGGCTTGTCCTCACGGCTAGACGCCAAACCCACGAGTTTGTCGGGTGGTGAACAGCAACGCGTGGCACTGGCACGGGCGCTGGTGCATCGGCCCAAAGTGGTGTTTGCCGACGAGCCCACCGGCAATCTGGACACCGACACCGCCGCCAAGACCCTGGCCCTGCTGATTGGCTTGTGCACAGAGCGCCAGACCAGCCTGGTCATGGTCACCCATTCAGACGAGGCGGCAAAGGCCATGGGCAGAACGCTGCGCCTGACCAAAAAGGGTTTGGTTTGTTGAGCTTGACGGGCCAGCAGGTCCTTTTCCTTTGGCTCTTGAAAGGTGCTTCCATCCAAGCCTGGACGCGCTGGTTGGTCGCGCTGGTGATGGTGGCCATCGGCGTCATGCTGGCGGTGGCCATTCACACCGTGAACCATTCGGCACTCGCCTCGTTTGGCCAAGCCTTGGACACGGTCAATGGCCAAGCATCGGCGCAGTTGGTCGCGCCTTTGGGCGAAATGGATGACCGGCAAATCGAACATTGGGACCGCCGCCGGGCGGCTTTGGGCATTCACACCGTGAGCCCTGTGCTGGTGGTGCGCACCGAGCAACTGACGGTGCTGGGCCTGGATATTTTCAAAGCCGCCGTGGTGTCGCCGTCTTTGCTGCCTTCTTTGTCACCCTCTTCCACAGGCGATGCCGGTGATTTTTTCAACGCCAAGACACTGTTTTTGTCGCGTGCAGCCTTGGACGGTTTGAATGTCAAAGTGGGCGACAGCATCACTCTGCGGCATGGCCTGGATTCGGTGTCCTTGCGGGTGGCGGGTGAAGTGCCAGGCGCTGAAGGTCAAGTGATCGGTGTGATGGACATTGGCAGTGCGCAATGGGCCTTCAAGCGACTGGGTGTGGTGTCCAGACTGGACCTGCGCCTCGAAGACTGGCAAAGCACTCAGGGGCTGAGTGATGCCTTGAAAGCGCAGTCTGAACCCCTGCAATTGGTGGCCACACAAGACCGCGACCGGCGCATGTCGCTGCTGTCGCGGGCCTACCGGGTGAACCTGACGGTGCTGGCCATGGTGGCCTTGCTCACGGGGGGATTTTTGGTGTCCACAGCGGTGCATTTGTCCGTTGTTCGTCAGCGGGGCGAGTTGGCATTGTTGGGCGTGCTGGGGGCCAGCGAGTCGTGGCTTCGGCGCTTTGTTTGGGCGCAAGGCGGGCTGATTGGTGCTTTGGGCGGTGCCTTGGGTGTGGGCATGGGCTTGTTGTTGGCGGCCGTTTTGATGCGTATCGTGGGGGGTGACTTGGGCGGCAACTACTTTTCGGGCGCACCCGCTGCCATGGTCATTGACTGGGTGGCGCTGTTTGTTTTTGCCATGGCCGCGGTGCTGATGGGCTTGGCATCTGCTTGGCTGCCTTTGTCGCAAATCCATTGGCGTCGGCCCATGGCTTTGTTGCGTGCGGGCCAAGCCGAAACCCTGGTGCTGAGCTTGCCCACTTTGAAATGGAGTTTGTTGAGCGCTGCGCTGGCCGTTGTGTTGCTGATGTTGCCCACGCTGGGTGGCTTGCCCTGGGCGGCCTACGGGGCGATTGCAGCGCTGCTGTGCGCCGGGCTTTTGGCGGTGCCGTGGATTTTGTCCAAGCTCTGGGGTGCGCTGTCGCGCAGGGTGGCGTCTGTGCGCGTGCCTGCGGTGGTGCGCTTGGCCGTGTGGCGGCTGGCGCAAGCGCCCTCTGCGGCCACGCCTTTGATTGCGGGCACGGTGGCGGCGTTTTCATTGACCGTGGCCATGATGGTCATGGTCAGCAGTTTCAGAACCTCGGTGTCGGATTGGTTGGGTTTGGTCTTGCCCGCTGACCTGTACACCAGCAGCCAGTCCATGGTCGATCAGCCAGGGTTTGACCCGGCGGTGCAGTCTTTGGTGGCCCAAGTGCCTCAAGTGCAAAAGGTGGAAACCAGCCGTCAAAGAAATCTGCGCATCGTCAACGACCGGCCTGAGGTGGTGTTGATTGCGAAGCCTGTGAACTTGCAAGACCCGATGCAGTCGGTGGCCTTGGTGGGTTTGTCCAAGTTGCCAGCTGTGGATGGGCAAAAGCATCGGGTGGTTTTTGGCTCTGAGGCCATGGCCGATTTGTACGGCTGGCGTGTGGGCGAAGAAGCCAGCTTGCCACTGGGCCCACAAGGCCCGTCCAAAGTGTGGGTCGGCGGCTTGTACAGAGACTACGGCCGCCAACACGGCTCGGTGATCATGTCGACCGCAGACTACGAGGCCATCACGGGCGACCGTTCGCGCTCCAGCGTTTCGGTTTGGGTGGAAAACGGTGCAGACACGGCGCAAGTCATCGCCAACATCCAGCGCCAAGTGCCTGAACTCACGCAACTCAAATGGATCAGCGCCAGCGATGTGCGTCAGCTGTCGCTCAAAATTTTTGACCGCAGCTTTGCCATGACCTACGCCCTGGAAGCCGCAGCTTTGTTTGTGGCCCTGTTCTCGGTGGCGGCGGGTGTCACCGGTCAGTTGCTTTTGAGGCGGCGCGAGTTCGGCTTGCTGGCGCACTTGGGTCTATCACACCAAGACAGCTTGCGCCTGGTGTCTTTGGAGGTTGGTTTGCTCTTGGCTGTGGCCGTGGTGTGGGCCAGTGTCTTGGGAGGGTTGATGAGCCAGATCTTGATCCACAAAGTGAACCCTGAGTCTTTCCACTGGACCATGAACACGCATTGGGATGTGGGGCAGTGGTTGGCGATCAGTGCTGTGCTGCTGATGCTGGGCGTGCTGGCGGCGCGTTGGGCGGCAGGCCAAGGGCTGGATTCCAAACGCTTGGCAGAGAGCTTGAGGGCCGATTGGTGAATGACATGACACAACCCCCTGCAAATCGGCGGCTCGCCCTACAAACCGCCGCCATGATGGTGGCAGGCCTGTCAGCCTGGCCCACGCAGATTGCCGCTGCGTCCACTTTAGAGGCTCCGTTTTATCCACCCGTCAAACCGCGTCGCTTGAACTTTCCCAGAGATCACGGTTCACACCCCGACTACCGCACCGAGTGGTGGTACCTGACGGGATGGCTGGGCCAAGGCCCGACGGCCATGGGTTTTCAGTTGACCTTTTTCCGCAGCCGAACCCAGCATTCGCCAGAGAACCCCAGCCGACTGGCCCCAACCCAATTGCTTTTTGCGCATGCGGCCGTGGCGGTGGCCGCCAAAAATGTTTTTTCACATGCCAACCGGGCGGGTCGTTTGAACGGAACCCTGCTTCGCGCAGAGACAACGGACACCGATGTGCAGTTTGAAGATTGGCACTTGCGCCGTGTGCAAGGCGCAGCGGGCGAGGTGTACGCAGGCCGCTTTGCAGGCGAAGGTTTTGCCGTGTCTTTGGATGCCAGCGCTGCGCAGCCCGCCCTTTTGCGTGGCCAAGAGGGCTTTTCGTCCAAAGGCCCAGCCGCCCTGCAGGCCAGCCACTATTACAGCCGTGCGCCATTGCGTGTGAAAGCCGCTGTGACTTTGGCAAAGCAAACCCAAACGCTCGAGGGCAAAGCTTGGCTCGATCACGAGTGGTCCAGCCAATTGATGATGCCTGGGGCCGTGGGGTGGGACTGGTTGGGCATCAACTTGCTCGACGGCGGCACGCTGATGGCTTTTCGGATTCGCAACGACAAAGCGGCTGCGATTTATGCCCATGTGGACGCCCGTGACGCAGCAGGCCGCCCTGCCAAAGGCTGGCAGGGTATGCGGTGGCAGAGCGCAGGCCGTTGGCGTGCCAAGTCCTTGATCGACTACCCCATCCCCATGGACTTGTGGGTGGGTCAAGAGCGCTATAGCTTGGTGCCGCTCATGCTGGGCCAAGAGGTCGATGCACGGGCCAGCACGGGCGGTTTTTATTGGGAAGGTGCGGTCAGTCTGATGCATGGCGAGCGTTTGCTCGGCCATGGTTATTTGGAGCTGACGGGTTACGGCGCACCTTTAAAAATTTGACCCTTGCACGATTTTGGCTGTCTTTTGGTGCGATCTGGCCCTGAACCATGGGGCCAATCGCTTGGACTGGCAACATGTTGCAGTGGCCTTCTTGAATGGCTTTGACCCCAGCTTGAGGCCATCTTCCCAATCGGGTCTTGGGAATTGGCTTGTCAGGGCAAACTCTTTTTTTCATATGCGCCCATTCATGGCTACGCCATGACCTACACAAGGACAAGCATGATCCGTCTTGGCAAGCGCCAACGATGAGCTCAAATGGCTGCCAATTTTCTCTTGAGAATCCATCCATCATGGAATAACATTGTTGCAACAGGAGGCCTCTCATGGAAATTGCAATTCGAAACATCGGAAACAGCAAAGGCGTGGTGTTGCCCAAGCCGTTTCTGGCCCAAGTCGGGCTGGACGGTCAGGCAACCGCCATCATCCAAGTGGAAAACGGCTCGATCGTCTTGCGAAAGCCCGTCAAAACCGTTCGTGCGGGTTGGGCAGAGGCTGCTGCAGCCGTGTCCGCCAAAGGTGGTGATGCGCTTTTGATGGGTGAGTTCGGCAACCTGGACGACGAGGAGTTGGGCTGGTGAAGCGCGGCGACATTTGGCTGGTGAACCTGGACCCGACCGTGGGCAGCGAAATCAAGAAGTCGCGGCCCTGCGTCGTGCTGTCCCCGGCAGAGTTGAACGACCACCTGCGCACCGTGATGGTGGCACCCATGACCTCCAAGGGTTTTGCCGCGCCGTTTCGGGTGCCAGTCACCCATGCTGGCACCAAGGGCTTGATCGTGCTGGATCAGCTTCGGGCGGTTGACAAGCTGCGCTTGGTCAAGCGACTGGGCGCTGTGTCTGCCAAGACATTAACGGCGGCCCTGACCACGCTGCAGGAAGTGTTCGCGGCGTAAGCAGGCAAAACCCCCATCAATCCACTTTCCGACTGGCTTTGCCCAACTTGGCATCGTCCTCGGACCAGCCTTCTATTGCGGGGTAGTACCTTGTTGAGCGGCCGTCACCGTACCGGGTGAGTCTCAAGTGATTACAAAATAACTAAAATCAGGTGATCATGTCCACATGAACACCTATGAATCCCGTCCAACCCTGCGCCCCACACACTGTCCCCTCTCTTGGCGCAGCAGTGTGCAGCCAAGCGCCATCCGAGGTCTTTGCCCCGTCTGTTGAGCCAACGGCTTCTTTGGGCTTGTCCTCGCCCACGCTCAAGAGCACGCCCTTGGCTGCGACCGGCCTGCTGCTGACAGCGTGCGGGGGTGGGAGTGGCGGGAGTGGCGGCAGTGAAAATGGCACAAATTCTGCGTCCGCCCCCTCCGACGCAGAGGCTGTTCGCTTCCTGAATCAAGCGGGGTTTTCAGCTTCGGCCGAATCCATTGCAGCGGTCAAAGCCTCGGGCTTCGCCAACTGGTTGGATTCGCAATTGGACCTGCCTGTGCAAGCGATCACGCGCTACGACTGGATGGTGGCCAACGGTTATGCCGTAGAAGCCAACCGAAGCAACTTCACGGGGACTGACAACGCCATTTGGCTCAAGTTGATGAGCAGTCCCGACCCCGTGCGTCAGCGCATGACACTGGCCTTGTCCGAGATTTTTGTGGTGTCCATGCAGGGTTTGCCCATCGAATGGCGGGGCCTGTGCATGGCCCATTACGCCGACTTGCTGGAGAAAAATGCCTTTGGCACTTACAGACAGCTTTTGCAAGAAGTGACCCTCAGCGTGGGCATGGGCAGTTACCTGAACATGTTGGGCAACCGCAAGGAAGACACGTTCACGGGTCGCGTGCCCGACGAAAACTACGCCCGCGAAGTCATGCAGTTGTTCAGCATCGGCTTGGTGCAACTGAACAGCGATGGCACGCCGCGCCTGAACAACGGCCAAACCATCGACAGTTACTCGCCGCAAGACATCAGCCAACTGGCCAGCGTGTTCACTGGTTGGGAACGCGATCGCGTGGATGCGATGGATTACGCGCATGTCACCCGCCCCATGAAACACAACACCGCCAACTTCCAAACTGGCGACAAGACAGTTTTGGGCACCACCATCGCGGGCTCACTCAGTGGCCCACAAGCGCTGTCTTTGGCCTTGGACACCTTGGCCAATCACCCCAACGTGGGGCCTTTTATGGGGCGTCAACTCATCCAGCGCTTCACCATGAGCCACCCCAGCCCCGCTTACGTGGGCCGTGTTGCCGCCGTGTTCAACAACAATGGGCGCGGCGTACGCGGTGACTTGAAAGCCACCCTGCGCGCCGTTTTGCTTGACTCTGAAGTACGCGCTGCGCCCTCAGGCAATGCATCGGGCCGCCTGCGTGAGCCGGTGCACCGTTTTGTGCAATGGGGGCGCAGCTTCGGCATCACCAGCACCACAGGTCGCTGGGCCATTGGTGACACCAGCGACCCTGCCAGCCGCCTGGGCCAAAGCCCCTGGCGCAGCCCATCGGTGTTCAATTTCTTTCGCCCAGGCTATGTGCCACCGGGCCATGAATTGGCTGCCAACCAGATCACGGCCCCGGAGTTTCAGCTGCTCAACGAAAGCACAGTGGCGGGTTACCTCAACTACATGCAGTCGGTCATCGGCAATGGCATCGCCAGTGGTGATGTCACCGCCAATTACGCTCACGAGCTGAGCCTTGCGGCTGACGCACCCAAGCTTTTGGCGCACCTGAATTTGCGCCTGGCGGCAGACGCCATCCCCGCCACGACTTTGTCTGAATTGAGCACCGCCGTGGCCACCATCAGCGCAGCGAATGCAACAGGCCAACTCAACCGCGTCAAAGCGGCCATCTTGTTGGTGATGGCCTGTCCTGAATACCTGATCCAGAAATAAGCCGCCCATGAAACTCAATCGACTGCCTGAATTACAGCGCCGCGAATTTTTGCGGCGCTCTGCACAACTGGGCTTGGCTGGCATGGCTGCGCCTTGGGCCTTGAACCTTGCGGCCCTGGGTGAAGCCGCCGCTGCCGATGCCCGTGGAGGCTACAAAGCGCTGGTTTGCGTCTTTTTAGCGGGTGGCAACGACAACGGCCGCACCTTGGTGCCCGTTGACGTGGCCAGTCACGCCAATTTGGCGAGCTTGCGTGGAGGCACCACCGACCTGGGTGGCTTGGTGGCTCCACGGGCCAGTTTGATCGCTACCACCTTGTCACCCAGAGTGCCGCTGACAGGCACTGGCGTCAATGGAACACAACTGGCCATGGCGGCAGAACTGTTGCCGCTCAAACCCTTGTTTGACGCCGGCCAACTGGGCTGGCTGCTCAATGTGGGCTCTCTGATGGAGCCCACCACCAAAGTGCAATACCTGGCCAAGTCAGTTCGATTGCCGCCCAAGCTGTTCAGCCACAACGACCAACAATCGTTTTGGCAAAGCAGCGGTGCCGAAGGGTCCACCAAAGGCTGGGGCGGTGCCATGGGCGACCTGTTTTTGTCCAGCAACGCCACCAGCACATTCACCTGCATCAACGCCAGCGGCAATGCGGTTTTTTTGATGGGTGATCAGGCGGTGCAATACCAAATCAGCAACAGTGGCGCGGTCCCCGTCAACGGGGTGGTCTCGAATTTGTTTGGGTCAGCGGCATGCAGCCAAGCTCTGAACAAAATGATCACGGCGTCGCGCACGCACTGGATGGAGGCCGAACTCAACCGCGTGGCTTTGCGCTCCATCAACGCCCAAGCCACCGTCAAAGCCGCATTGGGCAATGCCAATGCCTTGCCGTTTTCAGCCACATTCGACACCACCCAAAGCCTGGGTCGCCAATTGCAAATGGTCGCCCGGCTGATTGCGGGACGCAGCACACTGGGTGCGCAACGACAGGTTTTCTTTGTCAGCATCGGGGGCTTTGACAACCACGATTTTTTGCTCACCCAGCACCCCGGCTTGCTCGGGCAACTGGCCAACGGCTTGAGCACCTTCCAATCCGCCATGACCGAGTTGGGCATGGCAGACAATGTGACCACCTTCACGGCCAGCGACTTTGGCCGCACGCTGAGCAGCAACGGTGACGGCAGCGACCACGGATGGGGTGCGCACCATCTGATCATGGGTGGTGCCGTTCGCGGTCGGCGCTTTTGGGGCAAGTGGCCCTTACAGGCCCACAATGGCCCGAACGACCTGGGTCAGGGGCGCTTGATCCCCACCACCAGCGTCGACCAACTGGGCGCCACCTTGGCCAAGTGGATGGGGGTCAGCCCGACCGAGGTCAGTGCTTTGTTCCCCAACATCAACCGTTTTGACCAGCCCGACTTGGGGTTTTTCAGCGCCTGAATCTCCGCCGTGGACATGGGACACGGCGTTCAGAGCGAGTGTTGTGCACGTCTACCGCGCCATCAACCCTGCGCCACCAACACACACCATCAGGGCCGATCTGCAGCGCCCACTTGGGCCGATGCGGGCAAGCCGAAGACCCGGTCGAAACACCAGGTGAATGCAATGGCATAAAAGAAAAAGAAGGCCAGCAGGCCCAAATTGGCCACCAAGGCAGCGGTGAGCGAGATGTCCAGCCACAGCGACATGACAGGCAAAAGAATGATGACCAAGCCGCCCTCAAAACCCGCCCCATGAGCCAGCCGTCGGGCAAAGGAGCGGCCACGCACCGATTGGCGCGACTCCCAGCGCTCAAAGAGCGAGTTGAAGACGTAGTTCCATGTCAGTGCAATGCTCGACAACACCACCGCCAGGCCCAATGTGGAGGCGGGCGACTTGTCAAAGGCCAGGCTCAACACGGGCCCGACCACGGCGATGGCAATGGCCTCGTACAAAAGGGCTTGGAGAACGCGGCGGCTAGTGGGGGTCATGTTGGCGAACGCGGTGAGGTGGGCGGTGAGGTGGCCAGCAAGGCGTTGCAGAATTCAAGAAGGCAACACATCCTGATCTTCAGGGGCTTGCCCGCCTTGACGGCTCAAGAATGCCAGCGCTGCATTCACATCGCCAACTCGTTGGCCGTTTGCGGCCAACGGCTCGGCTTGGGGCCGGTTGAACAATTCCTCAAACAGCTGGCGCGAGGCTTTCAAACCCTCTTCTGTCAAGACCACCGATTTGCTCTTGTTGATCGGGTCACCAATGAAACCCTGGTCGCAGAGGCGGTTCAGAACATCCCAGTCAAACCCCTTCCAGGCCCGGTTGCCATCGTGCAGGGTCAGTTGCAACAGGGCCAGCACGGCCTTGTCAATGCGGTCGGTGTCCATGGTGGCTTGATTCTTTTGTGGTTGATTTGAAGGCGACAGATGTATGCGCTGGTTCATTCGCATAAATTTCACTGCCGCGCCGTGCGCACATTGGGCGGCAATGCGCCCGGTGCGCTGGTGCGCCAGGGGTTGATGTCCAGCCCGCCGCGGCGGGTGTAGCGGGCGTAGACCGTCAGCTTGGTGGGTTTGCAGCGCGTCCAGATGTCCATGAAGATGCGCTCGACGCATTGCTCATGAAACTCGTTGTGGTTGCGAAAACTCACGATGTATTGCAGCAAACCCGCTTGCTCGATCTGCGGGCCGCTGTAGGTGATTTGCACGCTGCCCCAGTCGGGCTGGCCGGTGACCAGGCAATTGCTTTTGAGCAAATGGCTGACCAGCGTTTCACTGACCGGCTGCTCGTCTTGCTTGGCCGTCAGCAAGTCGGGCGCGGGCTGGTAGCGGCTGCATTCGATGTCCATGCGGTCGAGGTTCAGGCCGTCGAGCTCGTGCACGGGCTCGGCGTCAAACTGTTCTTGCAGCAGCAGCTTCACACCCACGCTGGCCTGCATGGTGCCGCCGTGCCAGATGGCCGCGCTGATGTCGCGGCGGATCATGTCGCGCACCACGTCGGCACTCTCCAGCCGCGTGTTGTTGAAGCTGTTGAGATACAGCTTGAAGGACTTGCTCTCCACAATGTGTGTGCTTTCGGCAGGCACGGTGATGTGCGCCAGTGCCACCTGCGGCTTGCCCTTGGTGTTGAGCCAGGACAGCTCAAACGCGGTCCACAGGTCGGCCCCAAAAAACACGGGCTGCCCGGTGACACCGATTTCGGCGCGTTTGGTGGCGCGGGGGATTGGGAACAGCAGGCTGGCGTCGTACTGGTCCACATAGGCGCTGGACTTGCCCAGCTGTGACTGCTCGGGTGTGTGTTCTGGGGAGTTCATACTCATGCTTGCACCTTGCGACGGAAAACGAGACGGTCTGGCTCGGACACGGCCGAGTCGTAGGCGTAGCCTTCCAGATCAAAACTCAACAGGCCTTCGGGGTGGGTGATCTTGTTTTGGATGGCGAACCGAGCCATCAAGCCCCGCGCCCGTTTGGCGTTGAAGCTGATGATTTTGTATTTGCCGCCTTTGAAATCTTCGAACACGCACTCGATCACGCGGGCCTTGAGGGTTTTGCGGTCGACCGACTTGAAATACTCTTGCGAGGCCAGGTTCACGATGACCGGGGTTTTGTCTTTGGCCAGCTGGGTGTTCAGGTACTCGGCAATTTGCGGCCCCCAAAACTTGTAGAGGTTGCTGCCCTTGTCGGTTTGGAGCGTGGTGCCCATCTCCAGCCGGTAGGGTTGCATCCAGTCCAGCGGGCGCAACACGCCGTACAGGCCACTCAAAATGCCCACATGGGTTTGCGCCCAGTCCAGGTCTTGTGCTGACAGACTCTTGGCGTCCAGGCCTTCGTACACGTCGCCATTGAAGGCCAGCACGGCCTGCTTGGAATTTTTGGCAGTGAACTTCGGAACCCAGGCCTCGTAGCGGGCCACGTTCAGGGCCGACAGCGCGTCCGACAAGTCCATCAATTCGGCGATTTGCTGCGGCGACTTTTGGCGCAGCACCTCGATCAGGGCCTGCGATTGCGGCACAAACTGCGGCATCGTGTGCGGCACGCCCGCAGCGGGGGTTTCGTAATCCAGAGATTTGGCGGGTGACAATAAGAACAACATGCTCGACATCCTTTACTTGGACGATTATCTCGCCATCGTCAACAAACCCGCCGGCTGGCTGGTGCATCGCACGCCTTTGGACAGGGGTGAAACCCGCTTTGTGCTGCAAACCCTGCGCGACCAAATCGGGCAACACGTCTGGCCCGTGCACCGGCTCGACAAAGGCACCAGCGGCGTGCTGGTGTTTGCGCTGAGCGCCGAGGTGGCCCGCTCGTTGGGGCAGGGTTTTGAAAGCGGCGCTGGCCTGCTAAAAACCTACCGCGCTGTGGTACGCGGTTGGCCTTTGCCTGAGGGCCTGATCGACCACCCCTTAAAGCGCATGCCCGACGACATGCGCACTGAGCGCATCGAAATTCAGCCCGCCCAAAGCCGATTTGCCACCTTGCGCCGCTTTGAACTACCGCTGCCGCAGCAAGGCTTTGCCACCACCCGCTGCGCCGAAGTGGCGCTGGAGCCGCTGACCGGCCGCCGCCACCAGCTGCGCCGCCACATGAAGCACATCGCCCACCCCATCATTGGCGACGCCACACACGGCAAAGGGCCACTCAACCGGGCTGTGGCAGATTTGATCGGGTTGCAGCGGCTGTGGTTGCATGCAGAAAGTCTGGAACTACCTCATCCGGTCAGCGGGCAGCGGCTGCATCTGGCATCTTCCCTGCCCAGCGAGTGGGGGCTTTGGGATGCTTTTCAGATGCCTATCGTTGCTTGAATCGAGTGAGGCATCTCGATGCGGGGTGGACTGCGGGGGTTTTCGCGACGGGGGCGTCGCTCCTACAGGTGACTAGCCCCGCACTCGGGGCGATGCGGGGTGGTCTGCGGGGGGTTTCGCGACGGGGGCGTCGCTCCTACAAAATTGCTGCACCTTGATCTGGTTCATGCCTTCAGGCTGATCGGGCGCAATTCGCTGTTGAAGTTGCCGCCAGTTAAAAAAAAACGGCCCAAGGATCACTCCTTGAGCCGTTTCTTCAGTTTTGCGCCAACACTTAAGCGGTCACACCCTTGGCGTTCTCCACGTACTCTTCAATCTGGTTGAAGTTGAGGTACTTGTAGATGGCTTCGCCGTCCTTGTTCACCACACCCATGGCTTCGTGGTATTCGGCCACAGTGGGGAACTTGCCCAT
Source organism: Limnohabitans sp. 2KL-3 (assembly GCF_001269405.1). Taxonomy (NCBI): domain Bacteria; kingdom Pseudomonadati; phylum Pseudomonadota; class Betaproteobacteria; order Burkholderiales; family Comamonadaceae; genus Limnohabitans; species Limnohabitans sp. 2KL-3. The sequence continues at coordinate 389,379 of NZ_CXON01000003.1, forward strand.
CTTGGAGGTGATGGCGGCCAGCTCGGCAGAGGCCAAGTACACGTTGGTGTTCTTGCCCAAACGGTTGGGGAAGTTGCGGGTGGAAGTCGACACCACCGTCGCGCCTTCGCGCACTTGCGCCTGGTTGCCCATGCACAGCGAGCAGCCGGGCATTTCGGTGCGGGCACCGGCTGTGCCAAACGCGGCGTAGTGACCTTCTTTGATCAGCTCGCTCTCGTCCATCTTGGTGGGGGGTGCCACCCACAACTTGACAGGGATGTCGCGCTGGCCGCCGAGCAGCTTGGCGGCTGCGCGGAAGTGGCCGATGTTGGTCATGCACGAACCGATGAAGGCTTCGTCGATCTTGGTGCCAGACACTTCAGACAGGAACTTGGCGTCATCGGGGTCGTTGGGGCAGCAAACGATCGGCTCTTTGATGTCGGCCAAATCGATTTCGATGACGTGTGCGTACTCGGCATCTTTGTCGGCTTCGAGCAAATCAGGCGCGGCCAGCCATTGCTCGACTTTTTCGATGCGGCGGGCCAAGGTGCGGGCGTCTTTGTAGCCGTCGGCGATCATGTTTTTCATCAAGACCACGTTGGACTTCAGGTATTCCTGCACAGGCTCTTTGTTGAGCTTGATGGTGCAACCCGCAGCAGAACGTTCGGCAGACGCGTCGGACAACTCAAATGCTTGCTCAACTTTCAGGTTAGGCAGGCCTTCGATTTCCAGGATGCGGCCTGAGAATTCGTTGATCTTGCCAGCCTTGGCCACGGTCAAGAGACCTTGCTTGATGGCGTACAGCGGGATCGCGTGCACCAGGTCGCGCAGGGTCACACCAGGCTGCATGTCGCCTTTGAAGCGAACCAGGATCGACTCGGGCATGTCCAAAGGCATCACGCCTGTGGCCGCGCCGAAGGCCACCAGACCGGAGCCAGCGGGGAAGCTGATGCCGATGGGGAAACGGGTGTGCGAGTCGCCACCGGTGCCGACGGTGTCGGGCAACAACAGGCGGTTGAGCCAGCTGTGGATCACGCCGTCACCAGGACGCAGGGACACGCCGCCACGGTTGCTGATGAAGGCGGGCAATTCGCGGTGGGTTTTGACGTCCACGGCCTTGGGGTACGCTGCGGTGTGGCAGAAGGACTGCATGACCATGTCGGCCGAGAAGCCCAAGCAAGCCAGGTCTTTCAGTTCGTCGCGGGTCATCGGTCCGGTGGTGTCTTGTGAACCCACGGTGGTCATCTTGGGTTCGCAGTAAGTGCCGGGGCGCACGCCTTGGCCTTCTGGCAGACCGACGGCGCGACCGACCATCTTCTGGGCCAATGTGAAGCCAGCTTTGGTGCTGATCGGTGCTGTGGGCAAACGGAACACGGTGGATGCGGGCAAACCCAAGAACTCGCGCGCCTTGGCGGTCAAGCTGCGGCCGATGATCAAGTTGATACGGCCACCAGCACGCACTTCGTCAAACAGCACATCGCTCTTGAGTTGGAAGGTGGTGATGGTTTCGCCATTCTTCACGATCTTGCCGTCGTAGGGCAACACGTCCACCACGTCGCCCATGTTCAGGGCAGTCACGTCCACTTCGATCGGCAAAGCGCCCGAGTCTTCTTGGGTGTTGAAGAAGATGGGGGCAATCTTGCCGCCCAAAGTCACGCCACCAAAACGCTTGTTGGGCACAAAGGGGATGTCTTCGCCAAAACCCCAGATGATGCTGTTGGTGGCTGATTTGCGGCTGGAGCCTGTGCCCACCACATCGCCGACGTAAGACACCAAGTGGCCTTTTTTCTTCAGCTCTTCGATCATGGCCATGGGGCCGCGCTTGCCGTCTTCTTCGGGCTTGAAGGGGGCGCCTTCACGGGTGTTTTTCAACATCGCCAAGTAGTGCAATGGGATGTCGGGGCGGCTCCAGGCGTCAGGCGCTGGCGACAAATCGTCGGTGTTGGTCTCGCCTGGCACCTTGAACACGGTGATGGTGATTTTTTTCTCGACTTCAGGGCGGGTGGTGAACCACTCGGCATCGGCCCAGCTTTGCATGACTTCCTTGGCCTTGGCGTTGCCAGACTTGGCTTTTTCAGCCACATCGTTGAAGAAGTCAAACATCAACAAAGTCTTTTTGAGGGCTTCAGCGGCCACGGCGGCCACTTCGGCGTCGTCCAGCAACTCAATCAGGGGGTGCACGTTGTAGCCACCGACCATGGTGCCCAGCAACTCGGTGGCCTTGGCTTTGGAAATCAGGCCAACTTGAACTTCACCATGGGCGACAGCGGCCAAAAACGAGGCCTTGACTTTGGCCGCATCGTCCACGCCTGGGGGCACGCGGTGGGTCAGCAGGTCCATCAAAAAGGCTTCTTCGCCTGCGGCGGGGGCTTTGATCAACTCGATCAGTTCAGCCGTTTGCTTGGCGTCCAGTGGCAGTGGAGGGATGCCCAGCGCTGCGCGCTCGGCTACGTGGTCACGGTAGGCTTTCAACATGGTTTTTTTCTCCGGTCAGTCAAAATTAATCGTTGGGACGCCCCATGCCTGTTGTGTCAAACAGGACGGGGGGTGGGTTGGTTTTCATGTTTTCGGCAAAGGCCATTTGTTCGGGGTGTGCGCACTCGTCAGCCAGACGACGGCCTTTGCTTTGGTCCATCAACATGGATTTGTTGGCCAATTGCAGCCAGACAGCGCCGGCTTTTTTGTCTTCCAGCCGAATGGCTCCCGTGGTGGTCGTCACAGGGTGCATGCGGTAATGAAAGCCCTTGCCCAAGACGTGGAAGTAGCCAGGCTGGGTGGCATCGGCTTCGAGCCTCACACTGGCCCCCAATTCGCAGGGCAAACGGCCCAAATGGACCCGCTCTGCGATGGCCAATTCGTCGACTCCCATGGGCAGGGGGGTGTGCACCGCCGCCGCTGGCTGCAACCACTGGGGTCGTGAAAGAGGGTCGGATTGGCGTGAAACGCGGGTCTTGGGTTGGGTCTTCTTTTTGTCCACCGCTTTTTTGGACGACGCTTTGTAGTTTGCCGACTTGCTGACGCCAGGCTTGGTCACAGGCACTGCGGTTTGTGCACCCACGGCCCAAGGCAGCAGCAGCACCGAGACAATGACAAAAACTGGTTTCATGACAAGCGACCTCAGGTTTGAAACAGCCATCATGAACCAGTTCCGGACAAAGCCACGGGTTCAGAAAAAAACAATCGGATTTCGGGGGGCAAGGAACAACCGGTCTGATGGGCTCGCTCGAGCAACTGCCAGAAAAAGCGGTAGCTGGCCCGATCATGCAGCTGTCCCGCATGACTGATCGGTGCCCATGCAGCGGCCTGAGCAGCCAACACGATTGCGCTGGCCTGCTCAATCTGCGCCTCGCTGGGGGACATGGCAGCCAAAATGGGGCGAATCTGGTCCGGGTGGATGCTCCACATGCGTGTGTAACCCAGCTCACAAGCGGCTTTGTGGGCGGCCATGCGCATGGCCTCGGTGTTCTTGAATTCGGTCACCACGCAGTGCGAAGGCACCTTGCCGTGCGCGTGACAGGCACTGGCGATGTCGAGCTTGGCTCGCAGCACCAAGGGGTGCGTGAATTGGCCTTGGATGCCCATGCCTTCTGCGGGTATGGCCCCGCCATGGGCCGAGACAAAGTCCATCAGGCCAAAGCTCAGCGACTGCACACGGGGGTGGGCAGCGATGTCAAATGCCCGGTGCACGGCTGCCGGTGATTCAATCAACACATGCAGTGGCAAATGGCCTGCCCCTGCTTGCAACAGGGCCGCTTGCGCACGCTCAACATCGGCCACGGTTTCGACCTTGGGCACCATGATGTGCGACAGGCATGAACCCGCTTGGGCCGCAATCAGCGCCATGTCGGCATCAAAAGAGGGGTGATCGACAGGATGGACACGCACGGCCACACGGGCCCCAGGGTTGGCAGCCGTAGCGGCCAATGCCAGCTCGGTGACCAAGGCGGCATGTTCGGCTTCGCCACCCACGGGTGCACCATCTTCGCAATCCAGGGTGACATCAAAGACGCAAGCACCGAACTCTTGCATCATGTCTGCCTGCAATTGAAGGCTTTTACGCATCCTCGCTTCGACACCAGAGTAATGGTCACACACCGGCAGCTGGACGGCTCCGGCTTGTGCTCCCAACAGTACGTCGCGAGGATGGCTCACTTGGACTTCTCGGCCTGAAATCAGATCAGGTGAGCGACGCCAGCTTGCTCGTCGGTCAACTCTTTGAGCGTCTTGTCGATGCAGCCTTGGCTGAAGGCGTCGATGTCCAGACCTTCCACGACTTTGTATTCGCCGTTTTCGCAGGTGACGGGGAAACCGAACATGACGTCTTTAGGAATGCCGTACCAGCCTTGTGATGGGATACCCATGGTGACCCACTTGCCGTTGGTGCCCAGGGCCCAATCGCGCATGTGGTCGATGGCCGCATTGGCAGCCGAAGCCGCCGAAGACAGGCCACGGGCTTCAATGATGGCTGCGCCGCGCTTGCCCACGGTGGGCAGGAACACGTTGGCGTTCCATTCCTGGTCGTTGATCATGTCCTTGACCGATTCGCCGTTGATGGTGGCAAAGCGGTAGTCGGCGTACATGGTGGGCGAGTGGTTGCCCCAGACGCACAGTTTTTCGATGTCGGCCACGGCTTTGCCAGTCTTGGCTGCGATTTGTGACAGAGCACGGTTGTGGTCCAAACGCAACATGGCAGTGAAGTTGCCGGGCTTGAGGTCAGGCGCGGCCTTCATGGCAATGTAAGCGTTGGTGTTGGCGGGGTTGCCCACGACCAGCACTTTCACGTCACGCGAAGCCACCGCGTTCAGGGCTTTGCCTTGTGCAGTGAAGATGGCGCCGTTGATGGCCAGCAACTCGGCACGCTCCATGCCAGGGCCGCGTGGACGCGAACCGACCAACAGGGCGTAGTCCACATCCTTGAATGCGGTCATGGGGTCGCCGTGGGCTTCCATGCCCACCAGCAATGGGAATGCGCAGTCTTCGAGTTCCATCATCACGCCCTTGAGCGCTTTTTGGGGGCCTTCAACGGGCACTTCGAGCAATTGCAGGATGACGGGCTGGTCTTTGCCCAACATTTCGCCTGAGGCGATGCGGAACAACAATGCGTAACCGATTTGACCTGCTGCGCCGGTGACGGCAACGCGGACGGGCTTTTTGCTCATGGTGGAAAACTCCAGAAGTGTTGTAAACAAGGGTTGCAGTCCGTTGCCAACATCTGTGTCAGCAAGGCTGTCCAGCGCACCGGACCCGCACCCCCAACCCACCAAATAGGCCAAAAGCGCTGGCAAACAGCCAAGGAGTGTACCCGCGAAAACCCTGATTCGTCAATTTGTCTTATGTCTTATATAAGATATGATGCGGCATCTGACATGCACCTGACCGCATGAAGCATTGGCGCCCATGAACCTCCCTTTGACACCGACCGACGCTGCCTCGCCTGCTGTACAGGCCGCCGCCGTGACTCCGGCATTCAGCCCCCTTTATCAGCAAATCAAAGGGTTGATTTTGCAAAGTCTGCAGTCCAGCGAGTGGAAGCCCGGCGAGTCCATCCCGAGCGAAATGGAACTCGCTGCTCGTTACCGGGTCAGCCAGGGCACGGTGCGCAAGGCCATCGACGAATTGGCCAGTGACCACCTTTTGATCCGCAAGCAAGGCAAAGGCACCTTTGTGGCCACCCATGCCGAGCACCAGGTGCAATACCGTTTTTTGAAACTCGTGCCCGACCAAGGTGACTTGAACACCGAAGGCCCTGCCCAGCGTCAAATCGTCGATTGCAAGCGTTTACGCGCCTCGGCCGACATTGCCAGAGCGTTGGCGCTGAGGACCGGAGACGCCGTCTTGCAAGTGCGGCGCGTCCTGTCTTTTGCGAGCATTCCCACCATTTTGGAAGATCTGTGGCTGCCGGGTGTCCCTTTCAAAGGCTTGACTGCAGAAAGGCTGACGGCCTATCACGGCCCCATGTATGCGCTGTTTGAGACCGAATTTGGCGTACGAATGGTGCGGGCAGAAGAAAAAATTCGGGCGGTCTTGGCGGACAAGTCTCAGCGAGAGTTGATGCAATTGGCCAGCAACACCCCCTTGCTGAGTGTCGAAAGGGTGGCCTACACCTACAACGACACCCCCATGGAACTGCGGCGCGGTTTTTACCGCACCGACACCCACCACTACCACAACGCCCTGAATTGATGAAAACCACCCTTTACAAGTCTGTTTTGAGACTGTCGCTGAAATGCTCATGTCAGTTTGCTGCGTTGCAATAGAATTCGATCGTTAGCCTCAAATGTCAAGAACGCGTTACACCCAGAAAGTACCCACATGACCGAACTCGCCCGCAAGCGGCCTGAATTCCGCAACATCAACGCCCTGAAAGACTTGCCCAGCTACCGCCTTCCAGTGGCCGGCATTGTGTCCATCTTGCATCGCATCAGCGGTTTTCTGATGTTTTTGCTGATGCCGCTGATCATCTGGATGTTTGACAACTCCATCTCGTCCGAAATTTCGTTTGCCAAGTTCTCTGCCGCTTTTAACATCGGTATTGGTTTTGTACCGGGCTGGTTCATGAAACTGGTCGCCCTGGCATTGATCTGGGCATACCTGCACCACTTCATTGCAGGTCTGCGTCACCTGTACATGGACACCTTCCACGCCGTGACCAAAGAGTTCGGCAAGTCTTCGGCCATCGTCACCTTGGTTTTGAGCATTGGCCTCACAGCCGTGCTGGGTGCCAAGCTGTTCGGCTTGTACTGATCTGCCCCCTAACAACAAAAAGGAAACTCCACTATGTCCGTGAACTACGGCTCCAAGCGCATCGTGACCGGTGCAGGCTACGGCTTTCGTGACTGGCTCGCGCAACGCGTGACCGGCATTTTGATGGCCCTTTTCACCGTGATTTTGCTGGCCCAGGTGATCTTCACCACGGGTCCCATCGGTTATGAAGAATGGGCGGGTATTTTTGCTTCCCAGTGGATGAAGGTCTTGACCTTTTGCGTGATCCTTTCCCTGCTGTACCACGTCTGGGTGGGCATGCGTGACATCTGGATGGACTATGTCAAGCCCTTGGCCGTGCGCCTGGCCTTGCACGTTTTCACCCTCGTCTGGCTGATCGGCTGTGCTGGCTGGGCTGTTCAGGCCCTGTGGCGCCTGTGATGCGTCAGCCCTCGCCTGTCATTGCGCTGAAACCACACCAACCAAGATAAACCATGAGCTATACCAAAGACAAAATCACCACCCGCAAGTTTGACGTCGTGATCGTCGGCGCCGGTGGTTCGGGCATGCGTGCCTCGCTGCAACTGGCCCGTGCTGGCCTCAATGTCGCCGTGCTGTCCAAAGTGTTCCCCACCCGTTCGCACACCGTGGCGGCCCAAGGCGGCATCGGTGCCAGCTTGGGCAACATGTCGGACGACAACTGGCATTACCACTTCTACGACACCATCAAGGGCTCCGACTGGCTCGGCGACCAGGATGCGATCGAATTCATGTGCCGTGAAGCCCCCAAAGTCGTGTACGACCTGGAACACATGGGCATGCCTTTTGACCGCAACCCCGATGGCACCATTTACCAGCGTCCGTTTGGCGGCCACACCGCCAACTACGGTGAAAAGCCCGTGCAGCGCGCTTGCGCTGCCGCTGACCGTACCGGTCACGCCATGCTGCACACCCTGTACCAACAAAACGTCGCTGCCAAAACCAGCTTCTTTGTCGAATGGATGGCTTTGGACTTGATCCGGGACGCCGAAGGCGATGTGGTCGGCGTGACCGCACTGGAGATGGAAACGGGCGACTTGCACATCCTGCACGCCAAAACCGTGCTGATGGCCACCGGTGGTGCTGGCCGCATTTATGCCGCCTCCACCAATGCCTTCATCAACACCGGTGACGGCTTGGGTATGGCTGCCCGTTCAGGCATCCCGCTCGAAGACATGGAGTTCTGGCAATTCCACCCCACCGGCGTGGCTGGTGCTGGCGTGTTGTTGACCGAAGGCTGCCGTGGCGAAGGCGCGATCTTGCTCAACAGCAATGGCGAACGCTTCATGGAACGCTACGCCCCCACCCTGAAAGACTTGGCCCCGCGTGACTTCGTGTCCCGTTCCATGGACCAGGAAATCAAGGAAGGCCGTGGCTGCGGTCCGAATAAGGACTATGTGCTGCTCAAGCTCGACCACCTCGGTGCTGAGACCATCCACAAACGTCTGCCCTCGGTGTACGAAATTGGTGTCAACTTCGCCAACGTTGACATCACCAAAGAGCCGATTCCTGTTGTGCCCACCATCCATTACCAGATGGGCGGTATCCCGACCAACATCAACGGCCAAGTCGTCATCCAGAACCCCACCGACCACAACGCCGTGGTCAACGGACTGTACGCGGTGGGCGAATGCTCTTGCGTGTCGGTGCACGGTGCCAACCGCCTGGGCACCAACTCCTTGCTCGACTTGCTGGTGTTCGGCCGCGCAGCGGGCAACCACATCGTGGACTTCGCTTCCAAAACCAAGTCGCACAAGCCTTTGCCTGCCGACGCTGCAGACTTCACCCTGAGCCGCTTGAACAAGCTAGAAGGCCGTGGCGGTGAATACGCCCAAGACGTGGCCAACGACATGCGTGCCGCCATGCAGCAACACGCTGGCGTGTTCCGCACCCAGGCCTCCATGGACGAAGGCGTGCAAAAGATCGCGGCCATCCGCGAGCGCGTCAATGCCATTGGCCTGAAGGACACCTCCAAAGTGTTCAACACCGCCCGCATCGAAGCCCTAGAAGTGGACAACCTGATCGAAGCTGCCCAAGCGACCATGGTTTCGGCCGCTGCCCGCCGCGAGTGCCGGGGTGCCCACACCGTGAGCGACTACGAGCGCCCAGCCGATGACGCCGTGGCCCCATTGGGTCGCGACGACGCCAACTGGATGAAGCACACCTTGTGGCACAGCGCCGACAACAGCCTGACCTACAAGCCGGTCAAGCTCAAGCCTTTGACTGTGGACTCCGTGCCACCCAAGGTTCGTACTTTCTAAAGATTGTCTGGACCGCTCACCCTCATTGGCGGTCCACCACCCGAATACACCAGGAGTTCTTTCATGACCCTACGCACTTTTCAGATCTACCGCTACGACCCCGACAAGGACGCCAAGCCCTACATGCAAACCATCCAGGTCGAACTGGACGGCAACGAGCGCATGTTGCTCGACGCCCTGATGAAGCTCAAGGCCGTGGACCCCACGATCTCTTTCCGCCGCTCGTGCCGCGAAGGCGTGTGCGGCTCGGACGCGATGAACATCAACGGCAAAAACGGTCTGGCTTGCCTGACCAACATGAACACTTTGCCCGGCACCATCGTGTTGAAACCCCTGCCAGGCCTGCCCGTGATCCGCGACGTGATCGTGGACATGACCCAGTTCTTCAAGCAATACCACTCGATCAAGCCCTACCTGATCAACAGCACCATCCCGCCCGAGACCGAGCGTCTGCAAAGCCCGGAAGAGCGTGACGAGCTGAACGGCTTGTACGAGTGCATCTTGTGCGCCAGCTGCTCTACCAGCTGCCCCAGCTTCTGGTGGAACCCCGACAAGTTCGTGGGCCCCGCCGGTTTGCTGCAGGCCTACCGCTTCATCGCCGACAGTCGTGACGAAGCCACCGCCGAGCGCCTGGACAACTTGGAAGACCCTTACCGTCTGTTCCGCTGCCACACCATCATGAACTGCGTCGATGTCTGCCCCAAGGGTCTGAACCCCACCAAGGCGATTGGCAAGATCAAAGAGATGATGGTTCGCCGCGCTGTCTGATGACCGTCACCCCCATCCTGGAAGACGCGTCTCTGGTTGGCGCAGACCGCCTCGCTCTTTTGAGCGAGCGGTCGCTGAGCAAGCTGCGCTGGCGCAGCCGACGCGGCCTGCTTGAAAACGATTTGTTCATCGAGCGCTTTTTCAACCGGCACGCTGCTGCGCTGACGGTTGGCCAGGCCCGGGGCATGTACGTGCTGATGGACCTGTCAGACAACGATCTCATGGACTTGCTGCTGCGCCGCACGGAGCTGCAGACCGAGATCAGCACCGAAGAGGTGCGCGAAGTCCTGGACATGTTGAGAGCGTGAACCCAACAGGTTCACCCCCCTGAATTTTTGAGGAAACCCACCATGAAACTCGCCGATAACAAAGCCACCCTGTCGTTCTCCAACGGCAGCCCCAGCATCGAGATGCCCGTTTACTCCGGCAACATCGGTCCCGATGTGATCGACATCCGCAAGCTGTACGGCCAAAGCGGCATGTTCACTTATGACCCGGGTTTTCTGTCCACGGCTTCATGCCAGTCCGCCATCACCTACATCGACGGCGACAAGGGCGAGCTGCTGTACCGCGGCTACCCCATCGAACAGCTGGCCAACAAGGCCGACTACCTGGACACCTGCTACCTGCTCTTGAATGGCGAGTTGCCCGTCGGCCAGCAAAGCAAGGACTTCCACAAGCTGGTCAACAACCACACCATGGTCAACGAGCAAATGCAGTTTTTCCTGCGTGGCTTTCGCCGTGATGCGCACCCCATGGCCGTGTTGACCGGTCTGATTGGCGCTTTGTCGGCCTTCTACCATGACAGCACCGACATCAACAATCCAGAGCATCGCCACATTGCGGCGATCCGTTTGATCGCCAAAATGCCCACCTTGGTGGCCATGGCCTACAAATACGGCGTGGGCCAGCCCTACATGTACCCCCGCAACGAGTTGTCCTATGCGGGCAACTTCCTGCGCATGATGTTTGGTACACCGTGCGAAGACTACGTGGTCAACCCCGTGCTCGAACGCGCCATGGACCGCATCTTCACGCTGCACGCAGACCACGAGCAAAACGCATCGACCTCCACCGTTCGTCTGTGCGGCTCGTCCGGCACCAACCCGTTTGCGGCCATCGCTGCGGGCGTGGCTTGCTTGTGGGGCCCTGCGCACGGCGGTGCCAACGAGGCTTGCCTGAACATGCTCGAAGACATCCAGAAAATGGGGGGCATCTCCAAAGTGGGCGAGTTCATGGAAAAGGTCAAAGACAAAAACTCCGGCGTCAAGCTGATGGGTTTTGGTCACCGCGTTTACAAAAACTACGACCCACGCGCCAAGTTGATGCAAGAAACTTGCGACGAAGTGCTAAAAGAGTTGGGCCTGGAAAACGACCCACTGTTCAAGTTGGCCAAGGCTCTGGAGAAAATCGCTCTGGAAGACGACTACTTCGTCAGCCGCAAGCTCTACCCCAACGTGGACTTCTACTCCGGCATCGTGCAACGCGCCATCGGCATTCCAGTGAACCTCTTCACTGGTGTGTTCGCCTTGGCCCGTACTGTGGGCTGGATTGCCCAACTGAACGAAATGATCAGCGACCCCGAGTACAAAATCGGCCGCCCACGTCAGCTGTTCACCGGCTCTGTGCGCCGCGACGTGCAGCGTTGATCGGTTTTCAACCGAACCCGAAAGCCCGCCTTGTGCGGGCTTTTTTCATGCCTGGTGCAACCCCGTAGGTCGGCGGCTTCAGCCCCGACAATCTTGTCCCATACAAATCTGCGAGCCACATGTCGGGGCTGAAGCCGCCGACCTACAAAATCACAACCACTTGAGGGGACGGGTCCGGGGCCTGGCTGGCCGATTTGCTGGCGCGAAGCGACTGATGAGGCCTGGCAGGCCCCGGATTCGTCCCCTCGAGCCCACGCGAGGGGGGCACTTCATCTGTCCATTGACACAAGCCTTGGCTAGGCATTAGCCAACGCGACTGACACAGCATGCGAACCGCATAAAATGGCAGGTTGCACAGCAAGGAAGCTCCATGGCACGCACGCTCTACGACAAGATCTGGGACGAACACGTCGTCCACACCGAAGAAGACGGCACCTCCGTCCTCTACATTGACCGCCATCTGGTGCACGAAGTCACCAGCCCCCAAGCCTTTGAAGGCCTGCGTCAAGCCGGCCGCAAGGTCTGGCGTGTCAGCTCCATCGTGGCCACCGCCGACCACAACACACCCACCACCGGCTGGGAGTTGGGCTATGACGGCATCACCGACCCGATCAGTAAAGAACAAATCACCACGCTTGACGCGAACATGGCCGAATATGGCTCTGCCGCTTTCTTCCCCTTCCTGTCCAAGCGCCAGGGCATCGTGCACGTCATCGGCCCTGAAAACGGCGCCACCCTGCCCGGCATGACCGTGGTCTGCGGCGACTCGCACACCTCCACCCACGGCGCATTTGGCGCTCTGGCCCACGGCATCGGCACCTCCGAAGTCGAACACGTCATGGCCACGCAAACGCTCTTGGCCAAAAAAGCCAAAAACATGCTGATTAAAGTCGAAGGCACGCTGGCCAAAGGCCTCACGGGCAAAGACATCGTGCTGGCCATCATCGGCAAGATCGGTACCGCAGGCGGCACCGGCTACACCATCGAATTTGCAGGCTCGGCCATCCGGGCACTCAGCATGGAAGGCCGCATGACGGTCTGCAACATGGCCATCGAAGGCGGCGCACGCGCGGGCTTGGTGGCGGTGGACGAAAAAACCATCGAGTACGTCAAAGGCCGTTTGCTCTCGCCCACGGGTGTGGAGTGGGACCACGCCGTGGCCTACTGGAAGACCTTGCAGTCTGACCCCGGCGCGCACTTTGACGCCGTGGTCGAGCTGGACGCCAGCGCCATCGTGCCGCAAGTCACCTGGGGCACCTCGCCCGAAATGGTACTGGGCATCGACGGCCACACGCCGGACCCCGACAAGGAAAAAGACGACGTCAAGCGCGATGCCATTGAGCGTGCACTGACTTACATGGGCTTGCAGCCCGGCAAAGCGCTGGCCGACATCACCATCGACAAAGTCTTCATCGGCTCGTGCACCAACAGCCGCATTGAAGACATGCGCGAAGCCGCTGCCGTCGTCAAAAAGCTCGGCCAAAAAGTTGCAAAGAACGTCAAATTGGCCATGGTCGTGCCCGGTTCAGGTTTGGTCAAAGAACAAGCCGAGCGCGAAGGCCTGCACGAAATCTTCAAGGCCGCAGGCTTTGAGTGGCGCGAACCCGGCTGCTCCATGTGCCTGGCCATGAACGCCGACCGCCTGGAGCCCGGCGAGCGCTGCGCATCGACCAGCAACCGCAACTTCGAAGGTCGTCAGGGCGCGGGTGGCCGCACCCACCTGGTCAGCCCCGCCATGGCCGCTGCGGCTGCCGTGCACGGCCACTTTGTTGACATCCGCAAATTCGCCTGAACCCAAGGAGCCTGGACATGAACACCCTGATTCGCCTGATGCTGATCGCCAGTGTGCTGAGTTTGACCGCGTGCAACACCGTGCGCGGCATCGGTCAGGACATTGAAAAACTGGGTTCCACCATTGAAGGCGCTGCCAAGAAATAAAGCCATGCAAAAATTTACTTTACTCAAAGGCCTGGTGGCCCCGATGGACCGCGCCAACGTGGACACCGACGCCATCATCCCCAAGCAATTCCTCAAGTCGATCCGCAAGACGGGCTTTGGCCCCAACCTGTTCGACGAATGGCGCTACCTCGATGTGGGCTACCCCGGCCAAGACCCGGCCAGCCGCAAGCCCAACCCGGACTTCGTGCTTAACCAGCCGCGCTACCAAGGCGCCAGCATCTTGCTGGCGCGAAAGAACTTTGGCTGCGGTTCTTCGCGTGAGCACGCGCCTTGGGCGATTGACCAATACGGCTTTCGCTGCGTGATCGCACCCAGCTTTGCCGACATCTTTTTCAACAACTGCTTCAAAAACGGCCTGCTGCCCATCGTGCTGCCCGAAGCGGTGGTGGCCCAGCTGTTCGACGAAGTGGCCGCCTTCCCCGGCTACGAACTCACCGTCGATCTGGAGCGTCAAGTGGTGGTGCGCCCCCAAGGCCAGGAAATCCCATTTGAAGTGCAAGCCTTCCGCAAGTACTGCCTGCTCAACGGCTTGGACGACATTGGCCTGACCCTGCGCCACGCCGACAAGATCAAAGCCTATGAAGCCGAGCGTCTGGCCACCAAGCCCTGGCTCGCACACACCGCCCATTGACCCCTTGTAGGAGCGGCGCCCCCGCCGCGATGAGCGCACGCCCACCGGTGCACGCGCCATTGCCAAAGGCCGCGCCATCTGTCCAGACACCCCCTAGGAAACCCCATGAAAATCGCAGTCCTCCCCGGTGATGGCATCGGCACCGAAATCGTCGCTGAAGCCGTCAAAGTCCTGAAAACGCTCGACTTGAAGTTCGAGATGGAAACCGCCTTGGTCGGTGGTGCCGCTTACGACGCCTATGGCCACCCCCTGCCCGAAGCCACACTCAAGCTGGCCATGGACAGTGATGCCGTGCTGTTTGGCGCGGTCGGCGACTGGAAATACGACAAGCTCGACCGCCCCCTGCGCCCCGAGCAAGCGATTTTGGGCCTGCGCAAAAACATGGGCCTGTTCGCCAACTTCCGTCCTGCCATTTGCTACGAGCAGCTGGTGGGCGCGTCCAGCCTCAAGCCTGAGCTGATTTCGGGTCTGGACATCCTGATCATCCGCGAGCTGACGGGTGACATCTACTTTGGCCAGCCTCGCGGCCGCCGCATCGCGACCGATGGCCACTTCCCCGGCGCCGAAGAAGCCTTCGACACCATGCGCTATTCCAAGCCCGAGATCGAGCGCATCGCGCACGTCGCCTTCCAGGCCGCCCGCAAGCGCAAAGCTGCGGGCACCGAGGGCCGCGTGACCAGCGTGGACAAAGCCAACGTGCTCGAGACTTTCCAGTTCTGGAAAGACGTTGTCACCGAAGTGGGCAAAGAGTACCCCGACATCGCGCTGGACCACATGTATGTGGACAACGCCGCGATGCAACTGGTCAAAGAACCCAAGCGCTTTGACGTGGTGGTCACTGGCAATATGTTCGGCGACATCCTGAGCGACGAAGCCTCCATGCTGACCGGCTCCATCGGCATGCTGCCCTCGGCCAGCCTGAACACCAAGAACCAAGGCCTGTACGAGCCCAGCCATGGCAGCGCCCCCGACATCGCGGGCAAAGGCGTGGCCAACCCGCTGGCGACCATCTTGTCTGCGGCCATGATGCTGCGCTTTAGCCTGAACCAGCCCGAAGCTGCCCAGCGCATCGAAACGGCCGTGCAAAAAGTGCTGGCCCAAGGTCTGCGCACGGGTGACATCTGGAGTGAAGGCACCACCAAGGTGGGCACCGCGCAAATGGGCGATGCGGTGGTCAAAGCGCTGGGTTGAGCACCCAAAGGATGCTGTCAGGAAGCACTCAGGCAGCATCCATTACAATTTCGGCCATGTTTCACTCCCACCTGTTCTCCCTGAATCTGATCACTGCCGCTGCAGTGGCAGCTGGTGCGCGTGCAACTTCCACAAAAACCACGACCATTAAGGGCTGATCCGGCCTGGTTCGTCGTGCGCCCTCCCGGCCAGACGAGCCGGGCAAACAGTCTGGTCAAACACTGTTTTAAATACTGAAAGGGCGTTGAAATGAGCAAGTTAGTAGGTTTGGTCGGCTGGCGCGGCATGGTCGGCTCGGTTCTGATGGACCGCATGATTCAGGAAAAAGACTTTGACCTGATCGAGCCATTGTTCTTCTCCACATCGAACGCGGGTGGCAAAGCCCCTTCGATGGCCAAGAACGAAACCACACTCCAAGACGCCTTCAACATCGAGCAGCTCAAGCGCTGCGAGATCATCATCACGGCCCAAGGTGGCGACTACACCTCTGAAGTCTTCCCCAAACTGCGTGCAGCAGGCTGGAACGGGCACTGGATCGACGCGGCTTCGACCCTGCGCATGGAAAAAGACGCGGTCATCATTCTGGACCCGGTCAACATGCCCGTGATCAAGAACGCCTTGGCGCACGGTGGCAAGAACTGGGTGGGCGGCAACTGCACTGTGTCGTGCATGTTGATGGGCGTAGGTGCTTTGTACAAAGCGGGTTTGGTGGAATGGATGAGCACCCAGACTTACCAAGCGGCTTCAGGCGGTGGTGCGCAGCACATGCGCGAATTGCTGACCCAATACGGCACCCTGAACGCCGAAGTCAAATCCTTGCTGGACGATCCCAAGAGCGCCATCCTCGAAATCGATCGGATGGTTGTAGCCAAACAACGCGCCCTGACCGCCTCTGAGACCGCCAATTTTGGCGTGCCACTGGGTGGCTCTTTGATTCCCTGGATCGACAAGGACCTGGGCAACGGCATGTCCAAAGAAGAGTGGAAAGGCATGGCCGAAACCAACAAGATTTTGGGCATGGGCGAGGGTTTTGACTCTGCCGCCATCCCGGTCGACGGTTTTTGCGTGCGCGTAGGTGCCATGCGCTGCCACAGCCAGGCCTTGACCTTCAAACTCAAAAAAGATGTGCCCGTGGCCGACCTCGAAGCCATGATCGCTGCCGACAACGAGTGGGTCAAAGTGATTCCTAACACTCGGGAAGCCACCATCCAGGGCTTGACACCAGTGGCCGTCACCGGCACCATGGCAATCCCGGTGGGAAGAGTACGAAAGTTGGCAATGGGTCCAGAATATGTAGGAGCATTTACCATCGGGGATCAACTTCTTTGGGGTGCAGCGGAACCGCTGCGCCGCATGCTGCGCATTCTGTTGGAAGCCTGAATCTCAGGCCAACGACAAACCATCTTCAGGGAAAAAAATGGGTTCATCAAAACAGGTCAGAGTGACCAGCTTCAAAGTAAAAGCAATCAGTGCTTTGATGGTTTCTGTCTGGGGTTTGCCCACTTTTGCCCTTGAATTAGGCCGACTGCAACTTCAGTCGGCCATTGGTGAGCCCTTGCGTGCAGAAATTGAAATCGCCAAGCTTTTGCCTGAAGAGCTCAAGAGTTTGCGTGTACAGCTGGCTTCACCCGAAAGTTTCCGCAAGGTCGGCATGGAATTCAACCCCGCCTTGAGGGGGGTCACCGCCACACTGAGAACCGGTGCCAATGGCAACTCCGTGATCGTCCTGAATGGCAAAACACCCGTTCAGGACAACTTCATCGATTTGGTCATCGAAAGCCAATGGGCGACCGGTAATGTGGTCAAAAACTATGCGGTCCTGCTCAATTCGGTCAGTGACAAAAGCAGTACCAGCGCAGCACCCGCATTGCAGTTGCCTGTGACCGGCAACGCAGCCGACACAGCCGCCACCCGTTCGACAGCGTCCAGTTCACGACTCAACCCCAGCAGCGTCGAACTCAATGCACAAAAAGTGCCGGTTTATCGCTTTGAGCCGGTCGACAACAAAGCGGCTCCACCCGCCCCTGCCCGGACAGCCAATGGCGCTGCGCCAACGGCCAACGCATCAGAATCGGCACCGGCCGTTCAAGCGCAACCCAAAGCCATTGCCAACCCTCAAGAGGGCGACCGTGTGCTCGTCATGCCAGGGGACACCGCCTCACGATTGGCCATTCGGCATTTGGCGGCCAACATTTCGCTGGACCAAATGCTTTTGGCCATGCTCAAGGCCAATCCCGATGCCTTCATCGAAAACAACGTCAATTTGATCAAGGCGGGAGCCTCATTGCGCATCCCCACCCCGGATGAAGCAGCTCAGATTTCCCGGGGTGAAGCCCGTCAAACGGTGATTGCACAGACTCGCGACTTTGCAGAATACGCCCGACGACTGGCGCAATCGCCCATGGTGATCGGCTCTCGCAACACCCGCGAAATGACGGGCAAAGTGGGCGTCGATGTGCAAAACGTCGATGGACAATCACCCCAGCAAGACAAGCTCACTTTGTCAAAACCCCAAGTCAGCACGGACAGTGCTGAAGCCAAATTGGCCGTTCAGCGTGAAAGTGCCGACAAAGCCAGCCAACTCGAGAGTCTGAACCAGAACCTGAAAGACCTGGAGGCCTTGGCCTCCGGCAAAACCCCTGCCGCTGCAGGCCTTGCTGCCTCAGCCCCTCAAGATGCATCGGCATCGGTGGTCACCGCGCCCGCCCCTGACGCGTCCGAGTCCAATTTGTTCTCGTCCATTCTTGAAAAAACCCAACAAAACAAGGACATCTGGCTGTGGGCTGCAGCGCTCTTGAGCCTGATGCTGCTCTTGGTGTTGTGGGTCAAAAAAAAGACCGAACCCCAAGAAGATGTTTTTGCGCCTTCTTACAACGACATCACCGAAAGCGCCATCGAGCCCTCTGCGACACCTGCGCCAGCAGATCAGGGTATTCCAGCCCAAATGTCGTCGATTGACTTGAATTTGAATGCAATGGCCTCGGCACCTTCACCGGCAAGCGTGCCAGTGCCCCCCCCTTCGGCGACCCTTGCCGCCGATGAAACCGAAAACAACAAATTGAATCTGGCGCAACAACTGCTCTCCAAAGGGGACCATGATTTGGCACGCGCCCTGATTTTGTCTGTGGCCTCGACCGCCACAGGAGATTTGAAATCACGGGCCTTGCAGATGCTCGGTCAAATCCGGTGAGGCTGGCACTGGGCGTTTGTTACTCGGGTTCAGCCTATCAAGGTTGGCAAAGCCAGTCTTCGGGCCTGACGGTTCAAGACAAGCTGGAGAAAGCGCTCACCCAGTTTGCCAATGTGCCGCGCATCAGCACCCTGTGCGCAGGCCGCACCGATGCGGGGGTCCATGGACTCATGCAAGTGGTTCATTTCGACACCGATTTACTACGCGATCCACAGTCTTGGGTGCGCGGCACCAACCGGTATTTGCCTTCCGACATCGCTGTGCAATGGGCGCAGGTCGTGCCCGAGACCTTCCATTGCCGCGCCAGCGCCACGGGCAGGCGCTACATCTATGTGGTGCTCGACTCGGCCGTTCGCCCCAGTCTGGAAACCGGCCGGGTCGGTTGGGTGTACCGGCCTCTGGCCGAAGACGCCATGCGTCAGGCCAGCTTGTATCTGCTGGGCGAACATGATTTTTCATCCTTCCGGGCCAGCAGCTGCCAGGCGTTGTCGCCTGTCAAAACACTGCGGCACATCCGCATTTCCAAACAGGGTGCCTACTGGCGATTTGAGTTTGAAGGCAATGCCTTTTTGCACCACATGATTCGCAACATCATGGGCTGCCTGGTGACCATTGGACAAGGCAACCACCCTCCCGAGTGGATGCAAGAGGTTTTGCTGGCCAAAAGTCGTGACGCTGCTGCACCCACGTTTTCACCCGACGGTCTGTACTTTGCAGGCCCTATTTACAGCCCCGACTGGGGTTTGCCCGACACCACCCCGGCTTTTGATTGGTTGCCATGACCCAACCGAACACCACAGTTTGCAACGCTGTACAGCAGCGCACACGCATCAAAATGTGCGGCTTCACCCGCGAAGCCGATGTGCTGGCGGCCTGTGCTGCGGGTGCAGACGCCATCGGCTTTGTGCTTTACCCACCGAGCCCTCGCGCTGTGAGTGTGAACAGGGCTGCCGAGCTGGCCAGCGTGCTGCCCCCCTTTGTGTGCCCGGTGCTGTTGTTCGTCAACGAAAATGCCGACCGCATTCAAGCCGCTTGCAGACAAGTGCCTGGCGCTGTGCTGCAGTTTCATGGCGATGAGTCTCCCGAATTTTGCGAAGCCATGTCGCTGCTCACAGGCCGCCCGCACCTCAAAGCGGCCCGAATCCCCCTGTCCGAAGTCCAGGACTTCGACTTGCTAGAATTCTCCGAAACTCACCACGCTGCCCAAGCCCTCTTGCTCGACGCTCATGTCGACGGATACGGCGGGGGCGGGAAAACATTCAATTGGTCACTGCTGCCACCAAACGTCAATGCTCACCTCGTTTTGTCTGGTGGACTCACACCTGCAAACGTGGGCGATGGCATTCGGGCACTGCGCACGCACGGCCTGTCTCTGGCCGTTGACGTGAGCTCTGGCATCGAGGCAAGCAAGGGCCTCAAAGATGCCGACAAAATGCGGCAGTTTGTCCAAGCGGTGCGCACCGCAGACAACAACCTCTCCTTTTAAAGTATTGAAGGGCTTGCTTCGGCACCCTCTGCAGCGTTCACCACTGCAAGCACCGAGCGGCCCCCGCCCCAACCAAGGCCATCACCATGTTCGAATACCAACAACCCGACCTCAAAGGCCATTTCGGCATCTACGGCGGCAGTTTTGTCAGCGAAACCCTGACGCATGCCATCAACGAGCTCAAAGCCGCTTACGCCCAGTACCAGCACGATCCGGCCTTCATGGCCGAATTCAAGTCCGAATTGGCGCACTTTGTGGGCCGTCCCTCCCCCCTCTACCACGCAGCCCGGATGAGCCTTGAGATGGGCGGTGCGCAAATCTTTTTGAAGCGTGAAGACCTCAACCACACCGGTGCCCACAAAATCAACAACACCATTGGCCAAGCCATGCTCGCCAAGCGCATGGGCAAACCGCGCATCATTGCCGAAACAGGCGCTGGCCAACACGGCGTGGCCACCGCCACCATCTGTGCCCGTTATGGTTTGGAATGTGTGGTCTACATGGGCAGTGAAGACGTCAAGCGCCAAAGCCCCAACGTTTACCGCATGAAGCTCTTGGGTGCCACCGTGGTGCCCGTGGAAAGTGGCAGTCGCACCCTCAAAGACGCGCTCAATGAAGCCATGCGCGATTGGGTGGCCAACGTGGACAACACCTTCTACATCATCGGCACCGTGGCCGGTCCACACCCCTACCCGATGATGGTGCGCGACTTCCAGAGCGTGATCGGCGAAGAGTGCCTGACGCAAATGCCCGAGATGTTCAAGTCACTCAAGATGGCGGAGCAGCAACCGGATGCGGTGATCGCCTGCGTGGGCGGTGGCAGCAACGCCATGGGCATTTTTTACCCCTACATTCCGCACGAGAACACCCGCCTGATCGGCGTAGAAGCGGCTGGCGAAGGCATGGATTCGGGCAAGCACTCGTGCTCGCTGCAACTGGGCAGCCCCGGTGTGTTGCACGGCAACCGCACCTACATCCTGCAAGACGACAACGGCCAAATCACCGAAACCCACAGCGTGAGCGCGGGACTGGACTACCCCGGCGTCGGACCCGAACACGCATTCCTCAAAGACATCGGCCGCGCCGAGTATGTGGGCATCACCGACAAAGAAGCGCTCGAAGCCTTCCACTACCTGTGCCGTACCGAGGGCATCATCCCGGCGCTGGAGTCGAGCCATGCCGTGGCCTACGCCATGAAACTGGCCAAAACCATGCGCCCTGACCAGTCGATCCTGGTCAACCTGTCGGGCCGTGGTGACAAAGACATCGGTACTGTGGCCGATTTGTCGAATGCCGACTTTTTCTGCCGACCCAGCTGCCAAGGCCAGTCGGTCAAAGGCGCTGAGCAGCCTGTGAACTTTGTGAAGTGAGGGCAAAAACATGAGCCGCATCGACACCACCCTCTCCGCCCTCAAAGCCCAAGGCCGCAAAGCCCTGATCCCGTATGTCACGGCTGGTTTTCCGCAAGCGGACACCACCGTCCCCCTGATGCACGCCATGGCCCAAGCCGGGGCCGACGTCATCGAGCTGGGGGTACCGTTTTCGGACCCGTCAGCCGACGGTCCGGTCATCCAGAAAGCCGGTGACAAAGCGCTGGCTTTGGGCATTGGCACCGCGCAGGTGCTGGCCATGGTGCGTGAGTTCCGCCAAACCAACAGCACCACCCCGGTGGTGCTGATGGGTTACGCCAACCCGGTGGAGCGCTACGACCAAAAACACGGCGCTGACAGCTTCATCCGCGACGCCTCGGCAGCGGGTGTGGACGGCGTGCTGATCGTGGACTACCCACCCGAAGAGTGCGTGGAATTTGCCGCCAAGCTCCGAGCACACAGCATGGACCTGATCTTTTTGCTGGCCCCCACCAGCACCGACGAGCGCATGCAGCAGGTGGCCCAGGTGGCCAGCGGCTATGTGTACTATGTGTCGCTCAAGGGCGTGACCGGCTCGGGCACGCTCGACACCGACGCGGTCGAAGCGATGCTGCCGCGCATCCGACAGCACGTCAGTGTGCCCGTCGGCGTGGGGTTTGGCATCCGCGACGCGGCGACTGCCCAAGCCATCAGCCGCGTGGCCGATGCGGTGGTGATCGGCTCACGCCTGATTCAGCTGATCGACGCGGCCCCAGCCGATCAGGTCAATGCTGTGGCCGCCGAGTTCCTGAGCGGTATCCGCCAGGCGCTGGATGCTTGAACAGGCTTGCGTGCCAAAGTCATCAAAAATGACAAAAGCGTTTCGACGATAATCCGCCCCTGAAGGAGAACCCTCATGAGTTGGCTAGAAAAACTGCTTCCCCCCAAAATCCAGCACACCGACCCGGCCGAGCGCCGCACGGTGCCCGAAGGTTTGTGGGTCAAGTGTCCCAGCTGCGAGACCGTGCTTTACAAGACCGACCTCGAAGAAAATCAGAACGTCTGCCCCAGCTGCTCGCATCACCTGCGCATCGGTGCCCGTGCCCGACTCAATGGCTTCCTGGACGGCGAAGGCCGCTACGAAATTGGCCAAGAAGTTTTGCCAGTGGACGCCCTCAAATTCAAGGACAGTCGCAAATACCCCGAACGCCTCAAAGAAGCCATGGACAACACGGGTGAAACTGATGCGCTGGTGGTCATGGGCGGTGCGGTACACAGCATTGAACTGGTCGCGGCGTGTTTTGAGTTCGACTTCATGGGCGGCTCCATGGGCTCGGTGGTGGGTGAACGCTTTGTGCGGGGTGTTGAAACCGCCATCGCACAAAAAGTGCCTTTTGTTTGCTTCACCGCCACGGGCGGTGCACGCATGCAAGAGGGCCTGCTGTCCCTCATGCAAATGGCCAAAACCAACGCCGCGTTGACCCGTCTGGCCAAAAAGGGGCTGCCTTACATCAGCGTACTGACCGACCCGACCATGGGTGGCGTGTCCGCAGGGTTTGCCTTTTTGGGTGACGTGGTCATTGCCGAACCCAAAGCCCTGATTGGCTTTGCAGGCCCGCGCGTGATTGAAAGCACTGTGCGCGTGACTTTGCCCGAAGGCTTCCAGCGTGCCGAGTTTTTGCAAAGCAAAGGGGCTGTGGACTTCATCTGTGACCGCCGCGAACTGCGCAAGACCATTGCCAGCACCTTGGCCATGTTGCAACGCCAACCCGCCGATGCGGTGAGTTGATCACTCAAGACCCGATGACAAAGGCCCTCTTTCGAGGGCCTTTGTCATGGCATGTACCGCCACACGCCCTCAAAATTGGAAAGAACCCCTTCAGCGCATCAGGCTCATTTGCAGGCCTGACAACAGCATGCCGAGTAATTGGAGCACCAACAGCAGCGCCATGGGCGACAAATCAATCCCGCCCATCAAAGGCAACACACGCTGAAATGGGCGCAAAAACGGCTCACACAAACGCATGGCCAAGACATGCATGGGCGTGCCCGGGTTGACCCAAGAGGTGATGGCCAGCACCAGCACCAAGGCGCTCAGGGCAGAGGCGAGCAATTGCGCCAGCCCAACCAGGCTGACCAGGGGCAGCAGACCCCAATTGCCATGTGCCCCTGCGACCAGCCAAAGCAAAATAAACTGCACCAACTTGACCAGCCAGGCGCCCACCAGACTCGACAAATCCCAAGACAAGGCGGGGGGAATCACTTTGCGCAAGGGCAGGATGAGCCAGTCGGTCATCGCGAACACAAAACGCCCCAAAGGTTGATTGAACGATATGCGCTGCCACTGCATCAAAAGACGCAGCAAACACGTGCCCGCCACCAAGCCCGCAAGCACATCCAACACCATATTGACCATTTGAAACCACATTGCTGTTCTCCTGCTCGTGCGATGATACCCAGATGTCCAAGCTGCCCCCTCCACCCCATGACTTGTCGCCGCCATTGCCGCTGTTCCCTTTGTCTACGGTGTTGTTTCCCGGGGCTTTGTTGCCTTTGCAACTGTTTGAACTGCGTTACCTGCAAATGATTGGTGAGTGCGAACGCAAGGGCACCGACTTTGGCATCGTGACGCTGACTCAGGGCCGGGAAGTGCATCGCCCCGGCGAACCCACTGAGCAGTTTGAACTTTTGGGCACCCGCGTGCGGATCGAACGCATCGACAGGCCCCAACCCGGCTTGGTGATGGTCTGGTGCCGGGGGCTGGAGAAATTCCGCATTCAAGACACTCAGCAACGCAGCGACGGCCTTTGGCTCGGTCATGTGCAGGCCTTGCCACCCGAACCCGCCGTGCAAGTGCCCGACGACTTGCAACATTTGTCCACACACATGCACGAAGCCTTGAGCCAACTGAGTCAGCGGCCCAGCGTGGTGCCGCACTGGTCAGAGAGCTGGCGACTGCAAGACTGCAGTTGGCTGTCCAACCGTTGGGGTGAATTACTGCCCCTGCCTTTGCAAATGAAATACCGGCTGTTTGCCCTGAACGAGCCGCTCATGCGGCTGGAACTTGTGGGCGATCTGGTGGCCCCGGCAGAGCCTTCCTCGCAATCCCAAGGTAAACCCGACACCAAGCCCCCTGCGAACTCTTAAAATAGCAGGTTTTGCGCTTTGGCGCAGTCTCACCATTCTTTGCAACCCAGGTACAGGTCGCCCCCGCGCAACCGTCCCCAAACACCGCCCGACATGTCCGATACAAATGCCTCTGCCGCCGCGCAAACGCCAGCCCCACAAGATGAAAACCAGCTGATCGCCGAGCGCCGCGAAAAACTCAAAGCCATGCGCCAGGCGCAGGCCGATGGCAAAGGCGTGGCCTTCCCCAACGACTTCAAACCCGAGCACCACGCCGCCAACCTGCACCAAGCCCATGGCGAGAAAGTCGCCGAAGAACTGAACGGCGAAGGCGTGGCCAAGACCACCGCCAAAGTCGCAGGCCGCATGATGCTCAAGCGCGTGATGGGCAAGGCCAGCTTTGCCACGCTGCAAGACGCCACGGGCCGCATCCAGGTCTATGTGACCCGTGACGATGTGGGCGAAGACCTGTACGCCCTGTTCAAGCACTGGGACTTGGGCGACATCGTGGGCGTGGAAGGCCATTTGTTCAAGACCCGCACGGGCGAGTTGTCGATCCACGCGACCAGCATCCGCATGCTCACCAAGAGCCTGCGGCCCATGCCCGACAAGTTTCATGGTGTGGCCGACCAAGAGGTGAAGTACCGCCAGCGCTATGTGGACCTGATGACCGACGAAGCCGCCCGCAAGCGCTTTGCAGCCCGCAGCAAGGCCGTGAGCGGCATCCGCGAGTTCATGGTTCAGCACGGCTTTTTGGAAGTCGAAACGCCCATGCTGCACCCCATCCCAGGTGGTGCCAATGCCAAGCCGTTTGTGACGCACCACAACGCACTGGACCAAGAGATGTTCTTGCGCATTGCCCCTGAGCTGTACCTCAAGCGCCTGCTGGTGGGCGGCTTTGAACGTGTGTTCGAGATCAATCGCAACTTCCGCAACGAAGGCATCTCGGTGCGCCACAACCCCGAGTTCACCATGATGGAGTTCTACGCGGCGTACTGGAACTACCAGGACCTGATGGGTTTCACCGAAAGCCTGATCCGCGACGCGGCCATGACTGCGGCTGGCACGCTCGATTTGACCTACAACGGCAAGCCGGTCGACCTGAACAAGCCATTTGCCCGCATGACGATCCGCGAAGCCATCGTCAAACACACCGAAGCCGGTGACAACGTCGACAACGCCGAGTGGCTGATCAACGCCCTGAAAAAGCTGGGCATGAGCGAAGCCAAGGACAAACTGTCCACGCGTAGTTTGGCCAGCCTGCAGGTGTTTTATTTCGAGGAAACCGTGGAAGACAAGCTCTGGGAGCCGACCTTCATCATGGAGCACCCGACCGAGATCAGCCCGCTGGCCCGCGCCAACGACACCCGCCCCGAAGTGACCGAGCGCTTTGAGCTCTACATCACAGGGCGCGAATTCGGCAACGGCTTCAGCGAGTTGAACGACGCCGAAGACCAGGCCGCTCGCTTCCAAGCCCAAGTGGCCGCCAAAGACGACGGCGATGACGAAGCCATGTACTACGACCACGACTTTGTGCGTGCGCTCGAATACGGCATGCCCCCCGCAGGCGGCTGCGGCATCGGCATTGACCGCCTGATGATGCTGCTGACCGACAGCGCCAGCATCCGCGATGTGATCCTGTTCCCTGCCCTGCGGCACGTTCAGGAATAAACCTCTTGCTTACTCCAACCGTGTGCGCGTTTTTTGCAGGAAATCCACCAACAGTTTTTCTGTTTTGACGCCACCGTTGGACAGCATCAGCAATTGAAAATTGCGCTGCTTGTTGAAATACAAGGCTGTTCGGTAGGCCCCTAACCTGCCTGTGTGCCCCACACCAGCAGCGGGCAGCGTGCTCGACATGGCGGCCCATCCCCCCAATTGACCGATGTACCAACCATAACCATAACGTTTGCCATCCTCAAAAACGGCGTGTGGAACCATCATGGTGGCCAGTGTTTCGGGTCGAATCAGTTGCTTGTCCATCAATGCATTGACAAATTTCGCCAGGTCATGGATTGAGCTTTTTTGATTGATGGCACCCAACAGGTTGTAGTCTGCCTCGTGGATTTTGCTGTTTTCGGCATAAGGCAAAGCATGGAAAACGCCCATGGCACGCCAACGCTCAGAAGACACTGTGCTGGAGGCCATGCCAGCGGGGTCAAAAACATGCAGTTTCAGGTAATCCCCAAAGTCTTGGCCTGAAACCTGCGCCACCAATTCAGCCAGGAAAATGTAGTTGGTGTTGCTGTAGGCCGCTCGTGTACCGGGTTCAAACTGAAGACGCACATTGTGTTCAAAATGCGCCATCATCCCCTTCAGGTCAAGACCATTGACGCGTCTGCGGGACCACTGATTCATCAAGTCGGGCAAACCCGATTGGTGAGACAACAAGTGGTGAACGGTCACGCCTTGCCACGCTCGCGGCAGACCACGAATGTAGGTGCCGACGGGTGCGTGCAATTCAATGAGACCTTGCTCCTGCAACTGCATCACGGCCAAAGCGGTGAATATTTTGGACAAGGAGGCCAACTCGAAAGTCGTGTCCTCATGAATCAAGTTAGAAAACCCCGCACCCGCATAACCGGTGTCGTGGGCATAGACCAATTGGCCTTGCGAATAAACCCTTAAAGCATACCCGGGCAAATCGGCCGATTCACCCGCTTTGGCAAGGTCTGACAGCTCTTGCCGCAAGCTTTGGCTTGGCTGTGACAGCACACCAAGTGAGGAAACAGGGACACAGGCAACACTCAGAAATCCGCACAAAACGGCGAATACAAGCCGCTTCATTTCAAAAGTTTGACGGGATCAGGGGTCGGTTTGACTTCGCGCACTTCCACATCCACCACATCATCGGACATGCTTTGCGCTGGGCCCGCAGGCCGCCATGCGCCGGCTCGCGCACTGCGCATCTCACGGTATCGCTGCCAGACCACCGCCACTTGGGGTTTTTGGCCCGTCAACAGCCAACGCACACTGGCCCAAACGATGTAAAGCAGCAAAAACACAAGCATGCCCAACATCAACACCAGTCCAAAAAAAGCTAAAAAAAGCTTGAATACCCAGCCGACCATGGTTTGTTTACTCTTCGTTGAAATTCAGTGGTGTCACGGTAACAAATCCAGCGCACGCATGTAATCGGCCGAACGCACCAAGGTTTCCCAATCTCGGGCAATGGCCGTCGGCAACAAGCCCAAACGGCGTTGCTCGCTCACCTCACTCGGCAGCCAATGCCCTTTGACCGCCGCTTCGCTCAAATCGTCCAGCACTTGGTCCAGTTCGGCCCCGCCCCCGACCGATCGGTTGCACAGCAAAGCCAGATCACAGCCCGCATCCAGCGCGGCACGCACGGCTTCGGTGGAGCTCAGGCTGCGACCGTCCATTTGGCGAGCACCGGCCATCGACAAATCGTCGCTGAAAACTGCGCCTTGAAATCCCATCTGGCCACGCAAAATGTCTTGCAACCAGCGCTTCGAAAAACCAGCGGGCCGGGAGTCGACCCGGCTGTAAATGACGTGTGCTGGCATCACGGCGGTGAGCACGCTGCCCAACCAGGAATAAGGCGCGGCATCGTCCGACAAAATGGTCTTGAGGCCGCGCTTGTCCACGGGGATGTCGGTGTGTGAATCGGCCTTGACCGCGCCGTGGCCTGGGAAATGCTTGCCGCAATTGCCCATGCCAGCCTGGAGCAGGCCGTGCATCAGACTGCGGGCCAGCAAGCTCACCACACGCGGGTCTCGCGCCAAAGCGCGGTCACCGATCACCCCACTTTCGCCGTGATCGAGGTCCAGCACTGGGGTAAAGCTGAAATCGACACCACAAGCACGCAATTCGCTGGCCAACACAAAGCCCACCGAAGTCGCCGCCTCGCAGGCCTTGAGCACGCCCGAGCCGGGCTGGCCCTTGTCGTCTTGACCCCAAAGCTCGCCAATGGCCCGCATGCTGGGCAAGTGGGTGAAGCCGTCGGTGCGAAAGCGCTGCACACGACCACCCTCGTGGTCCACCGCGATCAAAAGGTCCGAGCGGATGCTTTTGATCTCGGCGCACAAATCGGTCAGTTGCGCCCGGCTTTGCCAATTGCGGCCAAACAAAATCATGCCGCCGGTCAGCGGGTTCGCCAATCGGCGGCGGTCCACCGCCGTGAGGCTGTGGCCTTCAATGTCCAGGATCAGGGGGGCGTGGATGCTCATGGGTGTCTCAACAGTTCAGGGTGATCGTGTGCAAATCAAGGGCCTGGCATGTCTGCAGCCGCTGCTGGTGCTCGGGTCTCGACCACACAAAAGCTGGCCGCGTACTCGGACTCGTCGGTCACGGTGATGTGGGCGCTCAGGCCTTTGGCTTCAAACCAGTCTTTCAAGCCCCCATGCAGCACGATCACCGGCTGGCCACTGGGGAGTTTGCCGATTTCGCACAGCCGCCAGGTCATGGGCATTCGCATGCCCAAGCCAATGGCCTTGCTAAAGGCCTCCTTGGCCGAAAAGCGTGTGGCCAAATAGCGCACTCCCCGCTCAGGCCAACGGGCACTACGGGCTTTCCAGGTGGCCATTTCGGCATCAGACAGCACCTTGGCAGCAAAGCGATCGCCGTGCCGCTCCAAGCTGGCCCGGATGCGGCGGATGTCGCAGATGTCAGTACCGATGCCGTAAATCATATGTTGGGGGTTGGGCGTTGGGCGTTATGGATCCGGCCCTGTGAAGTTTGAAGTGAAAGGCTTGTATTGGGCACAGCGGTAAGCGAGGCAGTCACTGTGAGAGCTCCGTCCTTGGGGCGATGGGTGGGGGTCTCAGAGAGATTATCGCGACGAGGGCGTCGCTCCCACAAAAAAACCTCAGTCCAAACATCATCGGGCCAGCTCCAAGGCGGGGTTTTGATGTCTTCACTCTGAACGCTCAACCCAATGCGCTCAACCCAATAGCGCCATATAGGCTTGAACGCTCGCGGCATAGCCCATCTCCAGCGCATCGGCCATGAAGGCGTGGCCAATCGAGACTTCTTGCAGGCCCTTGACCGCGGCTACAAAGGCGGGCAGGTTGTCGCGGTTCAGGTCGTGGCCAGCATTCAGGCCCAAGCCTGCTTGCATGGCCGCCACGGCGGCAGCGGCGTAACGTTGCAGCTGCGGGTCTTGATCTGGCGTGCCAAAGGCAGCGGCATAAGGCTCGGTGTACAGCTCCACCCGGTCGGCCCCCACGGCACGGGCGGCAGCCATTTGCTCCGGGATCGGGTCCATGAACAGGCTGACGCGCACGCCCAGCGCCCTGCATTCGTCAATCAGGGGCTTCAGGCGTTCGGCATCTTGCGGGAAGGTCCAGCCATGGTCGCTTGTGAACTGGCCCTCGCTGTCGGGCACAAAGGTCACTTGGTGCGGGCGCACGGCTCGAACGTGCTCCATCAGGTTGTGGAAGGGGTTGCCTTCGATGTTGAACTCACGCTCGGGCCAGGCCTGCATGAGGGCGTGCAGCTCGGGCACGTCGCTGGCGCGGATGTGGCGTTCGTCCGGGCGGGGGTGGATGGTGATGCCGTTCGCGCCCGCTTGCAAGCACAGCTCGGCCGCACGCCTGACGCTGGGAATGCCCAAGTGGCGCGAGTTGCGCAACAAAGCAACTTTGTTGACATTGACCGACAGGGCCACACGTTGGGAAGAAGTCGTCATGGAGGTGTTCATAAGGTTTGCAAGTCCAGCATCATTTGGCGGGTGCGCAAAGCGCCCACACCGCAATGGTAGTTGAGCAAGAGACGCAAGGGGCGCTGCAGTTGCACCAGCAGGTCGGCGCACTCGCGCAGCAAAGCCGCCAAGGGGCTGGGGGACGCCAGCGCCGCGTGCAGCGCCAGCCACTGTTCGCCGCGCAAGGCGCGGCGAGGGTCATCGCTCACCCACTGCAACCCCGCTTCAGGTACCAGGGCATAACAGTCGGTGGGCGACAAAGGCTTGAGGGTCAGGGTTTGTTGGTTCAGAGCGGGCAGCAAGCCCATTTCGCGCAGCAGCAGCAACTCAAAGCCACGCAAGGCCCATTGCAGGGCGTCCGGGTCGCCACTGGCCAAGAGGCGCACGGCAGCGGCATACACCTCGAACAGCTGTGGGTGCGGATCATCTCGCGCGGTCAAGCGCATCAGCAGTTCATTGAGGTAGTACCCCGACAGCAGCGCCTCGCCCGTGGGCATGACGTGCCCGCCCACCCATTCGGCCGACTTGAGGGTGCGGATGTCACCATCACCCCCAAAGGCCAGCGACAAAGGCTGCAGCGGCAAAAGCACCGGGCGAAAGCTCGATGTGGGGCGTTTGGCCCCTTTGGCCACCAAAGCCACCCGTCCGTGGTGGCGGGTGAAGACCTCCAGAATCAAACTGGTTTCGCTCCAGTCGTAGCGGTGCAGCACATAGGCTGGCTCGTCTGCGATCCGCTTGGAGGCCATTGGCTGTGGAATTACTCGTAGCCGAAGCTGCGCACGCGGGCTTCGTCGTCGGCCCAGCCCGAACGCACCTTGACCCACAGCTCGATGAAGACCTTGGCGTCCAGCAGCTTTTCCAGCTCCACGCGGGTTTCGGTGCCGATGCGCTTGAGCTTTTCGCCCTTGTCACCGATCACCATGGCCTTGTGGCCTTCGCGCTCGACCACGATGGTGGCCGCGATGCGCAACATGCGCTTGGCCGTGCGCCCGGCTTCTTCTTCGAACTTGTCGATCACCACCGTGGAGGTATAAGGCAGCTCGTCACCCGTCAAGCGGAAGAGTTTTTCGCGCACCATTTCGCTGGCCAGGAACTTCTCGCTGCGATCGGTCAGTTCGTCTTCGGCGTGCCACCAGGGCTGCTCGGGCAGGTATTTTTCGCAAATGTCGAGCAAGCGCACGATGTCTTTTGGCTGCTTGGCCGACATGGGCACAAACTCGGTGAAGGCATGGCGCTCTTGCATGCTTTGCAGCCAAGGCGCGATGTCGCCACGGCGGTGCACATTGTCGAGCTTGTTCGCCACCAGCAAGACCGGAATGCCGGGCTTGAGCAGCGCCAGCACTTTGGCGTCTGCCGTGGTGAAGCTGCCCGCCTCCACCACAAACAGCACCAAGTCCACATCGCTCACCGCACCCACCACGGTTTTGTTCAGCGACTTGTTGAGCGCGGTGCCGTGGATGGTCTGGAAACCCGGGGTGTCGACAAACACATATTGGGCAGCGCCCTGGGTGCGAATGCCGGTGATGCGGTGGCGCGTGGTTTGTGCTTTGCGCGAGGTGATGCTGATTTTTTGACCGACCAAGGCGTTGAGCAAAGTCGACTTGCCCACGTTGGGCTTGCCCACAATGGCCACGAGGCCACAGCGCTGGCCTTCAACGGGCACGGGGGTTGCTGTAGCCGTCACCGGGGGTAAATCGGCGTCTTCCGATGCATCGCGTGGCTGGATGGTCACACCCGCGATTTGCACAGGGCGGCGCATGGTTTGCTCTTGCGGCGTGCGTTCAGTTTCAGGTGTTTTTTTGTCGGTGCTCATGCGGCGCTTTCGGATTTCAGGGTTTGCAGCATGGCGGCGGCCGCTGCTTGTTCGGCGGCGCGACGCGATGCGCCCGAGCCTTGTTGGGTTTGGCGCAACTCGGTCACTTCGCAAGAGACCTCGAACTGCTGGCGGTGCGCCGCACCGGAGGTGCCGACCACAGTGTATTTGGGCAGCGCGAGCTTGCGCCCTTGCAGCCATTCTTGCAATTCGGTCTTGGGGTCTTTGCCCACGGCTTGCATGTCAGGTTTGATGTCCACTTTGGCAAACAGGCGCTCGACCAAGGCTTGTGCATCCTTGTAACCACCATCGAGGTACACCGCGCCAATGATGGCCTCGACCATGTCCGCCAAAATAGAGGGCCTGCCCTGACCACCGGAACGCATCTCGCCTTCACCCAAACGCATGACCTCGGCGACATCCAGCGTTTTGGCCAGTTGGTGCAGTGTGTCTTGCTTGACCAAGTTGGCCCGCACGCGAGACAAATCACCTTCTGGCATGTGCTGCAACTGGGTGTAGAGCATGTGCGAGACCGCCAAATTGAGCACCGAGTCACCTAAAAACTCCAGACGCTCGTAATGATCTGCACTGAAACTGCGGTGGGTCAGCGCCTGTTGCAGCAAACTCCATTGGCGAAAGGCATAACCCAAACGGATTTGAAGCTGGGACAAGCCTGAAGGCATGGGGGATTGAACGACCACACCCACCTCAGTCAAAAGCGCCAATGCGCTGGAGGTTGCCAAAGTTCATCCAGACAAAAAAGGCTTTGCCCACAATGTTGGCATCCGGCACAAAACCCCAATAACGCGAATCCAAAGAGTTGTCGCGGTTGTCACCCATCATGAAGTAGTGACCCGCAGGCACCTTGCAGGTCACCCCTTCCACGGTGTAATGACATTGGTCGCGACCAGGAAATGGGTCTGCGCCGGGTATAAAAGCTGGTCGCTCATCGTCTTGCAAAATTTGGTGTGGTTTGGCACCCACATTTTCGCTGTAGTGCTTGAAATAACGCATGGTGGATTCATCAAAGAAATCCGGCAATGCCTTGGTCGCAATGGGCTGACCATTCACGGTCAAACGCTTGTTCAAGTAAGACACTTCGTCACCTGGCACCCCCACCACACGCTTGATGTAATCCACATTGGGCTTTGGGGGGTAGCGAAACACCATCACATCCCCACGCTGTACGGCCGAACCCTCGGTCAATTTGGTATTGACCACAGGCAAACGCAGACCGTAATGGAACTTGTTGACCAAAATCAGGTCACCAATGTGCAGGGTCGGGATCATGGAGCCCGAGGGAATTTTGAAGGGCTCAAACAAAAACGAGCGCAGGATGAACACCACCACAATCACCGGAAACAATCCCGCTGTCCAGTCCAACCACCAAGGCTGCATCAGCAGTTTTTCGCGGCTTTCGCGGATGTCTGTGTCCACCTTATCAATGCCCATTTTGGCCAATTCGGCCCGACGCTGAGCCGTCTGCGCCTCTAATTGGGCCACCGCCTTTTGTCGCTGGGGCAAAAAGAAGAAGCGCTCTGCCAGCCAATAAATGCCTGTGACCACCGTGGCCAGCAGCAAGAGCAATGCAAAATTGCCCTCTAAATAGCCGAAATACCAAGAACCGGCATAGCCGACAAAAGCCGCCAAGACCAAAGATGTGAGGAACTGCATCAATCTTCCACCTGCAAAATGGCCAAGAATGCCTCTTGGGGCACCTCGACCGAGCCAATTTGTTTCATGCGCTTTTTACCGGCCTTTTGCTTTTCAAGCAGTTTGCGCTTGCGCGAAATATCGCCGCCATAGCACTTGGCCAGCACGTTTTTGCGCAAGGCCTTGATGCTTTCACGCGCAATGATGTTGGCACCAATGGCGGCCTGAATGGCGACATCGAACATCTGGCGGCTGATGATCTCGCGCATCTTGGCCACCACCGCACGCCCCCGGTACTGGGACTGCGAACGGTGCACGATGATGGACAGGGCATCGACTTTTTCGCCGTTGAGCAAAATGTCGACCTTGACCACATCGGAAGCGCGAAACTCCTTGAACTCGTAATCCATGGACGCATAACCTCGGCTGACCGACTTGAGCTTGTCAAAAAAGTCGAGCACGATCTCGCCGAGCGGCATTTCATAGGTCAACATGACCTGGCGACCGTGGTAGGCCATGTTCATTTGCACGCCGCGCTTTTGGTTGGCCAGCGTCATCACGGGGCCCACATAGTCTTGCGGCATGTACAGGTGAACCGTGACGATGGGCTCGCGGATCTCTTGCAGCTTGCCTTGATCGGGCATCTTGGACGGGTTTTCGACCATGATGACTTCCCCACCGGGCTGGACCACTTGGTAGACCACGCTGGGGGCTGTGGTGATCAGGTCCTGATCAAATTCGCGCTCCAAACGCTCTTGCACGATTTCCATGTGCAACAAGCCCAAAAAGCCGCAGCGAAAACCAAAACCCAGCGCCTGCGAGACTTCGGGCTCGTAATGCAAAGACGCATCATTGAGTTTCAGCTTTTCGAGCGCGTCGCGCAGACCGTCGTATTGGTTGGCTTCCGTCGGGTACAAACCGGCAAACACTTGGGGCTGAATTTCCTTGAAACCCGGCAGGGCCTCGGCGGCAGGGCCCAAGTTATTGGGCAGCTTCTTTTCCAAGGTCACGGTGTCACCCACCTTGGCCGCCTGCAATTCCTTGATGCCCGCGATGATGTAACCCACCTCGCCGGCTCGCAGCGACTGGCGCGGCTCGTTGGCGGGGGTGAACACGCCCAAGCTGCCTGCTTCATAAACCGCATTACTGGCCATCATCTTGATGCGCTCGCCTTTGAGCAATTGGCCATCAACCACACGCACCAACATGACCACACCGACGTAACTGTCAAACCAGCTGTCAATGATCATGGCCCGCAATGGCGCATCGGGGTTGCCCTTGGGCGGCGGGATGCGTGCGACCACGGCTTCGAGGATTTCTTCGATGCCCATGCCGGTTTTGGCAGAACACGGAATCGCATCGGTCGCGTCGATGCCAATCACGTCTTCGACTTCGCTGCGGGCATTGTCGGGATCGGCGTTGGGCAGGTCCATCTTGTTGAGCACTGGCACCACTTCCACGCCCAAGTCGAGGGCGGTGTAGCAGTTGGCCACGGTTTGCGCTTCCACGCCTTGGCTGGCATCGACCACCAGCAACGCGCCTTCACAGGCCGACAGCGAACGCGACACTTCGTAGGAGAAGTCCACATGGCCGGGCGTGTCAATCAGGTTCAGGTTGTAGATCTGCCCGTCTTTGGCTTTGTAGTGCAGCGCAGCGGTCTGCGCCTTGATGGTGATGCCACGCTCTTTCTCGATGTCCATCGAGTCGAGAACTTGAGCCTCCATCTCACGGGCCTCAAGGCCCCCGCAGCGTTGAATCAAGCGATCGGCCAGCGTGGATTTGCCATGGTCAATGTGCGCAATGATCGAAAAATTTCTGATGTGATTCATCAAGCAAGTTCTGCAAGTGTTTGTGGATCAAGGACCCGTAAAAGAAAAAAGGGCGCGTCTGGTGGCGACGCGCCCTGAACCAACAATCATTGGCAACTGCGATGGCTGGGGCTTCATTGTAGGCAAATTGGCCCATTCTCACAGCCCCCAACTCGCTAGGCAGGTCATTGCATCCATGCAAGTCGAAATTGATGAACAACTTATCCACAAAACAATCAGAACGCCATTGAATAACTTGTGGACTGTCTGTGGATCATCGGTGGAAGGCCCACTCAAATATCACTTCATGGTTACAAACCTGCTTGATATGCCACGAACGTAGATCAAGACCGTCGATTTTATCCAAAATTGGCATGAAAAAAGATATTTGT
The DNA here is from genome assembly GCF_001269405.1 of Limnohabitans sp. 2KL-3. NCBI lineage: Bacteria > Pseudomonadati > Pseudomonadota > Betaproteobacteria > Burkholderiales > Comamonadaceae > Limnohabitans > Limnohabitans sp. 2KL-3. The sequence continues at coordinate 425,034 of NZ_CXON01000003.1, forward strand.
TAGCGCCCACCCACCTCAATGAAGTGGCATGGACTCCACCGTGCTCACAGCTTCAACAGGTTGCTGAACTCAGGGCGCCGGGCGAATCAGCACATATTGCGCAGCATCACCTCGTCGAATCAAGACGCTCACAGGACGGGTCTTGTCGATGCGAGACATCAAGGCTTCAAACACCTTGACCGAACCAATTTCCGTGTTGGCAACCGCCAAAATCAAATCGCCCTCACGGATGCCGGCCCGGGCTGCCGCTTCAACGGCAGCATCCACACGAACACCCGAACGAATTCTGGCCTCTTTTTTCTGAACATCGCTCAAATCACTGAGGGTGAGCCCAAGATGTTGAATGGTGGCAACCGGTGCTTTTTTCTCTGGGGCAGCGGCAGCTGTTTTTTCCGGCTCGACTTCGGCCACCGTGACGTTCACATCTTTGCTGGCACCGCGATGAAACACCGTGACCACCACCCGGCTGCCCGGCTTCGTGTTGCCCACAGCGCGTGGCAAATCAGCCGGTTTTTCAATGGCTTTGCCATCAAATTTGGTAATGATGTCGCCCGCCTCGATGCCCGCCTTGTCAGCTGGCGAGCCCTCCTCCACACCGCGCACCAAAACACCCTGCAATTTGCCCAAGCCGATGGACTCGGCCACCTCTTTGGTCACGGGCCCGATTTGGACACCAATGCGTCCCCGGCTGACACGTCCACTTGCGCGTAACTGCTCGCTGACGCGCATGGCTTCATCCATGGGAATGGCAAATGAAATGCCCATGAACCCACCCGAGCGCGAATAAATCTGGCTGTTGATACCGACCACTTCACCACGCATATTGATCAAGGGACCACCGGAGTTGCCGGGATTGATGGCCACATCGGTTTGAATAAAGGGCAAGTAGTCACCCGTGTCGCGCTGCTTGGCACTGACAATGCCGGCCGTCACGGTGTTTTCCAATCCAAAGGGCGAGCCAATCGCCATGACCCACTCACCCACACGCAAGCGACCCACATCACCCACCTTCACGGCGGGCAGGCCTGTGGCCTGAATTTTGACCACGGCGACATCGGTGCGCTTGTCTGCACCCACGATGCGGGCCTTGAATTCGCGTTTGTCGGTCAGGGTGACCATGACTTCGTCTGCACCCTCGACCACATGGGCATTGGTCATGATGAATCCATCAGAGCTCAATATAAAACCCGAACCTACACCGCGAGGTTGTGCCTCTTGCTCGGGTCTGTTTTGGCGCGGACCTTGACGAGGAGCATTGGGCATGGGGACGCCAAAAAACCGCCGAAACAGTTCTTGCATCTCTTCGTCCTGTGCGCTTGCACCGGGCGCAGAAGAACGCGCCTTCTCCAAGGTGCGAATGTTCACCACCGAAGGCCCGACCAATTCGACCAGATCGGTAAAGTCAGGCAAACCCCTGGCACCCGCACTTGGGTTTTGAGCCCAAACCGACGCCGTAGGAACTCCGGCCAAACCCAACAACAAGGCACCGCCAAGAATGGCCGATGCTGCCCCTTTGGTCCAATTCATTTTCAGCACTCAAGACTCCTTGTGTACAGTCAACCGTTGTGGAAATCAGATGGTAAATAAAGTCGAAAAAGGCAAATTCAAGGCGCATCAGGCACGGACATCGTCTGCCGTGGGTGTATGAATTTCTTCTCTGCTGCGCGAATATACAGCGCATCTAAATCCATGCCATTTCGAGGGCAACTGTGCTTCGCAGAGCCAGGCAGCACGCAAAGAAGATCGACCATGGTCTGGTGTATCCATCGGTTTGACCCAGAGCAAAAGTCCTGTGCCTGTATCCCAACCTTTTTCCAAAAGCACCTGATGTACTTGAAATTGACAGTGTGGGTCACGGTACTGCCAAAACCAAGCTTCACCAGACCAAAACAATTCCCCATGGCTCAGGGTTTGCCGAGGCCCCCACACTGCAGTTCCGATCAAACAGGCCAGCCATCCGAGCCAAGCAGCATTCCAAACAACGCTGTAAGCACCTTGCATTTGCCAAACCAACAAACCCAAGGCGGACAACAAAGCTGTCGTCACAAAGACAACACGACCCCAAACAAAATGCCCCACCGGGTAAACCACAAGTGGGGCATGATGGCGCATCAGCGGCTTTCAAGTCAGATGCGCTTGAACACCAAGGATCCGTTGGTACCACCAAAACCAAAATTGTTTTTGAGAGCCACGTCGATTTTCACATCACGCGCTGTGTTGGCGCAGTAGTCCAAATCACACTCAGGATCGGGATTGGTCAAGTTGATGGTCGGCGGCACTTTCTGGTGATGCAGAGCCAAAACCGTGAACACACTCTCAATGCCTCCTGCTCCACCCAAAAGGTGACCGGTCATGGACTTGGTTGAGCTGACCACGGTTTTGTAGGCATGGTCGCCCAAGGCCGCCTTGATGGCATTGGTTTCGTTGATGTCACCCAGCGGCGTAGACGTGCCGTGCGCGTTCAAGTAATCAATTTGGTCGGCGTTCACACCGGCATTGCGCATCGCATTGATCATGGCCCGACGTGGTCCATCCATGCTCGGTGCAGTCATGTGACCGGCATCGGCACTCATGCCGTAACCGCCCAGCTCGGCATAAATTTTGGCACCTCGGGCCTTGGCGTGTTCGTACTCTTCGAGCACCATCACGCCTGCACCTTCACCGAGCACAAAACCATCACGGTCTTTGTCCCACGGGCGTGAAGCAGCCGCAGGGTCGTCATTGCGTGTAGACAAAGCACGCATGGCGGCAAAACCACCCACGCCCAAAGGAGACACACAGGCTTCCGCTCCACCTGCCACCATCACGTCGGCGTCACCGTATTCGATCAAACGGCCGGCTTCACCAATGGAATGCAAACCCGTCGTACAAGCGGTGACAACCGCCAGGTTGGGGCCTTTGAAACCGCTTCGCATTGAAACATGTCCAGAGATCATGTTGATGATCGAAGCAGGGACAAAAAATGGGGAAATGCGGCGTGCACCCCGCGCTGTGTACTCGGTATGTGTTTCTTCAATCAGTGGCAAACCACCAATACCAGAACCAATCACCACACCGATACGACAAGCATCCTCTTCATCCAGCGCAGCCCTTGTAGGCAAGCCAGAATCCTCAATGGCCTGAGCAGCAGCTGCAATACCAAAGTGGATGAATCGGTCCATGGTCCTCGCTTCTTTGGAGGACATGTAAGACTCAAGATCAAAGTTTTTGACCTCACCCGCAAACCGGCAGGCTACAGCTGAAGCATCAAAACGAGTGATCAGACCAATGCCGGACTGGCCGGCAATCAGGTTGGACCATGCATCAGCGACCGTGTTGCCCACGGGGCTGATGCATCCCAAACCCGTGACAACAACGCGGCGCCGGGTCATTGCCTGTCAGGCCTTCTTGCTTTGGGCGTAGTCGATCGCAGCTTGCACCGTGGTGATTTTTTCTGCGTCTTCGTCAGGAATTTCGATGCCGAACTCGTCTTCGAGTGCCATCACCAGTTCCACCGTGTCCAGGGAGTCGGCACCCAAATCGGCCACGAAGGCTTTTTCATTGGTGACTTGTGACTCTTCAACGCCGAGTTGTTCAGCAATGATTTTTTTGACACGTGCTTCGATATCGCTCATGGGGTCCCTCTGAGGGTTGTGAAAAATGAAGATTTTACCTGTCCGGAAGGGGTTTCCGAAAATCAGGCCATGAACATGCCACCATTGACATGCAATTCTTGTCCGGTGACATAGCCCGCATGGCTTCCAGCCAGGTAGGCCACTGCGTGTGCGATGTCATCGGGTTTGCCCAAATGGCCCAGAGGAATCTGGCCCAACAAGGCTTTTTGTTGCTCTTCAGGCAGGCTGGCGGTCATGTCGGTCTCGATGAAACCGGGGGCCACGCAGTTGACCGTGATGCCACGGCTGCCCAGTTCGCGGGCCAGCGCACGGGTCATGCCCGCCACACCGGCCTTGGCGGCGGCGTAATTGGCTTGGCCGGGATTGCCCGATGCACCCACCACGCTGGTGATGCTGATGATGCGGCCGTAGCGCTGCTTCATCATGGGGCGGATCACGGCGCGGCTCATGCGGAACACCGCCTTGAGGTTGGTGTCGAGCACCGCGTCCCAGTCGTCGTCCTTCATGCGCATGGCCAAGGTGTCGCGGGTGATGCCCGCGTTGTTGACCAGCACCTGCAAGCCACCGTGTTCTTTGACGATGGCGTCGATCAAGGCCGCGCCAGCCTCGGCGTCGTTCACGTTCAGATTGGCACCTTGGCTGCCGGGGAAGGCCGACAAAGCCTGGCTGATTTTGGCGGCGCCGTCATCGCTGGTGGCAGTGCCAATGACCACAAAACCTTGTTGGGCCAAATGCAGGGCAATCGATGCACCGATGCCGCGTGAAGCGCCTGTGACCAAGGCAACTTGTTTGTGTGCTTCGCTCACGAGAGGAGTCCTTTCACTTCAGCCAAGGTGGCGGGGTCGTACAGGGCCACGCCGTTCAATTCAGCGTCAATGCGCTTGGTCATGCCCGCCAGCACCTTACCAGGGCCGCACTCGACCACAGTGGTCACGCCTCGGGCCTTGATGGCCTGCACACACTCAACCCAACGCACCGGGCCAAAGGCCTGACGGTACAGCGCATCGCGGATGCGGTCGGCATCGGTTTCGATGGCCACATCGATGTTGTTGAGCACCGGAATCTGGGGCACACCCAAGCTCAGCGTGGCGAGCTTCTCGCGCAGTTTTTCAGCGGCAGGCTTCATCAGGCTCGAATGAAAGGGGGCCGATACGGGCAACAACAGCGCACGTTTGGCCCCCATGCCTTTAAGCACTTCGCAGGCTTTGTCCACCGCCGCTTTGCTGCCCGCAATCACGGTTTGGGCGGCGTCGTTGAAGTTCACGGCTTCAACCGCTTCGGCGCTGCCCGCAGGAAATGTGGCTTGGGCTTCTTGGCACCCGGCGATGACTTTGTCTGAGGCCAAACCCAAAATGGCGGCCATGGCACCCACGCCCACGGGCACGGCTTCTTGCATGGCAGCGGCACGCAAGCGCACCAAGGGTGCGGCTTGTGCCAGGGTCAATACACCCGAAGCCACCAGGGCGCTGTACTCGCCCAGCGAATGCCCCGCCACCACGGACGGCTTGGCACCACCTTCGGCCAGCCAAGCGCGGTAAGCGGCCACAGCAGACACCAGCATCACGGGCTGGGTGTTGGTGGTCATGGCCAGTGCTTCTTTGGGGCCTTCGTGGATCAGTTGGGCCACGTCTTCGCCCAGGGCGTCGGAGGCTTCTTTCAGGGTTTCGAGCACCACGGGGTGGTCACCCCAAGCGTCCAGCATGCCCACCGATTGGGAGCCCTGGCCGGGAAAAACAAAAGCAAATGTCGTCATGTGCAAATTTTGTAACTGTAAAAAATGAGCTTGAGCGTGCCGCGCATCACTGACCACGGGATGTCTGTCAACTGCCCCTCAGTAGCGCAGGAGCACCGAGCCCCAGGTGAAGCCGCCGCCCACGCCTTCGAGCATGAGGGTCTGGCCGCGCTGGATGCGCCCGTCTCGCACGGCAGTGTCCAGCGCCAGCGGGATCGAGGCAGCCGAAGTGTTGCCGTGCTGATCGACAGTCACCACCACTTTGTCAGCAGACATCTTCAACTTCCTGGCCGTGCTCTGCATGATGCGGATGTTGGCTTGGTGCGGGATCAGCCAGTCGATGTCGGCATCGGTCATATTGGCCTTGGCCAGACTTGCACGGGCCGTTTCTTCGAGCACACCGACGGCCAGCTTGAAGACGGCCTGCCCGTCCATCTTGAGCACAGGATCGCCCAGAATGCCACCCCGGTTGACATGGCCAGGCACACACAAAATGTCTTTGTATTTGCCATCGGCATGCAAGTCAGTGGCCAAAATACCGGGCTGCTCTGAGGCTTCGAGGATGACCGCGCCAGCACCATCGCCAAACAACACACAGGTCGTGCGGTCCTTGAAATCGAGGATGCGACTGAACACTTCCGAACCAATGACCAAAGCACGCTTGGCCGAACCGGACTGGATCATCGAATCGGCGATCGTCAGCGCATAAATGAAGCCACTGCACACGGCCTGCACGTCAAACGCCGGGCAGCCTGCGGTGCCCAGCTTGTGCTGCACCATGGTCGCCACCGACGGAAACACCATGTCGGGCGTTGAGGTCGCCACAATGATCAAGTCCAGCTCTTCGGCCGAAATGCCGGCTGCCGTCAGCGCCTGGCGAGCGGCTTCGGTTGCCAAGTCGCTGCTGCCTTGGGTGTCGGCCGCAAAATGACGGGCCCGAATGCCGGTGCGTTCAACGATCCAGTCGTCAGAGGTTTCAACGCCTTGCTGCGACAGTTCGGCGGCAAGGTCGGCGTTGGTCAGGCGTTTTTCTGGCAAGTAACTGCCGGTGCCCAGAATGCGGGAATAAATTCTCATGGTGTGGTGACCGCGGGTTCTGACCGATCGGCTTGCGCTCCCATCAACAAGGGGGCGGCATGCGCGATGCGTTCACGAACGCGGTCCAGCAATTGGTTTCGGGCTGCATCATAAGCCCGGTTCAGTGCCGTCTCAAATGCCACCTCATCGGCCGAACCATGGCTCTTGAACACCAAACCACGCAAGCCCAACAATGCTGCACCGTTGTAGCGGCGGTGATCTACCCGATTTTTAAAAGCAGATAAGACCGGATAAGCCAGAATTGCCGCTGTTTTCGTGAAAATATTGCGCGAAAACTCGGTTTTTAAGAAGCCGCCAATCATGGTCGCCAGACCTTCGCTGGCCTTCAAAGCCACGTTACCCACAAAGCCATCGCACACCACAATGTCCACAGTGCCCTTGAAAATGTCATTGCCTTCGACGTTGCCATGAAAATTCAGATCACCCGAACTGCCCGCTGATCGGAGCAATTCACCGGTTTTTTTGATGATCTCATTGCCCTTGATGGCTTCTTCGCCAATGTTGAGCAAACCCACTGTGGGGTTTTCCTTGTTTTGCAAGACCGACACCAAGGCCGATCCCATGACCGCAAATTGCAGCAAATGTTCGGGTGTGCAGTCCACATTCGCACCGAGGTCCAACATGGTGGTGCCGCCACCCTTGAAGTTGGGCATCTGCCCTGCTATGGCCGGGCGGTCAATGCCGTCCATGGTTTTGAGCACGTAACGGGCTATGGCCATGAGGGCACCTGTGTTGCCCGCAGACACCGCTGCCCCAGCTTTGCCGTCCCGCACTTGCTCGATGGTCACACGCATCGAAGAGTCTTTTTTCTTGCGCAGCGCCACTTCAAGCGGATCGTCCATCTCGACCACTTCGGAGGCAGCCACCACTTCAGCGCGAGGATCGACAAATCCGGCCAAAGCCTCTGAACGGCCCACCAACAAAAGGCGTGCATCGGGATGGGTCGACAAGAAGCGGCGGCAGGCCGCCAGCGTGACGCGGGGACCGTGGTCACCGCCCATGCAATCGACAGCCAACGTGATCGTAGTGGGCGAAGTCATGAAATCCTTGGGCACAAAACCTGAATGTACAAATCAGAGCCAGAAATACAAAAGCCCGAGGCTACTGTGAAGTAGCGCCGGGCCTCATTAGGCTGAAGGGCTGACGCCGATCAGGCTTCGGATTTGTTTTTCAGCACTTGACGACCACGGTAAAAACCATTGGGGCTGATGTGGTGACGCAAGTGGGTTTCACCCGTTGTAGGTTCCACGGCAATGCCTGGCACATTCAAGGCATTGTGTGAACGGTGCATACCACGCTTGGAGGGTGATTTTTTGTTTTGCTGAACAGCCATGATGGCTCCTTGGAAGCTTGGAGGCCGCGCAGTCAAACGCAGCTTCTGGTTGATGGGAATGTCCCCCGGCGTACCGGGCGAAGCCATTGATTATAGCCCAAGCCAAAACCAAATGGAGACATTGCGCAGAATGGTCAGCTGGTCGAGCCTTTTTTGAGCCCAGCCAAGACACCAAATGGATTGGGGCGTTCGGCGGCCATTTCAAATTCCGGGTCAACGGCTGTGGTGGGCAACACCTCTGGGCATGTGTCATGCAAAGGAACAAGAGGCAAAGACAAAATCAACTCGTCCTCGACCAAGGCCAATGCATCGAAATCGCGGCTGATCACCAAAATATCCTCCTCAGCCTCATCGTCCAAAGCGGCAGCTGTGGCCTCATCTGCCACAAAACGAAAGGACTGCTGGGCCAGCACCTTTGTCAAAACAGGTGACAAACAACGCTGACACTGCATGGGCAAACTCACTTCAGCGTTCAAATCGAGCCAAATTTCATCGCCATGACCCAGCTTGGGGACGCTTCGACCTTGCAAATGCCACAGCACAGGGCCCGCAAGCACGTCGACTCCAAATTGCTCTTCGAACAAACGTGGCCAGGCGGTCAAAGCCCCCTCGCCCGACAATGCAGCACCCTCACGGGCAAACGACAACAAATCCAAATGTTGAGGGTCTAATTTTTTATCCATGACGCCAGTGTAAGAGAATCACCTCTTTGAATTTCATTTGGATTTGCGCTTTGACATCGACCAAGACCTCAAATCACAACCCGCACGCCAGCGGCCCGAACCTGGTGTTGGGATCGACTTCACGCTACAGACGCGAGTTGCTTGAACGCCTGCGCATTCCCTTTCAGGTGGTTGCCCCTTTGGTTGACGAAACCCCCATGCCTGGCGAGCAGCCTAAAGCCTTGGCATTGCGCTTGGCCTTGGCCAAAGCCCGCGCCGTGGCTGCCTTGAATCCCCATGCGGTGGTCATTGGCTCTGATCAGGTGGCCGATCTGGCTGGACAAGCTCTGGGTAAACCAGGAGACCATGAGCGAGCGGTGCAACAACTGCGTCAAATGCGTGGCCAAACGGTGATTTTTCAAACCGCATTGGCCGTGATTTGCCTGGCAACCGCTTTCGAACAAGTCGAATTGGCCGAAGTGCGGGTGGTGTTTCGCGACCTGAGCGATGCAGAAATCGAGGCTTATCTTCAAGCAGAAAAGCCTTACGACTGCGCCGGCAGCGCCAAAAGCGAAGGACTGGGCATTGTTTTGCTTGAATCCATTGACAACGATGACCCCACCGCACTGGTCGGTCTTCCCTTGATCCGCACAGCACGCCTGCTGCGCCAAGCTGGCATCAAATTGTTGTGAACATGTCCTCATCTCTCATGAAAAACGATCCAGGGCATTTGTTTTTGGTACCCACTCCTTTGGACTTTGGCTGCGCTGAGTCATCGCCCATCACCGATGTATTGCCGCAAGCGACTTTGAAAACCGCATCGGAAATCAGGCACTGGGTCTGTGAAAACGCCAAATCGACCCGCGCATTTTTAAAACGCGTGAATGAAATTCACCCTTTGGCCGTTCCGTTGTCCGAGCAGACCATCACCGAACTGCCACGCCATGTGCACAAAAAAGGAGATCATCAATCTGGTTTTGATGGCAAACCGCTTCTATCGGCTGCATTAGATGGACATCACGTGGGCCTGCTCAGCGAAGCAGGCATGCCTGCTGTGGCGGATCCCGGCAGCTCGGTGGTGCGTGCCGCTCACGATCTGAATTTGAAGGTGGTGCCCTTGGTGGGTCCCGTGTCTTTGCTGTTGGCCTTGGCCGCCAGTGGCCTGAACGGTCAAAATTTTGCTTTTGTGGGGTACTTACCGCAAGATACCGCTGAACGAGCAGCACGGGTCAAGCAACTTGAAAATCTAGCGCAAAGAACCGGTCAAACACAACTTTGGATCGAGACCCCGTACCGCAATGCGGCCATGCTGTCGACCTTGGTACAAGGTCTTCAAGGGTCAACCCGATTGGCCATTGCCAGCGGCCTGACCTTGGCCACGGCCAACATCCAAAGCCACAGCGTGGGCCAATGGAAAAAGGGAATCAAAGGTCCGGATGGCCACACGCCTGCGGTGTACGCCATCGGACCTTGATGGTCAACGCAATCCTGTGCTCGCACGCAAGGCTCGAACAGAGCCCTCGCCCACGGCTGCGCCAAAACGCTTGACCAAGCGCTCTGCCACGTTTTCGCGCTGGGTGTAATCAATCACATCGGGGGCTTGTACCACCTCACGGGCCACCCCATCCACGCTGCCCAAACTGTCTGCCAAGCCCAAATCAACCGCTTGCTGACCGCTCCAAAACAAGCCACTGAACATGTCAGGCGTTTCTTTCAGCCGATCACCCCGCCCTTTTTTGACCACGTCAATGAATTGATTGTGAATTTGATCCAGCATGGCTTGGGCGTGTTTGCGTTGGGCCTCGGTTTGCGGGCTGAAAGGATCCAAAAATCCCTTGTTGGCACCCGCCGTCATCAGTCGACGCTCCACACCCAGCTTGTTCATCAGTTCGGTGAAACCAAAACCATCCATCAACACCCCGATGCTGCCCACGATGCTGGCCTTGTCCACATAAATTTTGTCAGTCGCTGCGGCAATGTAGTACGCCGCCGAAGCACAAGACTCTTCAACCACCGCATAAATGGGTTTGTTGTGAACGGCTCTCAGACGAACAATTTCATCGTTGATGAGACCCGCTTGAACCGGACTGCCCCCTGGAGAGTTGATCAACAAGATCAAGGCCTGCGACCCCGAATCCTCCAGAGCCAATCGCATGGCTGACATGACGTTTTCAGCGCTGGCTTCGGTTTCTGCGCCAATTTCTCCCACAATGGTGACCAAAGCGGTATGCGGCAAGGCAGGATGACTTGTGGGAGATTTGTAGCTGAACGCTTGCCAAAAAACAAACACAAACAAAATGAGCCAAGCAAGGCGCAAGCCAACCCGCCAACGACGTGCGGCGCGTTGTTCATTCAATTGCGCAAAAGCCAAGCGCTCCAAGGTCTGTCGCTCCCACCCGTCGGCAGCGCTTGGGGTTGGCATTTTCAAAGGATCATGAGGCGCGGTGGAGGACGTCAGGTCCTGTGGTTCTTGCATGTTCAAAATTCAAGGGGTTTCAAGTTGTAGGCAGTATGCCAGTGAACCACGCCATCACGTTCTGAGAGTTCAATTTTCACCAAACCACCACGGCATGGGCCGCCCGAGCAAGCCCCTGTATCGGCGTGGTAAGTCGCTCCATGCGTGGCACACATCAACCAGCGACCGGATTCATCGAAAAAACGGTCTGGCTGGTAATCCATTTCCATGGCCACATGGGTGCACCGGTTGAGGTAAGCATGCACTTGCCCCTTGTATCGAATGGCAAAAGCGCGACACGTCTGGCCGGCATAAACAATGTCAAATGGCACAGCGCGACCGCTGTTGGTCAAATCCGCACTGTTGCACAAGGGGATCATCGGCTCCATGAAAACTCCTGTTCATGCGTGTTGTAACAACCATTGGTGCAAATCAAGCACGCTGTGGGCCACATATCGGGGCTTCAACTCATGAAATGCATCCGGTTCATGAGCGCCATAACTCACGCCCACACTGGCACAGCCCGCATTCAATGCCATTTGCAAATCGTGGGTGGTATCTCCAATCATCAAAGTGCGCTCAGGTTCAACGCCAAATTCACGCATCAACTCAAGCAGCATCAAGGGATGCGGCTTGCCTGCCGTTTCATCCGCCGTACGTGATCCGTCAAAACGTTCCCGCAATTCCACGGCTTGCAAAGCTTCATTCAGTCCCTGACGGCTTTTGCCCGTTGCCACGGTCAACCAATGGTGGCGACTCTTCAAATCGTCCAGCATGTCCAGCACACCTTCAAAAAGGCTGATGTCGTTTTGGTGTTGAATGTAATGGTGGCGATATCGCTGACCCAAGGCAGGGTATTTTTCCTGGGGTACATCGGGAGCAGCGTGGGCCAAAGCGGGCATCAAGGCCATGCCAATCACGTAGGAAGCCGCCTCTCGCGTCGGCTCGCGCCCGCCCACATCCACGACCGCCCGCTGAATACAACGGGTGATGATCGCGGTGGAATCGAACAAAGTGCCGTCCCAATCAAAGGCAATCAGATCAAATTGCCGAGGTCGAAACTGATTCAAATCAAGTGACATGGTCTAAATATGCTTTCAATTCAGGAGGTAAATCGGCCTGCAAGGCCACCCGTTCAGCAGTCCCAGGATGGTTGAACTGCAAACGCCAGGCATGTAAAAACATGCGCTTGAGTCCCTTGCTTTCCAATTTTTGAAGCTGACGATTCCATTCAAAATCACCATATTTGTCATCCCCTGCGATGGGATGACCTTGGGCAGACAAATGAACCCTGATTTGGTGAGTTCGCCCGGTTTTGATGGTCACCTCCAGCAAAGTAGCGCCAGCCCAGCGCTGGGCCACCTTGACCAAGGTGATGGAGCGCATGCCATCCGGATCGTCAGGCGTGGTCACACGCACCCGGCGTTCGCCATCTTGACCCTCTTGGCCAGGCAACAAAAACTTGAGCAGGGGCTGATCAATCACTTTCAGTTTGGCTGGCCACTCGCCCTTGACCAAGGCCAAATAAGTCTTGCCCGTCTCTCGCTCACGAAACTGGTCTTGCAAATGCTTGAGGGCACTGCGCTTTTTGGCTACCAGCAAAATGCCGCTGGTGTCGCGGTCTAAGCGATGCACCAACTCGAGCAGCTTGGCTTGTGGGCGGGCTTGGCGCAATTGTTCGATCACACCAAAGCTCACACCCGAGCCGCCATGCACGGCCACCCCGGAAGGTTTGTCAATGGCCAATAAAAAGTCATCTTCGAGCAGCACAGGAAACTCTCGTCCAGGCGCGGGATGCAGGGCCTTTTCAATCACCTTTTCAGACACCCGCACGGGGGGTAAACGCACTTGGTCCCCCGCTTCGACACGACTGTCCGCCGACGCGCGACCTTTGTTGATGCGCACTTCACCGCTGCGAATGATGCGATAAATGTGGGTTTTAGGGACCCCCTTGAGATGACGCATCAAAAAGTTGTCCAAACGCTGTCCCACGGACTCCTCATCCACCAACAACCATTTGACGGCAGGTGCTGCAGCTGGGGTTTGGGCCTCTATAATGTGTTTCACTGGCAACTGGCTGTAAGTGGTTGATTCAGATGGAAATGAATTCCTGCAAATCAGGAGTTTAGTTCACCACCACCAAGCCAATCCAGATGGTCGATGCCACCCTCGGCACGTTTTGCAGACTGAAGGCGAGTGCCAACAGTGGCCAAACGACCCGGAGGTTGGGCCGACGCCCAGAAACCCAGATACGGAATACCCCAAGTTCAGCAGCCCTTTTGGCTGCTGAACGGATCAAAGCGAGATGGCTGTGTTGTTCGGAAATTTGTTGATGTGGATGAAATGGCTCACGAAGCCAAGCACACCCGTCACGCCTTGTGCCCGACAATTTGTCTTGGACACCGGAGGAAGCCTCCGGCAGTGGACGAATATTTGCATGCCCCTAGCCTCGCCCCATCCACGCGCCACGATCCCCCTTGCTGTACTTACCCACAGCTGAGCGGACGATCCTCCAAGGCAATTCCCTTCGTTTCTAGCGTCAGCTCCGGCAACGTGGGCTTTGCGGTTTTCTGAACCCAAAGCCGGTTGTGTAATCAGGCTTCAAATCGCAGACACTTCTGCGCTGGGGCCGCCGCTGTCAATAAAGGAACGCATCATGAAACGGATGCTGATCAACGCCACGCAAGCTGAAGAGCGCCGCCTGGCCATCGTCGACGGACAAAAACTCCTCGACTACGAAATCGAAATCGAAGGCCGCGAACAACGCAAGGGCAACATCTACAAAGCCATTGTGACCCGCGTCGAGCCCTCGCTCGAAGCCTGCTTTGTGGACTACGGCGAAGACCGCCACGGCTTTTTGCCCTTCAAGGAAATCTCGCGCCAATACTTTGCTGAAGGCGTGTCCGTCAGCCAAGCCCGCATCCAGGACGTCATCAGGGAAGGCCAATCCCTCTTGGTGCAGGTCGAAAAAGAAGAGCGTGGCAACAAAGGCGCGGCGCTGACCACCTTCGTCAGTCTGGCAGGCCGCTATGTCGTGCTCATGCCCAACAACCCCCGTGGTGGTGGTGTCAGCCGCCGCATTGAGGGTGACGACCGGGCCGAGCTCAAAGAGGCCATGGACCAGCTGGAATACCCCAAGGGCATGTCCATCATCGCCCGCACCGCAGGCATCGGCCGCACAGCGCCAGAGCTGCAATGGGACCTGAACTACCTGCTCAAACTTTGGACCGCCATCGATGGTGCCACCCAGGGCAAAGGCGCTTTCCTGATTTACCAAGAATCGTCGCTGGTCATCCGCGCCATTCGTGACTATTTCAACAACGACATCGGCGACATCCTGATCGACACCGATGACATCTATGACCAGGCTCAGCAGTTCATGAGCCACGTCATGCCCGAATTCGCACCGCGCGTGAAGCGCTACCGCGACGACGCGCCCCTCTTTAGCCGTTTCCAGATCGAGCACCAGATCGAGTCGGCCTACGCCCGAACCGTGCAACTGCCCTCTGGCGGCGCCATCGTGATCGACCACACCGAAGCTTTGGTGTCGGTGGACGTCAACTCCGCCCGAGCCATCAAAGGCGGCGACATCGAGGAAACCGCGACCCGCACCAACCTGGAAGCCGCCGACGAAGTGGCCCGCCAGATGCGACTGCGCGACCTGGGTGGTCTGATCGTGATCGACTTCATCGACATGGATGAAAGCAAGAACCGCCGGGAGGTGGAAAACCGCTTGCGCGATGCGCTGCGCCAAGACAGGGCACGTGTTCAGTTCGGCTCCATCAGCAAGTTCGGCCTCATGGAGATGAGCCGCCAGCGTTTGAAACCTGCCCTGTCCGAAGGTGCGTCCATCCCCTGCCCACGTTGCGGCGGTGCGGGCCACATCCGTGACACTGAAAGCTCGGCGCTGCAAATTTTGCGGATCATTCAAGAAGAGTCCATGAAGGACAACAGCGCTGCCGTGCACGCCCAAGTGCCCGTCGAAGTCGCGTCTTTCCTGCTCAATGAAAAGCGCTCCGAGATTGCCAAGATCGAACTGCAGCAACGCATCAACGTGCTGCTGGTGCCCAACAAGTCGCTGGAAACGCCGCACTACAAGCTCGAGCGCTTGAAGCACGACGACCCACGCCTGGACCGCATCGAAGCCAGCTACAAAATGGCCGAAGAGATCGAAGACGCGACCACCGTGACGCGCCGCTCGCAAGAGCCCACCAACAAGCAAACGCCGGTCATCAAAGGCGTGCTGCCCGATGCACCAGCGCCTGTGGCTCAGGCCAAACCCGAAATCGCCAAACCGGCCCCCAAAGCTGTCCAAGCCCCAGCGGTTGCAGCCGCTGCCCCCACAGCGCCTTCCACAGGTGGTGGTTTCTTCGCTTGGTTGAAAAATCTTTTTGGTTCAAGTGCCACACCCCAAGCGCCTGTTGAACCCGTCAAAAAAGACATCAACACACCTGAATCACGCCGTGACAACGAACGTCGGGACAACGAGCGCCGAGAGGGACGCCGTGGTGGCCGCCGTGGTGAACGCGGTGAGGCCGCCACAAGCGAAAGCCGCGCTCCACGCGAAGGTTCACGCGAAAACGGACGCCGTTCAGAAGGACGCATTGAAGGACGCGACAACGAAACACGCCCAGCCCGCAGCGAGCGACCTGAGCGTGGCGAACGCACGGAGCGGTCTGAGCGCCCCAGCGGCGAACGCATGGAGCGTGCTGAGCGACCCAATGGCGAACGCATGGAGCGTTCTGAGCGTCCCAACGGCGACCGCCCACAGCGCGACAGCCGCCGTGGCGAAGCACGCGGTGAACCCCGAAACGAAGTGCGCGTAGAGACAACGGCTGAACTGAACGCTGAAAACACCGAAGCACGCACAGACCGCGCACCTCGCGCTGATCGCAGCGAAGGCCAAGGTCGCCGCGAACGGGGCGAAAGAGGCGAAGGTCGTCGGGATCGGGCTGAACGCGGCGAACGTCGACAAGACGACAAAGCGCCCATGGAGCCCACGGTCACAGAACCCACAGGCAACGTGGCCGAAACCTCTGACAACGCGGTCACAGAAGGCCACGCGTCAGACAACACGTCTGAGCGCCGCGAACGTCGCTCCAGGGATCGTTATGGTCGCGATCGCCGTGAACGCAATGCGGAGCCGCGTCAAGAAAACCCTGCGGAGCAAGACACCGCTCCCACCGGCCATGCATTGGCTGCACCTGCAACGGAAACCTTGTCAGAAGAGCGTCCTGCGCCCCGCTCGTATTTCGAGCGGGCTCAGCAAGCTGCAGTGCCCACCGTCACGGAAACCACCGCTGCAGCAAGCGACTCCAGCCCTGCGATGGTCAACGCAGAAGCGGCCTGCGCAAACTCAGAACCCCTTGCCAATACTGCAGCTGATCACACCCCGACTGCCGCAGCCCATGCCAGTCCTGAGCCTGTGGTATCTGCACCTGTGGCATCTGCACCGGTGACCACCAAGCCCGTGACGATCGAACAGACCACAACGCCCGCAGAAACCGTCAAGCAGGCGACCCACACAGAAGTTGCGCCCGTTGTTCAGGGATTACCTTCGGCCGTTCTGTACGAACTGCCCGTGGATCGTTTGCAACAAGTTGCACATGACTCTGGACTCATTTGGGTCAACTCGGATGCCGAAAAAATTGCAGCTGTTCAGGCCGCCATTGCAGCGGAGCCTCCCGTTGTGCGTATTCCGCGCGAACGCCCTGCTGCGGTGGTGGTGAATGAGGGCCCACTGGTGTTGGTCGAAACTCGCAAAGACCTGAGCCAACTGAAAGTTCCCTTTTAACAAAGGTACTTTGGCTGCCTGAACCC
Organism: Limnohabitans sp. 2KL-3; assembly: GCF_001269405.1. Taxonomy (NCBI): domain Bacteria; kingdom Pseudomonadati; phylum Pseudomonadota; class Betaproteobacteria; order Burkholderiales; family Comamonadaceae; genus Limnohabitans; species Limnohabitans sp. 2KL-3. Next base: position 441,748 of record NZ_CXON01000003.1, read on the forward strand.
TGACCTTTGGGGCTCTACAAAAAACCGGACCCAAGGTCCGGTTTTTTCATGAGGCTTCAACTGGGATTTTCAAATCGTTTGAGCAGCTTGCTTCCAAGCGTTTTTGGCCGCCTCTGCATCTTGTCTTTGCTCGGCCAATTCGGCCAGGGCACACCAAGCTTGGCGTCTGAGGGTTGGCTCAACCAAGGACTTGATCGATTGTGACAACAGGCCTTGGGCTTTGCCCCAGAGCTTGTGCCGCCAGCAAAGCATCCCGGCTAAAAACTGCAAATAGGGATCGCGGGGCAAGGCCTGTTGTGCACGTTCAATGCGCGACAACCAATCGAGGGCATCTTGCGACTGAGTATCGGCCAGACTGGCCTCTAAGGCTTGAACGAAACGCATGTCCACGGCATCTCGCCATGCCGTTGGGGTGTCCAACAAGGGCATGATCACTGCTTGCAGCCATTGCCGGGCCTGAAAGGGTTCACCGCCCAATTGCAACCAACGCAAAGCGGCTTCAGCAGCCACTTCGGGCATCAACTTCTGAGCCGGTGTGAGTTTTTTCCAAACACGCTGCATTCCCTCTGCATCGTGCGTGCTGGCCACCCATTCCAGGATCAGCCGAGACACCAGACTCTGAGCCACCGAGGGAGAAAACGCCCGGTGCTTGGCCAGCAAAACCGCCGTCTCCAGCGCCTGCGCAGGTTGACCCGCCAAGCGGGCCGCCTTGAGTTGCAAACGCATGGCCACCATGCGGCGACCCGAAGCGGGTGGCAACTCCTTCAAACGGTCCAAGCTGCCTTGGGCATCCCGGTCGTCGAGCAACCAACGTGCTGCCCGCAATTGAACACCTTCCGTCAAGGTTTGCCGTTGGGCACTTTGCCCTTGCTGGGTGTGCAAGACCGCTTGAGCCAAATGATGTTGACGGCGGTCCCTGTCTTGCAACGCATGACTGGCCTCAGCGGCCATGATGTGGGCTACAGAGCGCAAAGAAACCGCATGGTCCAACTCGACACCGACCTCGCGCAGGTGTTCCTCTTTGTCAAGCACTGACTCTGCCGCTTTGCGAGCACGCAAAAAACGCCCAGCCATGAAGTGCCCCATGGCATCCAACAGATCGGCGTGCGCCGCTCTTTCTTTTTGTTGCACACGCCAACGCTGCGCCTGCTTGGGCAGTGACAACAAAGCAGCCAGTGCCTTTTGGGCCAAGACCACCAAGAGGACCACCAACAAAAAGGCCAAAACGGCTAAATTGAGTGAAACATCGACCCGCAAAGGCGAAAGGAAAAGGGTGACCGTGCCCTGGTTGTGACCGGCCAACCAAGCACCCGCCGCCGCAAGGGCAAACAAACTGATGAGCCATAAAGCAGCACGCATCGCGAATTACCTTCCCGCTGCAGCCGTGGCCAAGGCGGTCAATGACCCCTCCAGACCCGGCATGTCACCCGCACGCATTTGCACACTCGCTTGCTCCAAGAGTTGCAGCAACTGCGTGGTTTTACGCGAATTGACATCGGCATATCGACGCACCAAGATGGCCGCTGACCCCAAGTCCGCACGGGCCGAATCTTTTTGGCGGGCCAACAAACCCATGCGGGCGTTGAGCAATTTGAGTTTGAGGTTTTCTCGCAAGAAAAACCCTTGCTCGGGTGACAGCAAGGCAGCATCAGGGGAATCGATGCGGCTGACCCTGATCAGACCTTTGAGCTGATCCCCAAAAGCATTCAAGCCAGCAACCCACCTCGATGGCGCTTGCGAATCGGCTTGGGGCGTGGGCGCAAGTTCTTGGCGCTGCCTGACACGGCCCAAAGCCTCATTGGCCAAGGCCAGCCCATCCACCAAAGCCACCCCCTCGTCCAGCTGGATCAACAAGCCCGGCAAATCAAACACCTGCGTCGTGGTCAGGCGGTCGAGGTCTTTTTCCAAAGCACGCAATACCGGTGCCAAACGAGGCTGAGCCGAGCGTTGAACGCGTTTTTGAGCCGACTTCAAAGCAGCCAACATGGGCTCCAAGCTGCCCGTCAATTGCCCCTGCTGCTGCGCCATGCGCAATGCCGCCTCAATGTCCACCACCAGATTTTCATCGCGCGAGCGCGACAAGCTTTGCATCAACTCTTCCAGCTGGGTGCGCTGCAAGGCCACTTCGGCCAAACGAACCTCCATGAGTGCCACACGGGCAGCGCTGTCTTGCACCAATTCCTGAGATTGTTTGGCCCACGTCTTGGCCTCCAGCGCTTGCAAGCCTGTGTCGGCGCTTTGACGGGCCAACTGCTCTTGAATGCGTGAAAGCTTTTGCCAAAGCAACACCGACACCCCCAAGGCGATGACCGCCACAGCGGCCACCAAAGAAATCGCCAGCCGCGAATGCACAGCAGATTTGGGGGCAGACCGGTCGGATGCAGTCATGTCAGGTGTGGGTGTCATGCCCACGATTTTATCGACACGGCTTGCGCCTCGAGGCTGGCGGGTACGGTCTGCACACAGCCCCAACCGGCCGCTTGCAAGCGTTGGGCAATGCGGGGGTGCGTGGCAAAGGCCCGGGCTTGACCCCAAGGCAAATCGGGGCAAGATTCAAGCAGGTGCTGCGCCGCTTCTGAACTGCTGAACAACCACCAAGCCCCCTCAGCAAGGGCCTTTTCAATGCGATGCCGCTGGGCCACATTCAGGACTGGCGCTTGTCGCGCGTAAGCCACGGTCTGGCTCACTTCAAGCCCTGCAGACATCAATTGCCGTGCCAGCCAATCGCGCCCGGCCAATTGTCCCTGTGCATCGGCACCACGAACAATCAAAACCGAAGGCTTGCTTGGGCACTGATGGACGGCCAAATCCACCCGTTCTTGCACCTTTTGCCACAAAGCTTCTGAGTCGAACTGCGACGAAGTTGCATCCGGGGAATCGATCAACTCAGCAGGCCAGCCTGCAGCCAACAAGGCCGAGTCGGTGCCTGGGCCAGTGGACCAGGCACGACAATTGGGCATGGGCTGAGCTGCAGGCCGGGCAGCCATGAAAAAACGCACCGCATTGGCGCTGACAAACATGAGCGCCAAGTGGCTTGGCACACCGGCCCAAACGCTGGCCAACACCGAAGTTTCGGGCAAAGGCGTAATTTGAATCAAAGGCAGGGTTTCGCAGTCAATGCCTTTTGACTGCAAAGCGGCCGCCCAGACCTTGGCTTCACGCTCCGGGCGCGTCACCATCACCCGAATCGAATGCCCTTGGCGCTCCAAGCTTGGCACTTGTACAAGGCCTGACGGGGGCATGGCAGCGTGAAAAGTCAATGCGCCCCGTCGCGTTGCAGGGCTTGCGCGACACGCAGGCCCAAAGCCTCAGCCCCGGCCAGGTCTTGGGCGAGCACGTCTTCGGCAGCGGTCACCAGCGTGGCCGCCCCTTCCGGATCACCCCAGGCCGCTTGCAGCTTGAGCACACCGCCCTCAATCGTGGCGTGTGCGGCCAAAGGCATGGAGCAGCTGCCGCCCATGGCGCGGCTCACGGCACGCTCGGCCGCCACACGCTGCCAGCTCACGCTGTCGGCCAGCGGTGCCAGCAAGGCGCGCAAATCGGGCCGGTTACTGCAAATTTCGATGCCCAGTGCGCCCTGCCCTGCGGCGGGCAGCATCTCGCTGGTTTCAAAGATGTCGCGAATCCGCTCGGACAAACCCAAGCGCTTGAGCCCCGCTGCCGCCAGCACAATGCCTGCGTACATCCCTTCGTCCAGCTTGCGCAATCGCGTGTCCAGATTGCCACGCAGGGGCTCGATCTTCAAATCGGGGCGCAGTGCCCGCAGCAACACCGTGCGGCGCAGGCTCGATGTGCCCACCACCGCGCCGTGTGGCAAATCCTCCAGACGGGCGTATTGCGGCGAGACCCAAGCATCGCGCGGATCTTCACGCTCCATCACACAGGCCAGCTCAAAGCCCTCGGGCATGTCCATGGGCACATCTTTGAGCGAATGCACCGCGATGTCAGCGTGGCCCTCTTGCAGCGCCACCTCCAGTTCTTTGACAAACAAGCCCTTGCCGCCCACCTTGGACAGACTGCGGTCCAGAATTTGGTCACCCTGGGTGGTCATGCCCAGCAACTTGACCGTGCAGCCAAGCCCCTCCAGCAAAGATTTGACATGCTCGGCTTGCCACAAAGCCAAACGGCTCTCACGGGTGGCGATGACGATGGAGGGTTGGGTGGTCTCGGTCACGGCGGGATTCCTGAAAATAATTTTGATCCCATCAAAATGAAATCAATTGGTAATTTTGTCTCTCTTGGCGATGCTAGCATGACGTCAAGGCTGATTGACACCCGATTGTCTCTCGGTTGGCACTTCTGCCACAAGGCCTCCAACCTTTGCTCACCCGATCCACCCCCCATCCGCGCAGCACACCATGAAACAGGCCCTCCCCAAAGCCACCCTATCTGCCAAGGCCAGCGCCAGCGTCCCCAACAAAAGCGAAAAACGCGACAGCGAACGCCCCCTGGTCGAAGACATTCGCTTGCTGGGCCGCATTTTGGGCGATGTGATCCGCGTGCAAGAAGGCCCCGAGGCCTATGAGCTGGTCGAGCAAATCCGCAAACTCTCTGTCGCTTTCCGGCGCGACGCGGACCATGAAGCGGACAAAGCCCTGAAAAAACTGCTCAAAAGTCTGACCGGCGACCGCGCGGTGAGCGTGATCCGCGCCTTCACCTATTTCAGCCACCTGGCCAACCTGGCCGAAGACCGCCACCACATCCGCCGCCGCGCCATCCACGAACGGGCGGGTCACACCCAAGAAGGCAGCATTGACGTGGCGCTGCAGCGCCTGCGCTGGGCCGGCATCACACCCAAAAGCATCTCGGACATGCTGGCCACCAGCTATGTCTCGCCCGTGCTCACGGCCCACCCCACCGAAGTGCAGCGCAAAAGCATTCTGGATGCCGAGCGCGACATCGCCCACCTGCTGACCGAACGCGATGCCATCAAGGCCCGGGCCGCCGTGGTCAACGCCGCCAAAGACGCCCTGACGCCCAAAGAGCTGGCCGCCAACGAATTGCAAATGCGTGCTCGCGTGATGCAGCTGTGGCAAACGCGACTGCTGCGCTTTACCAAACTCACCGTGGCCGACGAGATCGAAAACGCGCTGAGTTACTACGAAGCCACCTTTTTGCGCGAAATCCCCAAGCTCTACGCCGAACTCGAACACGCCTTGCCCGGCCAGCCCATTGCCAGCTTTTTGCGCATGGGCCAGTGGATTGGCGGCGACCGCGACGGCAACCCCAACGTGACCGCCCCCACACTCGAACATGCCCTGACCCGCCAAGGCGACGTGGCCCTGCGCCACTACCTGACCGAGGTGCATTTTCTGGGCGGTGAGCTGTCGCTGTCGGCCATGCTGGTGCCCTTTGGCCCCGAGATGCTGGCCCTGGCCGAGCGCTCACCCGACACCAACGAACACCGCCAGGACGAGCCTTACCGCCGGGCGCTCACGGGCATTTATGCACGCCTGGCCGCCACCCTGAAAAACCTGACCGGTGGTGAAGCCGCTCGTCATGCAGTGGCCCCGCAAAACCCCTATGCCAGCGCTGAAGCCTTTTTGGCCGACCTGCGGGTGATCGAAGCGTCTTTGTGCAGCCACCACGCCGAAGCCCTGGCCGCGCAACGCCTGCACCCGTTGATCCGTGCGGTGGAGGTGTTTGGCTTTCACCTGGCCACGGTGGACCTGCGCCAAAGCTCGGACAAGCACGAAGACGTGGTGGCCGAGCTGCTGACCACCGCCCGCGTGGAAAAGCATTACAGCCAGCTGGACGAGCACGCCAAACAAGCCCTGCTGCTCGGCCTGCTGAACGACGCCCGCCCACTGCGCGTGCCTGGTGCCAACTACAGCGCACACGCCGTGTCCGAATTGGCCATCTTTGAAACCGCCAAACGCATGCTGAGCACCTTTGGCAGGCAGGCCATTCGCCACTACATCATCAGCCACACCGAAACCGTGAGCGACTTGCTCGAAGTGCTGCTGCTGCAAAAAGAAACAGGTCTGCTGCGTGGCACGCTCGACAGCGAAGCGATCAACGACCTGATCGTGGTGCCGCTGTTCGAGACCATCGAAGACCTGCGCAATGCCGCGCCCATCATGCGCGACTTTTACGCCCTGCCTAGCGTGGCCGCGCTGATCCAGCGTTCGGGCGGCGAGCAAGACATCATGCTGGGATACTCCGACAGCAACAAAGACGGCGGCATCTTCACCAGCAACTGGGAGCTGTACCGCGCCGAAATCGCGCTGGTCGAGCTGTTTGACAAACTCGAACGCAGCCACGGCATCACCTTGCGCATGTTCCACGGCCGAGGCGGCACCGTGGGCCGGGGCGGCGGCCCCAGCTACCAGGCCATCCTGGCCCAGCCACCCGGCACCGTGCGCGGCCAAATCCGCCTGACCGAGCAAGGCGAAGTCATTGGTGCCAAATTCGCCAACCCCGAAATCGGCCGACGCAACCTCGAAACCCTGGTCGCCGCCACCTTGGAGGCCACCTTGCTGCAGCCCACCAAACCCGCCACAAGGGCGTTTTTGGACGCTGCCGCCGAATTGTCTGAAGCCAGCATGGAAGCCTACCGCGCCCTGGTCTACGAGACCCCCGGCTTCACCGACTACTTCTTTGGCGCCACCCCGCTCAAGGAATTGGCGCAGCTCAACATCGGCTCGCGCCCAGCGTCGCGCAAAGCGCTGGAGAAGATCGAAGACCTGCGGGCCATTCCCTGGGGCTTCAGCTGGGGCCAATGCCGCCTGACCCTGCCCGGCTGGCTGGGCTTTGGCTCCGCAGTGGCGGCCTTTTTGGACAAACCCGAGGCGGCCGAGCGCCAAGCCGCGCTGGCCTTGCTGCAAAAGATGTACCGCCAATGGCCGTTTTTCCGCACCCTGCTGTCCAACATGGACATGGTGCTGGCCAAGAGCGATTTGGCCCTGGCCTCAAGGTATGCCGAACTGGTGGGCGACGCCCGACTGCGCAAAAAAATCTTTACCGCCATTGAGGCCGAATGGCACCGTACCGCCGATGCGCTCACGCAAATCACGGGCGAGAAAAGCCGCCTGGCCAGCAACCCCGCGCTGGACCGTTCGATCCGCCACCGTTTCCCCTACATCGACCCGCTGCACCACCTGCAAGTCGAGTTGATCCGCCGCTACCGCGCAGGCTTGGCCGACGAGCGTGTGCAGCGCGGGATTCACATCTCGATCAACGGGATCGCAGCGGGGCTGCGCAATACGGGTTGAGACAACAGGGTTGCCCTTCTAGACAATAAAAAATCATTCTAAAAATATAAAAAATAGTATATATTGATCATAATTAACTGATTTCAACTGCTGATCTATCCAACCTGGGGAACTGCATGAATTACTTGCATCGGACAGTCTGCGATAAATTTGAAAAAAAGAACTGGCTTGTAGTCAGTCAATACGAGTCTAAACAAGGTGTGATCCTTTCCTGCATGCTGGATGCTATTGACTTATTAGCTTCAGACCCAAACCCTCAGTTACCTCCATCTGAGTGTCGAGAGTTCGAAATTAATGATGTTTTTTTAGTTGCGTGAATTTATCCACGCAGGTTTTGCAGCTTAAATTGCTTCAGTCCACATAGATGAACCACCTTACCCGTTTTGCAGTCGCCACTGTTGCGCTTTATCTGGCTGTTACGTCCACTCATGCCCAACACGCCTCATACGCCCGTGTGCGCTTAGCAGATGGCCCAGTACTCGAATATCCTTCACATTGGAAGATAGCGGATGATGCAACGGTTCAAAACCGTGTGCATGCTAGCCAAGCTACTGCTGAGGCCGCAGGCATTGACTTGAATAGTTTTCAAAAGCGAAACAGAATCATCATCGAGTCTCAGCCATCACCAAGTGCAGCACAAATTCGAGCAAGCATCATCACACCACAGGAATACACGCAGGAAGATCTACGCGCAGCGACAGCAAATGACCTTCGTACACTCAAAACTCAATTCGAAACAATGTTTCGTAGTATGTCGGCATCTGGGACAGTTAAGCTCCATAAAATGAGTGAACCAAGGATTGAAAAAGTAGCTGGCAAATTTGCACTTGTCATTCCTTATACACGGTACACAGAGTTCGATCCCGTACTTTGGGTCGTTGAGCAAGTAAAGATTCCATTTGAGGATAAAACTCTTTCAATATCAATCTCGTATCGAACGTCAGACGCCTCTGCAATGAAGCCTATTCTAGAACGCATAAAAAGAACATTGTTATTTTAATATTTGTAATTTTTATAAAAATATTACTTATTTTTGTGTTTTGAGCCTCTGATATCTGCCATCATCCTAATCCAATGTTAGCTTTACATTAAGCAACAGACCAAATCAGAAATTCAATCTCACAATTCAATATATTCATGCATAAGCCATTCTCACTTGCAAAGCGGAGCCGCTATCCGATCGTATTTTTATCAGTATTCGGCTTTCTCGTTTTTTTAATTTTTTTCATTATACCGGAAACAAAGCGAGGTGATGCATATTTACCAGCTACCGCTATAGCAGCTGGCTTTGCATATTTCCTTTACTCTCAACACATCCAGGAAACTAAGCTTTTTATTGAATTATTTAAACAATTCAATAAAAAGTACGACTCATTAAACGAGGCATTGAACAAAATAGCAAATCAAAAGCAGGTCACAGTTCTTTCACAACCAGATAAACAGTTTCTCTTTGATTATTTCAACCTGTGTGCTGAAGAATATCTTTACTACAAGACGGGATATATTGACATTGAAGTCTGGCAATCTTGGTTGAAAGGCATGAATTATTTTGCTGACGTACGCCACATTCGAGACCTATGGTCAGAAGAGTTGTCAAATGGTTCGTACTATGGATTCACCCTTGAACTTCTGCCAAAGTCTAATGACTCACAGTCTTAAATGTACCGATTCATAAAATTATAAAATATTTTCACTCGAGATCCAGTACTTAGATCAATTTTAACAAATCGAAAATTCAATGCATAGCTTTCCAGCATCAAATAAATATAAAAAAATTTCAATTTTAAAATATTTGCGTTGGCTGTATTTTTTTCCACAAATTCACCGGCACAGGAACCATGCACCCCTACAATAGTAATTAAAAGTGGTTTGTTTGAACGCGCTAGCGGCTATTACTCTTGCACGATTAAAAAACATAATAACAACATCATTACTGCATGGACGTGGAATGATGATTCGGCATGGCTAAGCTCGCATCGGCATAAAGCCAAATACGCATTTTCGTGTAGTACCCGTATGATGAAACTTCTTGAACGCGATATTTATGGCAAAGATGATACAGAATGGAGCAAGCCAGCAATAGGGACCGTTGGTGATAGATGGATGACTGCGATTTGTTCAAGCGCACGATTCTTCTAAGCAACGAACATAGGCACTCTAACCTAACGCTTAAAAGTTAATAAAATAAAAATCCATAAATCATTTATTTTGATTATAAATTAATGCATACTACTTTTAGGTTTCCAATTGCGTGCGGCGGCTTGTGCATTTGATCGCTCATCAACTGTAAGACTACGCTCCAATGCATCACGAAGGCTAATAAATAATTGATCACCGTTTATACTAGCATGTAACATCCAAAAATAAGCAGATTGTCGATCTCTAGGAACACCTTTTCCGTCAATATATGCCATGGCTAACATAAATTGTGAATATGAATCACCCTGATCAGCAGCTTTTTTAAACCATGCTACGGAATTTTGTAAATTTTGAACAACACCTCGTCCATTGGCATATAACCATCCTAATTGTGATTGAGCTTTTACATGACCTTGTTCGGCTGCCTTAATGTACCAATTTAATGCCTGTTGTTCATCTTTAAGTACTCCTTCACCAGCCATATAAGCTCCACCAAGAACAACTTGAGCATCAATATTTCCTTGTGTAGCGGATCTATGAATCCATAACATTGCCTCCTGTAAGTCGCGTTCAACACCCTCACCCTTAGCATACAACTCACCTATTTTTAATTGGGCAATTGGGTCACCCTGTTCTGCAGCCTTTCGATACCAGAAGGCCGATTGATTCACGTCTTTCGGTTGCACAGTTGAACTTAAAAATATTCCCCCAAGATATAACTGAGCGCCAATATTTCCTTGTTCTGCAGCTCTTTTTAGCCAAGAAATTCCTTTTGTATTATCACTGGAAACACCTATACCGTTTATGTACATCCAACCAAGGGTTCCCCACGCCTGTGAATTACCCTGTTCTGCAAGTTTTCTAAAACTAGAATATGCCGAACGATACTCTTTACGCTTAAGTTGTGCATTTGCTTGTTCTAATGTTTGCGCACAAACTGGAAAAGACAAAGTTAAAATTAAAGCAAACAAAAAAATTGAATTGCTTTTCATATTTGATTTTTTAACGTTAAACATAAACTTGAGTTGGTTAAACAATAAAGTTATTTCATTAAATTCAATGATTACAACAAATGATGGATTCATCATTTTCACATCCTCTAACTCACAAAAAATTATTTACCATATTAAAAAAGAGGTGCAACACAGTTTAACAAGGCGTAATACACTTCGGATTTAACATTGCCATATTTAAAAAATCATTGATAACGCACAACTATAACAAAATTTAAAACACAAATTGTAAAAATTTGATACAAAAGTTACTTCTATGAAAGAGATTTCATTACGACCACCTGTACAAGGCGGCGGACTCAAGAGTCATGTGCAACTCCTGCCAACCCTCTAAGGTCCGCAGATGCATCCCAACTCAAGCGCCACAAACAGACCTAACTCGAAGAGCGAGTGACACTGGCCAGCCTGCATTTTCAGAACGTCACAATGCGAAAGATTGCTCGCCCCCTTGGGGGTTCGCCCAGCAGCATCGCGCTGGATCTCACCCGCAATGGCTGCGATGGCGTTACGTAGGCAAGATCGCGGTGGTTTGTTCGGACAATCACCTGATACAGACCCGTCGAGTCCCAAAGTTTCATAAAGAATGCTTCCGAAAGGCATCGAGCACCACCTGCTGAGCATTCGGTAGTCACACGACCAAATATCGATGACACTGCCTACCTCTTAACCCAAGGGATATGAGCACAGCTTACAGCACGAAACCATCTAAAACTGCTTCTACGCCCAGCCCGTAGTCGAGCTCAAGCGTGATCTGATCAAAGCCCTGCGCCGATCACACAACAAGCGCGCAGGCTTGGCCGACGAGCGTGTGCAGCGCGGGATTCACATCTCGATCAACGGGATCGCAGCGGGGCTGCGCAATACGGGTTGAGCAGCACCCAAAAGGTGCCCACATGAGCACCTTTAAAAGCACTCTTAACAGCTCATGACCCATCAAATTCTGTCCGAAACGGCCGCCAGCATTTCGGAGCTCAAGCGCAACCCCATGGGTACGGTTGCGGCTGGGGATGGCTTTCCAGTGGCCATCCTCAACCGCAATGAGCCGGGCTTTTATTGCGTGCCCGCCAAGCCCATGTGCATGCGACTTTGCGGGTTTTTTCCCATTTCAGCACAGGCCCTCGCCGCCCATAATGTTTTTGAGGTTTGCCGCCAGGGCATGCCCGCTGTTGTTTTGAAAGCCTCGCATGTCCACGCTCAACCCCCTGCCCACGTTTCCTGCCGCCAAAGACTGTGACCCTGTCCAACTCGGCTGGATGCAAGGCTCGCCACCGCCCGCCGACAAAATCATCCGCTTTCAAGATGGCAGCGGCTACCGTTTTCCGCAACTGCGCTGGAGCTTTGCGCATTACCGGCAGCTGGTGCCCACTGTCACAGTGTCCAAAGGGCTGACACCCTGCACGCCTTTGCCATTGGCCCAACGTGCCTTGCCAAGCGTCAGTTACACCCCCATGGGCGGCACAGGCCTTTGCAACTGGGCCGACATGATGGAGGCCACCTACACCGATGCGCTCGTGGTCATGCACCAAGGGCAGGTGATTTTTGAGCACTTTGGCGGTGTGATGAACCCCGGGCGTGAGCACATTGCCATGTCGGTGTCCAAGTCGTTCATGGGTTTGTTGGCTGCGTGCCTGGTCGCAGATGGGCTGCTGGACGATGCGCAGCAGGTTGACCATTACATCCCCGAACTCGCGGGCAGCGGCTTTGGCGATGCCACCGTGCGGCAGGTCATGGACATGACCACCGGCATCGACTACACCGAAAACTACGCCGACCCACAGGCCGAAATCTGGAACCACATGCGTGCAGGCGGCGTGATGCCCAGCCCACCGGGCTACAGCGGCCCGGGCAGCTTTTATGACTACCTCAAAACCGTGCGCAAACTCGGAGAGCATGGTGAATGCTTCACCTACCGCACGGCCAACACCGATGTGCTGGGCTGGATCGTGCGCCGCGTGAGCGGTCAAAACACAGAGCAAATGCTGTCCGAGCGCATCTGGCAGCCCATGGGGGCCGAGCTGGACGCGTATTACACGGTGGACCCGATCGGCACCGCCTTTGCGGGCGGGGGCCTGAACACCGGCCTGCGCGACTTGGCGCGGTTTGGCGAATTGGTGCGCAACCATGGATGCGTCGGCCACCAACAAGTCCTGCCCGCAGCCGCCGTGGCCGACACCTTTGCGGGAGCCGACCCGGCCCGTTTTGCGGCCAATGGCCCACCCACGCTGGCGGGCTGGAGCTACCGCAACATGTGGTGGGTGTCGCACAACGCGCACGGCGCCATCATGGCGCGGGGCGTGCACGGGCAAAACATCTACATCGACCCCCAGGCCGAGATGGTGATCGCCCGCTACGCTTCGCACCCGGTGGCGGCCAACATCGCCAACGACCCGCACACCCTGCCCGCCTACCACGCCTTGGCGCTCGCCTTGCTGGCTGAACGATAAGGGCTGAGGGCTGGAAAGCCCAGGCGGATCGAAGCCCGATAAAATTGCGGGCTTATGACAAACCAACTCGACAAAAAATCCCAAGCCTGGTCCGCCCTCTTTTCTGAACCCATGAGCGAGTTGGTCAAGCGCTACACCGCCAGCGTGTTCTTTGACAAGCGCCTGTGGCAAGCCGACATCCAGGGCTCGCTGGCCCACGCCGACATGCTGGCCGCGCAAAAGATCATCGGTGCCAACGACCTGGCCGACATCCAGCGTGGCATGGCGCAGATCACCCAAGAGATCGAATCCGGCGCTTTTGAATGGAAGCTCGACCTGGAAGACGTGCACCTGAACATCGAGGCACGCCTGACCACTTTGGTGGGCGACGCGGGCAAGCGCCTGCACACCGGCCGCAGCCGCAACGACCAGGTGGCCACCGATGTGCGCCTGTGGTTGCGCGGCGAGATGGACCTGATCATCGACTTGCTGGTCGACCTGCAAAAGTCACTGGTCGATGTGGCCGAGCAAAACGTCGAGGTGATCCTGCCGGGCTTTACCCACTTGCAAGTGGCCCAACCCGTGAGCTTTGCGCACCACCTGCTGGCCTATGTGGAAATGTTCAGCCGCGATGCCGAGCGCATGAGCGACGTGCGCCGCCGCACCAACCGCCTGCCGCTGGGCAGCGCCGCCTTGGCCGGCACCACCTACCCGCTGGACCGCGAACGCGTGGCGCGGACGCTGGGCATGGTCGATGAACAAGGCAATGCCCAGGTCTGCCAAAACAGCCTGGACGGCGTGAGCGACCGCGACTTCGCCATCGAGTTCACCGCTGCCGCCAGCCTGTGCATGGTGCACATCAGTCGCTTCTCTGAAGAGTTGATTTTGTGGATGAGCCAGAACTTCGGCTTTGTGCGCATTGCCGACCGCTTCACCACCGGCTCGAGCATCATGCCGCAGAAGAAAAACCCCGATGTGCCCGAGCTGGCACGCGGCAAAACAGGCCGTGTGGTCGGCCACCTGATGGGCCTGATCACCCTGATGAAGGGCCAGCCCCTGGCCTACAACAAAGACAACCAAGAAGACAAAGAACCACTGTTTGACACGGTGGACACCCTCAAAGACACCCTGCGCATCTTCAGCGAAATGGTCGGCGGTCAGGTCAACCCCGCGACGGGCGTCAAAGAAGGCGGCATCACCGTCAACGCCGCAGCCATGGAAGCGGCCGTGAAAAAGGGCTACGCCACCGCCACCGACTTGGCCGACTATTTGGTCAAAAAGGGCCTGCCCTTCCGCGACGCCCACGAGGTGGTGGCCCACGCGGTCAAGACCGCTCAGGGCCTGGGTGTGGACTTGTCAGAGCTGCCGCTGGAAACCCTGCAAAAATTCGACAGCCGAATCGAAGCCGATGTGTTCGGGCCACTCAGCCTGCAAGGCTCAATGAACGCACGCAACACCTTGGGCGGCACGGCACCTGAGCAGGTGCGCTTTCAAATTGCACGCCACCGCAGCCGCTTGGGCTGAGGCGGTGTAGCCCATCCAAGCCGTCCATTCAGATCAAGAAATTGCGGCTTTGGACATCACGCGAGTGATGAAGAACACGAACGACCGTGATGCCGCAGTCACTTGGGCAGTAGTACAAGTTGTAAGAGCTTGAGGTGGGCCAACACCGAATGCCTTCAGCAAGTTCCGGCCTTGCACGCCCCATCAAAGGCTGAAGGGCAAGCGTTTGAGCTTCCTGTTCAATGACATCTAATACATGGTCTGCCGCTTCAAAGCTTTGTTCAGCGATGAAGGTCCATGCTTCCAGCAAATCCGTTTCTGCGCTTTGCGCAAACGATACCGTGGACATCAGGGCATCTTTTGAGCGGCACGGCCTCGCGCCTTGATGGTGGCCATGTCCATCGGCTTGACGCGTCCTGCTTTGACGTCCTCCATGCCACGCTCAATGTCAGACTTGAGGGCCACCAGACTGGACTGCTGAACAGACTGATACGCCTCAAAGAGCCTGAGCGCCTCTCGTATGACTTCGCTGGCGGAACCATACATGCCCGAAGCAACATGCTGGCGAACCCGGGCCTCGAGCTCCATGGGCAAAGATACATTGAGCGCCATTTGCTTCCCCTTTGATGCCAAAGATTGCCATATTACGGCATTTGCCAACAGCGCAACGGGTCAGCGTTTCTGCACCGGATTGGCCAACAGCAAGTGGGCCGGGTAGGCCCGCATGAACTCGCGGGCTTTGTCGATGGGGGCGTTGAGCCACGCGCCATACGCGCCTTCGTTCAAGATGGCGGGCATGCGTTTTTCGTTGCCGTTTTGACCGTAGCGGTTCATCAGGGCGTGGCTGTTGGCGTTCACCGTGAGCAGGGTGAAGCTGACGATCTCTTCTTCGCCTTGCGACCAGCGCTCCCACAAACCGGCCACCCCCATGGGCTGGCCATCTACGCGGGCGATGCGGGTGGGCACGGCTTTGCGGCTGCGCCAGTCGTCTTCCAAAAATGCCTGCATGGGGATGATGCAGCGCTGGCCTTTGAGCCAGGTTTCACGCGTGGCCGTGGCGGTGCTCATGGTTTCATAACGGGTCACGGCCAATTTGGTGGACCGCAGTTTGGCGTCTGACGCCGACTTGACCCAGGTGGGCACCAGACCGAATTGGCCTTGGACCAGTTCCATCACCAAGGGGCTGGCGGGGGCTGACGGGGAGGTGACTTCGGTTTCAGGGGTGGTTTCAGAGACAGACGCCAAGGTTTGCTCTGCCGCCACAAACGCTTTGCGGATGAAAAAACCCGGTTGGCGCGGCCAGACTTCTTTGCCCATCAGGGCTTGGGGCGGGGCGATGCCAAAGGCCTCGGCGTACAGGTCAGGGCTTTTCAGACATTCGTATTGGGTGCTCATGCGGTCGATGCTAACCGACAGGTGTGGGCCAGTCAGCTCTTGTCGGACCTGAAGGTGCCGACCTACAAATCCGGACCACCGACCTGATACGCTCAGCGCTCGATTACAAGACGTGCTGGCCCATGCTGATCCGCTTCAACAAACCTTATGGCGTGCTCAGCCAGTTCACCCCCGAGGGGCGCTGGCAGGGGCTCAAGGACCACATCGACCTGCCCGGCGTGTATGTGGCCGGGCGCCTGGACGCCGACAGCGAGGGATTGCTGCTGCTCACCGACGATGGGAAGGAGCAGGCCCGCATTGCCGACCCGCGTTTCAAGATGGAAAAAACCTATCTGGTGCAGGTGGAGGGCGTGGTGAGCGACCAAGCCCTGACCGCCTTGGCCCGGGGCGTGACGCTGAACGACGGCCCCACCCTGCCCGCACGCGCCCGCGCTGTGGAGCCGCCTGCCGACCTGTGGCCACGCAACCCGCCCATCCGCGAGCGGCAAAGCATTCCCACCTCGTGGCTGGAGTTGTGCATACGCGAGGGCCGCAACCGACAAGTGCGGCGCATGACCGCGGCGGTGGGCTTGCCCACGCTGCGCCTGATCCGCACCGCGATTGGCCCTTACACCCTCGACACGCTGCCCACGGGCACTTGGCAGCAAGTCTGAGCCTTTCACGGTGTCTTGCGCCAAGGCGACGCGAGAGCCCGGCGTCTTCCTGCACAATCGCGCATCTTTCAACCCCTGAGGTAACCCGCATGTCTGACTTGCTGAACAAACTCGAATGGCGCTATGCCTGCAAAAAAATGGACCCGACCAAGGTCGTGCCGCAAGACAAAGTCGACCGCATCGTCGAAGCCGCTCGCTTGGCACCGACCTCCAGCGGTCTGCAGCCTTTCGAAATCTTCGTGGTGACCAACCCCGGCGTGCGCGAGCAAATCAAACCCAAGGCCTGGGGCCAGGCGCAGATCACCGACGGCTCGCACCTGCTGGTGTTTGCCGCTTGGGACAACTACACGGCCGAGCGCATCAACATGATGTTTGACCTGACCAACGCCGAGCGCGGCGGCACCAACGAAGGCTGGGAAAACTACCGCCAGATGTTGCTCAAGAACTATCCCGCCCGCACACCCGAGGTGAACTTCGAGCACGCCGCTCGCCAGGCCTACATCGGCTTGGGCGCTGCCTTGATCGCCGCCGCTTTCGAAGAAGTGGACGCCACGCCCATGGAAGGTTTTGACCCCAAAGCCGTCGACGAAATCTTGGGCCTGAGCGCACGCGGTCTGCGCAGCGTGGTGATTGTGCCCCTAGGCTACCGTGCAGCAGAAGGCGATTGGCTGGCGAACCTGAAAAAAGTGCGCCGCCCCACTGCCCAGTTTGTGACCGAAGTCAAATAAGGGCCGCGCCCGCTGCAAGCGGGGCCGCTTGATACCGCCACAAAGCCGCAGATTCTGCGGCTTTGTGCTTTAACATCAAGGGCTTCCCAAACCGGGATGTCTATCCAAGGAACCAACATGGCCAAAGGCGAACAACGCAGCAACAAAATGGCCAAGAAGCCAAAGAAAGACACGTCACCCCCAAAGACGTTTACTTCCGACCGTCCCATGGCCCCGTCCACCTTTGTGGCGCCTCGCGGCAAAGTCAAAGACAAGTGATTTTTTTGGCCAAGCGCCCTGCTCGCCTGGCCCGCCCTGCATGATCCCGATCCACGAAGACGAGCACCTGCTGGTGCTGGAAAAACCCAGCGGCTTGTTGTCGGTGCCCGGTCGCGGCCCGGAAAAGCAAGATTGCCTGTCCAAACGGGTGCAGGACCGCTACCCCGAAGCCCTGATCGTTCACCGCTTGGACCAAGACACCTCGGGCCTGCTGCTCATGGCCCGGGGCATCGAAGCGCAGCGCCGCCTGAGCAAGCTGTTTGAAACACGCCAGGTCAAAAAACGCTACGTGGCGGTGGTGGCGGGCCAGCCTTCGCAATCCCAGGCGGCCATGGAGACTGACGAAGACGGTTGGCGCACCATCGACGGCCCCATCCTGCTCGACTGGGAACGCCGCCCGCTGCACATCATTCACCCCGACGGCAAAGCCAGCCGCAGCCGCTGGCGTGCCCTGCAAACCAGTGACAGCGCCAGCCTGATCGAGCTCGAACCCGTCACGGGCCGCACGCACCAGCTGCGCGTGCACATGCAAAGCATTGGCCACCCGATGCTGGGTGACTCGCTGTACGCGCCACCCGACATCAAGGCGCTCAGCCCCCGCTTGCTGTTGCATGCGCAAGAGCTGGCCTTTGTGCACCCCTTCACCGAACAAGCTTTGGCATTCAAGGCCTCGGTCGAGTGGTCTGCCCTATCGCCATACTTGGCCGTTCATCACCCCCAGCCCTGAGCGATCAGGTCTTGGCCGCGCCCTTGATGCGGCCCGCGACCACACCACACAGAACAACCAGGCCCATCCCCGTGAAGGCCAGTGCATCGGGAATGTGGTCAAACAGCCACCAGCCCATCAGCGTGGAAAAGCCGACCCCGGTGTAGAGAAAAGGCGAGACCACCGAGGCCGGGGCTTTGGAAAAGGCCACGATCAGCAAGTATTGGCCCAGCGTGGCGGCCAGGCCCACCATGAGCAACAGCCCCCATTCGTGCAGGCTTTGCGGGGTGACCCAGGCATTGAACACCAGCAGCGTGCTCACCGCCCAGCCCACCCACCCTGTGTACAGCTGCATCACGGCCGGGTCTTCGGTGCGCGTCATGTGGCTGGTCACGGCCTGGAACACGGCATAAGTCACCACCACCGTGAGCGCCATCCAGCCCACCGTGCTGTCGACCTGGCCACCCGGGCGGATGACCAGCAAAGCCCCGATCAGCCCGCCCACCACCATGAGCCAGCGCAGCGCAGAGACTTGTTCTTTCATGACAAAGCGGGCCAATGCCGTGAGCACCAAGGGTGTGAGCATGACGGTGGCGGTGAACTCGGCCACCGGCATGCGCTGCAGGCAATAAAAAGCCAACAAGCTGCAAGACACCATGAGCAAGCCGCGCAGCAACTGCCAGCGCAGGCTGTGTGTGCGCCACATGGCACGCCCACGCAATGGGGCCAGCACCAGCGCGGTGCCCACGGCCTGCACCGCGTAACGGAACCACAGCACCATCACGGGCGTGACGCTGAGCATGACCCATTTGCTGGTGGCGTCGCTGAAGCTCAGGCTGGCCATGGCTGCCACAGCCAAAGCAATGCCCACACCCCTTCGCGCGGGATCATGAAACTCAAAAGGGGAAGTGGACATGGATTTCAAACGACTTCGTGTTGAAGAACTATTTTTGCATGCGGCTTTCAAAGGAGATGTCACGCATTCACGGTGACCCCATCCATCGCCACACCCAATCCAGTCACATTCCGGTGCGAATTCTGACCAAGACATCCATCCTCAATCGATCAACCGATAAAATAGATAAGTTCGAACTTTTTAGCAGGCCATGTCGTTTTTTGAATCTCTGCGGTGGCGAGCTGCACCCAAGTCTTTATTCCATCAAATGGTTTCTGGGTGGACCATTGCCATGGTCGCAGCGCTGTGCAGCACGGTGATGGCCCAATCGAGTCCGAACGCCCAAGAATCCATCAAAAAAGCCCTGCAATCAGGACAACTTGATTTGGCGGCCAAACTGGTCCAACAAGAGCGCGAACGCAGCCCCAAAGATGTCCAAATGCGCTTCATGGAAGGGGTGATCCAAGCCCAGCAAGGTCAAACCGACAAGGCCATCGACACCTTCAAAAACATCACCCAATCACACCCTGAGTTGTCAGAGGCTTACAACAACCTCGGTGTTCTCTACGCTGCCAAAGGCCAACTCGAAGAATCCCGCAGCTACCTCGAAAAAGCCCTTCAGACCCACCCCAGTTACGCAGCAGCTCACCGCAACTTGTCTGACGTCCACAGCCAACTGGCCAAGCAAAGCTATGCCAAGGCCTTGCAAGTGGACCCCAAAGTCAAAAGCAGCCCCCCCCAATTGACTTTGCTGGGCAGCATCGGTCCTGAAAAACGCAGCCAAGCTGCGTCATCACCCGTGGCCGCCAAAACACCGCCCACAACCACTGTGGCCGTTGCCTCCACGCCCACCACCGCTTCTGCGGTTCCTGCTGCCAAAACAAGCGCCCCCACACCGGCACCTGCGTCCTCAGCACCTGCCCCCTCTAAAACACAGACGCCCGGCACACCACCGGTGGTCAGCAGCAGTGCAAGCCCCACCGCCAAGCCAGCTTCTCAGACCTCGGCATCGGCATCGGCATCGGCATCGGGCAGCATGACCCAAGCCAGTGCGTCCGCGCCTGCCGAGAAAAAACCACTGGTCCCAGAAGCCGCCCAGCCCAAGGCCCAAGCCCCAACGGCGAACAAAGTCGTCCCAGCTGCCAACAAAGCAGAAGAAGCGGCCATCCAAAGTGCGATTGCGATTTGGGCAAAAGCCTGGAGTCAAAAAGACATGCCGCGTTATTTGTCAGCCTATGCTGACAATTTTGTGCCGTCCGAAAAAATGTCGCGTGCCAAGTGGGAAAGCGACCGCCGTCTTCGGATCGTTTCCAAAAAGTCCATTTCGGTCGGGGTCAGCCAAGTTCAGATCACTCTCCAGGGCCAAAAGGCCACTGTCCGCTTTCAGCAAATTTACGAATCGGACAACTTCAAGGGCAACAGCCGTAAAACGCTGGAAATGTCCAAGCAAGGGCCACGCTGGCTCATTGTGCGCGAGACCGTGAATTGAACCTCAAAGAAGCTCCCCCCTTTGATGCACTGAACCACGCCCAACAAAAAACACCCCCAAGCCGACGTTGGGCATGGGTCGCACTGGGCATGACCTTACTGGCCATGTGTGCTTGGTTTTTTTCGGCCCCCTTGGTGAGCAGCGTTCGAGAACAAGCACAAGACTTGAACTCGAAGCAAGCGATGCCTTTCCGCCTGGAATTTGAACTCAATGATGAACAAGTCGTTGCGGCCTCGCATGATCCGGAACATCTGGTCAGGCAAATCTATGCTGCATTGGGCGATGGTGACCGCGCCAAAGCTTTGGCACTGGCTGGCGTACTGGCACGACAGTTTCCAACATTTCAGCTGGGGCAGTTGCTGTATGCCGACTTGCTCAACATCAGCACCAACGCCCCGGTGGCCTTGCCCGAAGTCGAGGAACAAGACAAGCCATCTTTGACCCGTCGTTTGAATGAGTTGATTTTGGAATCCAAACGACGACTCAATCGTCCCAATGCCCACAGTTTGCAAGGGCGTGTTCCCTCGGCGCTGCTGAATTTGAGCCCTCAACAAGCTTATGTGGCCGCAGTTGATGCCTCTCAGTCACGCCTTTACTGGTTCGAAAACCAAAGCTCAGGGCATGGGCCAGTTCAACTCAAACTGGTTCGAGAGTCGTACATTTCAGTCGGCCTCAACGGCGTCGGAAAACAGCTCGAAGGTGATGGCAAAACACCCACCGGGATTTATTTTGTTCAGAAAAATCTCCCGGGCGAAACCCTTCCAGATCTTTTTGGTATCGGCGCTCTCACCTTGAATTACCCCAATGCGCTGGATTTGATGAACAAAAAAACAGGTTCTGGAATTTGGTTGCATGGCACGCCCAGCGCCCAATACGCGCGAGCGCCAGAATCGACCGATGGCTGTGTCGTGCTGGCCAATCCCGAAATGGGTCAATTGCTCAATTTATCCGGTCTGCGCATGACGCCCGTGATCATTTCTGAAAAAATCGACTGGGTCACCCCGGTTGAATCGGCCGAGGCCTTCAATGCATTCAAACCCAGTCTCGATGCCTGGTTGGCTGCACGCAATGGCACCGATGCCGACGCCTTGAAACGTCACTACAGCGAACGCTTTGAGCGCGATGACATGGGTTTGAACCAGTGGTGGCCCAGACTGGCACAAACCACCTTGGGTCACCATGTCAGCAAACCACTGGAATTGATCTCTGCCCTGCAATGGAAAGACTCCGCTCAAACCATGGTCGTGACCCTGAAAGACCCCAACCACAAAGCCTCAGTCCCCCCTCAGTACCTGCGAACCTATTGGCAAAAAGAGGCAGGCCAATGGAAACTGGTGTTTCAGGGGCCGACCTGATCAATCGGGTCTTTTGTCAAGCCAAGCAAGGACCATGCAACAAGCCTTTTCTTGTTCCATCTTCAACATGACACCAGAGGGTGAGCATTGGGTTGTGAGCCCCAAGCTCACACTGCTGCAATCCCTCGAGCAGCACGGTGTGACATGGCCCAGTTCTTGCCGCTCTGGCACTTGCCGCACATGCACAGGTCAATTGCTGTCGGGCCAAGTTCGTTATGACATGGCCTGGCCTGGGCTGAGCGCTGAAGAAAAGGCCGATGGATTTATCTTGCCCTGTGTGGCCTTTCCTGCCTCGGACCTCGTGCTCAAAGACCCGCTTGCGGACTGATCCGCCGCTTCAGTCGTCCAAGCCCAACTCTTGGATTTTTCGGGTGATGGTGTTGCGCCCAATGCCTAATTTTTGAGCGGCCTCAATACGTCGACCCCGGGTGATCGCCAAAGCCGCCTGAATCAAACTGCTTTCAAAACGCCGGGTCAACACATCCCAAACATCGGTGCGGCCTGATGCCAACAAACTCAGCGCCTCCTCCTCCAAGCCAGGCTCCCAGGTTTTGACAACCGCAGGGGCCACCCAACCCACCGGGCTTGAAGAAACACCCACAGTGTCATCGACACCCTGCACGGCATGGGCCCCGGGCAATGGGTTGGCCGTGACAAGGCCAAGGGCGGCCTGTGGCGGTGTCTGGGTGTCCAAAACTTCCGGGGGCAGGTCTTTTTCCTCCACCACCTGAGCTGGCGCCATGACGGTCAACCAATGGCAGATGTTTTCCAGCTGACGCACATTGCCCGGAAATTGAAAAGAAGACAGGCGCTCCAAAGCTGCCTCAGAAATCCGCTTGGCTTCTACCCCCAACTGCTGTGCACTGCGCTGCAAAAAATAGCGGGCCAGCACAGGCACATCTTCGCGGCGCTCTCTCAATGCGGGCAGGCGCAATCGAATGACGTTCAAGCGGTGAAACAAGTCCTCGCGAAAAAAGCCTTCTTTGACACGTTGCTCCAAGTCCTGATGCGTCGCAGCAATCACGCGCACATTGGCCTTGACGGCACTGTGTCCACCCACGCGGTAGAAATGGCCATCGGACAACACACGCAGCAGCCGGGTCTGCAGGTCAAAAGGCATGTCTCCAATTTCATCCAGAAACAGTGTGCCGCCATCGGCCTGCTCAAACCGTCCACGCCGCGAAGCTTGTGCCCCCGTGAAAGCACCCCGCTCATGACCAAAAAGTTCACTCTCCAGCAAGTCCTTGGGAATGGCTGCCGTATTGATGGCCACAAAGGGTTGATGGGCACGCGGCGAATGTTTGTGCAAGGCGTGCGCCACCAACTCTTTGCCCGAACCCGACTCGCCCGTGATGAGCACCGTGACATGGCTTTGCGCCAAGCGACCGATGCCGCGAAACACATCCTGCATGGCAGGGGCCTGGCCCAACATCTCCGGGGCATCGACCATTTTTTCTTCGGCCACATCCTCGCGTTGACTCTCGCCCACTGCACGGCGAATCAACTCAACCGCCTTGGGCAGATCAAATGGCTTGGGCAGGTATTCAAACGCACCGCTTTGAAAAGCCGACACAGCACTGTCCAGATCGGAAAAGGCGGTCATGATGATGACGGGCAAGCCGGGCATGCGCTGCTTGATGGCCGCCAGCAAATCCAGGCCAGAGCCGCCTGGCATGCGAATGTCACTGACCAGGACTTGAGGCCCGGCACTGTCGCCTTCAGACTCCAGGGCCTTCATGACCTCTCGTGGATTGGTAAAACTGCGCGTGGGCAAACCCTCTCGCAAGAGTGCTTTTTCAAGCACAAAGCGAATGGATTGGTCATCGTCTACGATCCAGATTGGCTTCATCAACGTGGCGCTTTCATTGTTCACAGGCATGAGCTTCAGGGCAACGGAATCAAAATTTTGAAATCCGTACGACCGGGCTCGCTGTCACACTCGATCATGCCGTGGTGTTGCTGAACAAAGGTTTGCGCCAATGTGAGCCCCAAGCCAGACCCCCCTTCACGCCCCGAGATCAACGGGAAGAAAATTCGGTCCTTGATCGAGTCTGGTACACCAGGCCCGTTGTCAATCACATGCAATTCCAATGCCAGGCGATAACGCTGCTTGCCAAACGTGACTTGCCTCAAGATCCGGCTCTTGAGCGTGATTTGCGCATCGCCTTGCAAAATGCGCTCATGCAAAGCTTGCGCCGCGTTGTGAGAAATGTTGAGGACCGCCTGAATCAACTGCTCACGGTCGCCGCGAAACTCGGGAATCGAGATGTCGTAGTCCCGCAGCACTTTCAAACCCCTTGGAAACTCGGCCAAGATCAAGGTTCGGACCCGTTCGCACACTTCGTGAATGTTGACATCACTGACCACATGAGGGCGGCGGTGAGGTGCCAACAGACGGTCCACCAGCGTTTGCAGCCGATCGGCTTCTCGGATGATGACCTGGGTGTACTCCGACAACTCTTTGCTGTCGAGCTCCATCTCCAGCAATTGGGCAGAGCCACGAATCCCCCCCAAGGGATTTTTGATCTCATGGGCCAAATTGCGAATCAACTCCTTGTTGGCCTGCGCTTGCTCCAACAAGCGCTCCTCACGCTCTTGACGGGTTTGCTGCTCCACGGGCAGCAACTCCACAATCACTTCATCGGTTTGATCTGACGGCGCCAAAATCACATGCACGGGCAAAGCGTCGTTGTGCAAAATTCGCCGCAACTGCGCCTCGTATCGCAAGGCTGCAAACTCATTGGACTGCGCCCCCACCAAGGCCGTCACCATGGGCTGGGGATCCACAAAGTAATCGGGCAAATAAACCCCAAACAAAGAGCGCCGCGACAAACCCATCGCGTCTTCCAAAGCGGCATTGACAAAGCGAACCATGCCTTGACCGTCCAGCACGGCCACGGGCGTGGCCAGCAGGTCCAAAGCCAGAAATCGGGACACAGGACTGTTCATGGCGTGGTGGTCCTGGCCAACAGGGGGCGACGGGCCAGTTCACGTTGCAAGCTGTCGATATCGCGTTCTGTTCGCGCCATGGCCGCTTTGAGTGAGGCCACACGGTCCAGGTATTTTTGATGGTTGCGAGCCTCTGCAGCCCATTTGACAGGCTCACCCTCGTTGTACTCCTGCGTCAGTTGCTGAAGCTGCTGCCGGGCTTTTTCCAACTCCTGAACCACCAGGGTGCGGGCTTGCGCATCGCGCTCAGCTTGCTCCGGTGGCACGGCCCGCGCAGGCTCTGATTTGGTGCGCTCAGGCTGAACTGGGGCGACATCGGGCACCACAGGGCGGCGTGCGGCCAAGGCGGTGCCTGACGGCTGTGTTCCGGGAACCACCATGATGGCCTGTGTGGACAAGGGTTCACATTGGGTGGTGCTGCGTGGTGCATTGGTGTATTCCTGGCCACACCGGTAAATCACCGCTTGAGCTTGAGCTGAAGCGCCCACCATGCTCAACACCCAAGCCAAGCACAGCGTTACCCACTTGACCCGATGTCCCTCAAGAAAACGCCAATGCATCATGGACAAACTCCTGCAAGCAAAACCGGCCATCTTGGCCACTGTCATTTTGAATCAAAAAAAAGGACGGCCTCAGCCGTCCTTTTTTTGCACTGCGCTGTGCAATCCGTGCATGAGCCGGATTACAGCGAGTAGTACATGTCGTACTCGACGGGAGACACTTCCACACGAGCGCGGTTGACTTCTTGCATCTTCAAGTCGATGTAAGCGTCGATCCACGAATCGGTGAACACGCCGCCTTTGGTCAAGAAAGCGCGGTCAGCGTTGAGGGCTTCCAGAGCTTGGTCCAAGCTAGAGCACACAGTGGGCACCAACTTGTCTTCTTCTGGAGGCAGGTGGTACAGGTCTTTGGTCGCTGCTTCGCCGGGATGGATCTTGTTTTCCACGCCGTCCAGGCCCGCCATCAACAAGGCAGCAAAGCCGAGATATGGGTTGCACAATGGATCGGGGAAGCGGGCTTCCACGCGGCGGCCCTTGTCGCTGGCGACGTTGGGGATGCGGATCGAAGCGGAGCGGTTCTTGGCCGAGTAAGCCAATTTCACTGGCGCTTCGTAGTGAGGCACCAAGCGCTTGTAGCTGTTGGTGCCAGGGTTGGTGATCGCGTTCAGGGCGCGAGCGTGCTTGATGATGCCGCCGATGTAGAACAGGGCGAATTCAGACAAACCAGCGTAACCGTTGCCCGCAAACAGGTTCTTGCCGTCTTTCCAGACGGACTGGTGAACGTGCATGCCGGAGCCGTTGTCGCCAGCGTAAGGCTTGGGCATGAAGGTGGCGGTTTTGCCATACGCGTTGGCCACGTTGTGGATCACGTACTTTTGCATCAGGGTCCAGTCGGCACGCTCAACCAAGGTCGAGAAGCGTGTACCGATTTCGCACTGACCCGCGCCAGCCACTTCGTGGTGGTGCACTTCGACCGGAATGCCAATGGATTCCAAAATCAAAGACATCTCGCTGCGCATGTCGTGCGTGCTGTCCACGGGAGGCACTGGGAAGTAGCCACCCTTGACGCGGTTGCGGTGACCGCTGTTACCGTTTTCCATCTTGGTGCCGCTGTTCCATGGGGCTTCGGCTTCGTCGATGGCGTAGAAGGTGTTGTTCGGCTCGGTGCTCCAACGCACGTCGTCGAACAAGAAGAATTCGGGTTCTGGACCGAAGAAAGCGGTGTCGCCCAGGCCAGCTTGCTTGAGGTAAGTCTCAGCACGCTTGGCAATGGAGCGTGGGTCACGCTCGTAGGCTTTGCCGTCGGTGGGTTCGATCACGTCGCAGATCAAAACCAGAGTGACTTCTTCGAAGAAGGGGTCAATGAAGGCGCTGTTGGCGTCAGGGATCAACAGCATGTCGGAGGCTTCGATGCCTTTCCAGCCAGCGATGGAAGAGCCGTCAAAAGCTTGACCGTCTTCGAACTTGCTTTCGTCAAACTGCGACACGGGCGCAGTGATGTGCTGCCATTTGCCACGGGTATCGGTGAAACGGAAGTCAACGAACTTGACTTCGTTCTCTTTCACCATCTTCATCACGTCTGCGACGGTCTTGGCCATCAAATTCTCCTGAATGGAAAGGGGTTAAAAAGCTAACACAGAGTTCTTGCAGTTTTTGTGCCAACTTGACTCAGTCAACCACATTTGAACAAGCTGCAATTGTGCCTTGAGCTGAGCCCATTGGCCCTGCATCACTCGGAAAAAAGCCAGTATCACAAGGGACCCGGCTTGAGGAACAGGGCCTCGATCAGTCACTGTTGCCCCGAAACGGGTTCCAGAGACGCCCAACGGGGCGACATCAATGCACCCGAACGATGCATAAATGCACTTATTTGGTGCAAATAAATTTATCGCACCAATTCAGGGCCATACGTCAAAGAAAAGGAAGACAGCCCCTCACGCAGTGCTCGGTAAGCCGCATCGGCCAAATCCGGTTCACCTTTGACCCCCAACTCAATGTGACGGCCCCATTGAGGATGATCCACACTGGGCAAACTGAACACTTTGACGCCGGGATGCGCAACCTCAATCGACTCCATCAAAGGTGTGAGCGTGGCCTCCATGGCCCCCAAAATGATCACGGATTTTTCGACATAGGCGCCCTGTCGAAAAAAAGCACTGTATTGGCTGTCCAGAACCGACTCGATCATGGGCCACGCCATGACCGGAAAACCCGGCACAAAGTGCACCGCCCCACCTCCGGCCCCCAGACAACTGAAACCAGGGATCTTGTTGTAGGGATTGCGGATGATGGCTGCGCCTTGCGGAAACACCCCCATGTTCAGTCGATGGACGTTGTCTGGCCGATCAGGGTCGTAGACCGTGCCCTGCTCTTTGGCCGTGTCTTGCATGCGCTCTTGGATCAAGAGCTTGGCTTGCGGGTGCAAGGCCAAGGGCACAGACAAAGCCTGAGCGGCACACTGGCGGGTGTGGTCGTCGGGTGTGGCACCAATGCCGCCGCAACTGAACACCACATCCGATGATGCAAACGCCCTTTGAAGGGTGGCCGTGATGCGCTCGGGTGAATCACCCACGTATTCAGACCACGACAAATTCAGGCCCCGCGCAGACATCAGCTCGATGACTTTGGGCATGTGCTTGTCTTGGCGTTTGCCTGACATGATTTCATCGCCAATGATGATCAGGCCAAAAACTGGGCTTGTGGAGGTCATGGGTCAAATCCTTCAGAGTGGATCAATCAGCGGCGCGGGCCTGGACATCGGTCACATCATGGACCGGCTTGAACTCGGAATTTCCAAAACGCGCAGAACTGTGTGGTGAAGTCGGCGCCAAGGGCATGGAACCGGCCAAGTCGTCCAAGGGTGGCTCGCTGCGCAACTGGTGCAAGGCCAACAGCACAAAATGGGCAAACCACAGTGAGGAAAATGCAAACACCAAGGTGTAAATCCAAATGGCGATGGGCACCAAAATCACAAAAGCGGCTGCAAACAGCGCCCCCGAGGCCCACACCAAACTGGGTGCAGCACCCATCAAGCCCGTGAACACGCCCATGCCTAAAAGACTCATGCGGTGGCGTGCCATCAGGGTTTGCCGCTCTTGGGCGCTGGCAAATTCGGCCAACACATCAAAAGCCATGACGCGGTAGGTCAGCCAGCCCCAAATGCAAGCCGGCAAGACCATGGCCAATGGGGGGACCAGCCACATGGGCAATGTCAACAACAAGGCCCCCAGCGCCAGCATCAAAGACAAAACAGTCCACCACAAACTGAACAAAAAACTGCCGCCTCGTTTGCGCTCAAGACCGGGAAATCGCCGATCGGCCACCAAACGGGTCAACGCAGGGGTCATCAGCAAAGACACCGCCACCAAGGAAGCTGCCACCACCAAAGGGGTGACTGAAAAAATCACCAACAAGGGGGCCACCACGGTTTTCAATTGCGGCAAGCCAATGCCTTCGAGCCAACGCCACACCACCTCCAACCAACTCGAGGCATCCAGCCAAGTGCGGACCCAAGTCACGGCAAGGTCCCAATAAAAATAACCCAGCAACCAAGACAGCGCCACGATCAGCACCAAGGGCAAAAAGGACAAGCCAATCACCCGGGGGTAGAGGCAATACACCGCAGCACGCCAAAAGGAGTCCATCAACAATTTCATGGATGAAAGCTTAACAGCACTGCGCCAAAGCCGAACCGCCCCAAGCCATCAGGCTCGCCCCCACAAGCGCCGCCAACCCTGGCGCTGCTGCGCCCAAAACCCGTCACCGTAATCACGCCCCTGCTCCACTTGGTCACGCACCCCCGTGGGGTCGTAGCGCTGCTGAAAATCGGCGGTCCCGAACAGCACGTCCCACCAAGGCAGCAAGACACCAAAATTGCAGCCCCCCAACACTTTTTGGCCCTTCACATCAAACTCATGACCGATGCCAATGCTGTGGTGCCGCCGGTGAAAGCGCGGACTGACCCACAGCCGCTCACCCCAAGGGCCAAACCCAATGCGCAAATTGGCATGCTGAAAGCTTTCGCTCAACTGGCTGATGGCCACCAAGGCGACAAACTGCCCCGGGCCCACGCCCAGAAGCACCGCCACAGTCGACAGAATCAAACTGGTCACCATGTCATCGAGCAAGTGGTTGCGGTTGTCGCTCCACATGGTCATTTGCCGCTGCGAATGGTGCAAGCTGTGCAAAGCCCACCAGGTGTTGGACTGATGCTGTGCCCGATGAAGCCAGTAGTGAACAAAATCGAAGAACACCAGGTACAGAACAAAACTGACCAAGGCCTGATCGGTCACACCGGGCCACAGCGCATCCAGGTGAAAAGTCGGCCAGCCCATGGCGCGCAGCAAACCCCAGCCTTGCTCAAACGCATGGTCCAAAGTGAAAAACATCACCAATTTGAACAAACCCAGGCGATGGATCAAGGTGTAGACCACATCCACCCTGATGGCCTTTGGAAACACCACAGGCTCAGCGGGCCAAAGGCGTTGGAGTGGACCGATGACCAGCACCAAGATCAAGATTTGCAACAAACCCACGACCAACCAACCGGCCCCTTCAAAGGCCTTGTCGAGCAAATGCCCTTGGCCCATGCCAAAAACCAAAGGCTGCACCCAGGCTTCAAAAAGCGTCTGTTGCAGAGTGGCAAAAGTTTCAATCAGAGCGTCCATGCCTCATTTTCCTGAAGGTTGAACGCCCGTTCCACTCAGGGGTTGTTGCGCCATGACGGCACGGTATTGCGGGTGTTCGCGCAAAGTTGCAAAACAAAACCCTTTGGCCTTCAAACCCACGATCAGCGGCTCCAAAACGGCGGGTGCCCAAGGGTCTTGGCGCGACCAAATGCCCAAATGGGCCATCAGCACATCGCCAGACCGAATGTTTTTTAATGCTTTTTGAAGCAATGCGGCATTCGGATGGCTGTCGCTGGGCAATTCATCTCCCAGAAAACCAGCAGCCGACCAACCCACATGGGTCCATCCACAAGCCTTGGCGGCAGACAACAAAGCGGGAGACGTTTTGCCGCCGGGTGCCCTGAACAAGGGCAAAGGCGCTTGGCCCGTCAGCGCCTGCAAGCGTCGTGCTGCACGTTGCAAGTTTTCGCAATACACAGCGGGTGTCCACACCAAATTCTGGCCCACTTGCTCACCCGAACTGGGCCTGATCTTGAACAAGGGCTTGTCGGGCGTGCCCAAGTCACCTCGCCAATAGGCATGGTCCCAAGTGTGCGTCGCAAACGCATGCCCCTCCAGTGCACGCTCACGCCACCAAGGGGCCCAATGCTCACCCAAGGAGCCATCGCCTTGTTGGGTCTTTTCGTGGGCGGCAAAAAACGTGACCCGCACGTCCTGCCGCTTCAAAACCTCGGCCACCCATGGCGCCACGCCCATGTGTCCGGTGTCAAAGGTCAAGTAAACCGCTTGTTTACAAGATGCAGCACCGGCCAGCAGCGGCAAGGCTGCCCCTGCAGCCAAAACCACACACCTCACCCAAATTTCAGTTGCGCGGTGCATGGTCCAGCGTCCACACCCCGTGTGGCGATTTACCGACGGGAATCTGACGCACCACTTTGCGTTCAGCAATGTCAATCACGGTCAATTTTTTAGCCCATCTGGAGGCCACCAAAATGTATTTGCCATCGGCCGTGATGTCCATGCAGTCAGGTCCTGAGGGGGCAGGCAACTGAGCCACCACGGTCATGTTCACATAATCAATTTGGCTGATGGTGTTGGCCACGCGGTTGCTCACAAACACATGGCGCTGGTCGCCTTTGGCCCGAAAAGCATGGGCTCCCTTGCCGGTCACCAATTTTTTGACCCATTTGGGCTGGGCACCAGAAATGTCGTACACCTCGACACCATCACTGCCCGTCAAGCCGACAAGCAAAAACTTGTCGTCTGGCGTGCCAAACACATCGGCGGGAACCGAGCCCACCCGGGTGCGGCTCTTCACAGTCTGGGTCCCCAAGTCGATGGCAACAATTTCATCACTGTCTTGCATGCTGGCCCAAACGATCTTGCTGCGGCTGTCAATCCACAAATGGCTGGGGGTTTTGGCGGTGGAAATGCGCTTGGACAAATGCGCGTTTTGGCCATCCCAACGGTAAATGTCCACATGGTTCAATCGGTTAGCAGCCGTGACAAACCACTTCATGTCGGGCGAAAACCGCAGGTGGTAGGGATCCAGAATGCCCGTCACAGTGCGTTGAACTTGGGCCGTTCTGGGGTCAATGAAGGTCAGCGAGTCGCTCATGGCGTTGGCCACAATGACCGATTTTTCATCGGGCGTCAGATAAAGGTGGTGGGGCTCTTTGCCCGTTGGGATGCGTTTGTTTTCTTTCCAGGTGAGCGGATCGATCACACTGACGTTACCTTCGAGTGAATTCAATACAAAAATAGGTGCCGGGGGTTGAGCCGAAACACTGAGAAGCTGAAACCCTAAAAAAGTCAAAGCTAAAAAACGAATGACAGAGAGAAAAGAAATCACAAAACCGCTTTCAAAATCACTCATAAGTGTAATCGGCCCCTCCCCAGGAACTTCGATGCAAATCAAACCCCTCTCAAAAATAAGCATTCAAGGTGTGAATCTTGAATTCCAGACCCTTCACACCCAGGCACAACAAAGCCCCGGTCCCACCTTGGTTTTCCTGCACGAGGGTTTGGGCAGCATCGCCATGTGGCGCGACTGGCCCACACGCTTGTGCCAACAGCTTGGCTGCGCGGGTCTGGTTTATTCGCGTCAAGGCTATGGCCAGTCCGATCCGGTGGCCGATGTGCGCGGTCCCGCCGGGCAAACCGGAGGGCGCAGGCATGGCCGTTTAAGCCCTGATTACATGCACCACGAAGCCCTCGAAGTGTTGCCAGCTTTGCTGACGGCCTTGGGCATGGAGCGGCCTGTGCTGCTGGGCCATTCAGACGGCGGCACCATTGCACTGATCCACGCCAGCCATCACCCCGTGGCAGGCTGCATCGTCATGGCCCCACATGTGATGGTCGAAACCATCTCACTGCAGGCCATCACGGCCGCCCGTGATGCCTACGAAAACGGCCCCCTGCGCCAGCGCCTGTCCCCTTTTCATGCCGATGTGGACTGCGCCTTCTGGCAATGGAACGATGTCTGGCTGAGCGATGGTTTTCGCGCGTTTGACATCCGCCCCGAACTGCAGGGCATCACTGCCCCCTTGCTGGCCATTCAAGGCGAAAACGACCCCTATGGCACCATGGCCCAGATCGACGACATCGCCCTCGCTGTGCCACATGCACAGCGGCTCAAACTGCCAGATTGCGGACACTCACCCCACCGAGACCAGCCCGAGGCTGTTGCGCAAGCCGTGCAAAAGTTTGTGGGTCATCTTTATTGATCCAGCCGAATGCGGTTTGCATCAACGCTTTTTTTTGTGAGCGACGCCCTCGTCGCGATCAAGCCTTGCAGACCACCCCCCATCGCCCCGAGGGCGGGGCTCCCACAAATGCAAGCCGTTCCTTGTGCCGGGCTCCCACAAAATGCAGGACTTCCCCCGTAGGCGCGACGCCCTCGTCGCGATCATGCCCTGCAGACCACCCCCCATCGCCTTGGGGGCGGGGCTTCTATAAAAACACATCGCCCATGATGCGGAGCGTCCACACGGATCGCAGCATTTGGCTTGGGTCAAGCGCCGCCTTAGAAAACGTGCCAACCCTGGACAGCCTGCTCAGGGCTTGAGCAAGGCCAGGTCTTCGTTTGTCAACCAACGCCATTGACCTGGGGCCAGATCGGCCAGCACCAAGCCGCCGATTTGCGAACGGTGCAAGCCCTCAACCCGGTTGCCCACTGCGGCCAACATGCGTTTGACCTGGTGGTATTTGCCCTCGGTCAGGGTCAGCTTCATGTGCAATTCGCCCACAGCCTCGCAGGCGGCGGCTTTGACCGGCTTGGGGTCATCGTCGAGCACCACGCCAGACAAGAGCTTGTTCACCATCTCGGGCGTGATCGGGTGCTTGGTGGTCACCTCGTACACCTTGGGCACATGGTGCTTGGGCGAGCTCATCTTGTGAATAAACTGGCCGTCATCGGTCAACAACAACAAACCCGTCGTGTCCTGGTCCAGTCGGCCCACCGCCTGCACGCCCTGCACGGCGGCCTTTTGCGGACGCTGACGCAGGGGTGCGGGCAACAAGGTGTAAATGCTCGGCCAAGTCGAAGGTTTTTGCGAACACTCGGTTCCAGAGGGCTTGTTCAGCAGCACATAAGCGTGCTCTTTGAATGGCCAATCGGTGCCTTGCACTTTGAAATGCAGACCCTGCAGGTCAAAAAATTCGCCCGAATCGGTGGCAGGTTCACCGTTGACTTGCACGTAACCTTGCTGCACGAGACCGGCACACACCCGGCGGGTGCCAAAACCCTGGCTGTACAAAATGTCTTCCAGGCGCATGGGTTTGAGAGATTTGGCTTTCATGGGGCATGATTGTCGCCGCGAATTCGCCCCCTGAAACCCCACCTTGCCGGAGACCTTTGCCCATGAATGCCGCCCTGGACACCCTGACCCGCATGACCGACACGCTGGCAGCCTGCCAACAAGGCGGTTTGCCGCAAACCGACATGATCCGCCAGTGGCGCAGCGATGCGGCCAGCTTGCCATTGCCGGAAAAGTTTGGCCTTGTTTTGGGCGATTTGCTGGACCGCATCGAGTCCAGCGCCTTGTTCAGCGGCGAAAGCTGCTCGTTCAGCCAAAAAGACTTGCTCGACAACCTGCAACTGTGGGCAGACAAGGCTCGAGCGCGGCTGTCCAGCCTGTAGCCGGTTGGCTGGCAGCTTCCGCTGTGAAGCGCATGACTTGTTGATCCGGCCTCACGATGTTGGCGTCAATGCTTTTTTGACCGCAGTGGCCTGGCCGCGATAAAGCCTTTTTGACCACCCCATCGCCCCGGGGGCGGGGCTCCTACAAAGGCAGGCAGTCCCTTGTGCGGGGCTCCTGCAAAGGTGCAGGCTTTCCTTGCAGGAGTGGCGCCCTCGCCGCGATCGAGCCTTGCAGACCACCACCCCATCGCCCCGGGGGCGGGGCTCCTACAAAGGCAGGCAGTTCCTTGTGCGGGGCCCCTGCAACGTGCAAGCTTTCCTTGCAGGAGCGGCGCCCTCGCCGCGATCGAGCCTTGCAGACCACCACCCCATCGCCCCGGGGGCGGGGCTCCTACAAAGGCAGGCAGTTCCTTGTGCGGGGCTCCTGCAACGTGCAGGCTTTCCTTGCAGGGGCGGCGCCCTCGCCGCGATCAAGCCTTGCAGACCACCCCTTAATGACAACGGGCCCCGAAGGACCCGTTGTGGTGGTGCAAGCTGCTAATTACTTCAATGCCTTGAAGCGCACGCGCTTGGGCTTGGCACCTTCTTCGCCCAGACGGCGCTTCTTGTCGGCTTCATACTCTTGGTAGTTGCCGTCAAAGAACACCCACTGGCTGTCGCCTTCGGCGGCCAAAATGTGTGTGGCAATGCGGTCCAGGAACCAGCGGTCGTGGCTGATGACCATGATGGAGCCCGCAAACTCCAGCAGCGCATCTTCCAAGGCCCGCAAGGTTTCCACATCCAAGTCGTTTGATGGCTCGTCCAGCAACAAGACGTTGCCGCCTGCAATCAGGGTTTTGGCCAGGTGCAAACGACCGCGCTCACCCCCCGACAACATGCCAACCTTCTTTTGCTGGTCGCCCCCGTTGAAGTTAAAGCGACCGCAATACGCGCGGCTGGCCATCTGGAACTTGCCCACGTTCAAGATGTCCAAGCCCCCCGAGACGTCTTCCCACACGGTTTTGTCATTGTTCAGGTCATCGCGGTTTTGGTCCACAAAGGCCATGCGCACGGTCTGGCCGATCTTGACCTCGCCGCTGTCAGGCTGCTCTTTGCCGGCGATCAACTTGAACAAAGTCGATTTACCGGCACCGTTGGGGCCAATGATGCCGACAATCGCGCCCGCAGGCACCTGAAAACTCAGGTTGTCGATCAACAAACGGTCACCAAAAGACTTGCTGACGTTTTTGAACTCGAACACCTCATTGCCCAAACGCTCGGCCACGGGAATGAAAATTTCCTGCGTCTCGTTGCGCTTTTGGTAATCGTGGTCTGACAACTCTTCGAAGCGGGCCAAACGCGCCTTGCTCTTGGCTTGGCGGCCTTTGGGGTTGGAACGTGCCCACTCCAATTCTTTCTTCATGGCCTTGGAGCGAGCGTCTTCGGTGCGCTGCTCGGTGGCCAAACGGGCGTCTTTTTGCTCCAGCCAGCTGGAGTAATTGCCTTTGTAGGGAATGCCGGAGCCCCGGTCAAGTTCCAAAATCCACTCGGCGGCGTTGTCCAGGAAATAACGGTCGTGGGTGATGGCCACCACGGTGCCCGAAAAACGCTGCAAGAACAGCTCGAGCCAATCGACCGATTCGGCGTCCAAGTGGTTGGTGGGTTCGTCAAGCAACAACATGTCGGGGCGCGACAGCAACAAACGGCACAAGGCCACACGGCGTTTTTCACCGCCAGAGAGTTTGCCAATGATGGCGTCCCAAGCGGGCAGGCGCAGGGCATCGGCGGCAATTTCGAGTTGGTGCTCAGACGCATCGCCGGCGGTGGAGATGATGGCTTCAAGCTTGGCCTGCTCAGCGGCCAGGGCGTCAAAGTCGGCGTCTTCTTCGGCGTAAGCGGCATACACCTCTTCCAGGCGGGCTTGCGCAGCCTTGACTTCGCCCATGCCGCTTTCGACGGCTTCGCGCACGGTCTGCTCAGGGTCCATGACCGGCTCTTGCGGCAGATACCCAATCTTCAGGCCCGCCATGGGGATGGCTTCGCCTTCGATTTCTTTGTCAATGCCCGCCATGATCTTGAGCAAAGTGGACTTGCCCGAGCCGTTGGTGCCCAACACGCCAATCTTGGCACCGGGAAAGAAAGACAGCGAAATGTCTTTGAGAATGTGACGCTTGGGCGGCACGATCTTGCCAACCCGGTTCATCGAAAATACGTATTGAGCCATGTATACCCGCCTGAAAAAATTACCAACAACCGCACATTATCCCAGCTTGCCATAACGGCGCATCAAACAGATGAGGCAATCCCATTGGAAGACTCTACCTGTAGACGGCTGCCCTTGTTGGAGGCTGCCCCTGTGGGAGCGACGCCCTCGTCGCGATAGACCACTCGCAGACCACAAGCATTCACCCCAAGGGCAAGACCCCTACAAGGGGCGTTCGGTCTGCAAGCCCGGACGGCTGGAAAACTGCACCAAGCTGTCCAAGGCCTCCAGCATCACCCGGGCGCTGCGTCGGCCATACACCTCGTCGCGCAGCCAGTCACATTCGGCATCCAACAAGGCGTCTGAACCCACACTGCACCACCAGACTCGGCCTTCGCCGTCCCAGCGGTAACCCCGTGCCTTGAGCTTGTCCTTGGCCTCAAACGGGGCACCCGTGGCCCGCAATTTGTAACGCGTCTGCCCGGCCCCCGCCAAAAGGCGCGACAAACCTGTCAAACCATCCCCCAGGGGCGAGGCCAGCACCTGAAGCAAGGCATGGCAATCGACTTGGGCCCGGTGCGCATCGTAAAACCAGCCGCGCTCAGCCGCCAAAAACTCCAGCTTGGCCGAGCCGCTGCCCTCTTTTTTCCAGTCAATGCCCAAAAAAGAGCAAGCCCAGGCTTTGCGGGCAAACACCGGAAAGCGAGCCTCGACAAAAGGCCGGTCAAAACCAGCGTTGTGCGCCACGATCAGGTCGGCTTGCTCAACCATCGCCCCCACGGCCGCATCGTCAATGCGCCACCCCTTGACCATGGTGTCGTCGATGCCCGTGATGTCCTGAATGGCAGGCGGAATCGGCTTGCCCGGGTCTTCAAACGACTCGTAAACCGTGACGGGCCCCACTGGCAGACCGGTGGCCACATCCATCAGAACCGACAACATGGCCAGTTCGATGATTTTTTCACCCTTGCTGTCCAGCCCGGTGGTTTCGGTGTCCAGCACGATCACCCGCTGCGTGGCCTGGCCGTGCAAACCGCCATAGTCGGCGCACGGCACCAGACGGCGCAAGACGCGAAAGTCGGGGTGTTGTGCCAGGGCCTGGGCCATGGCTTCGTGGTCGGACATCACACTGAGGGCTTGGGTCGGGGCTTGCAAGGCCGCCTGCACCCCTTGCACCGACGCGGGGGACAAGGCTGGGGTGTCATGGCCAGCCACAGTGGGCGCATCCGCTGGCGGCAGATCCAGCAAAGCAGGCGCGTCGGCCACAGGCCCTGTCGGAACAACCGCACGGGGCCGACTTGGAGCCTGAGCCAGGCGGGGACGCCCTGGCTTTTTGGGCTTGTCCACCCCGCCCGGCTCAAAACCGAAAAAACTCATCTGGTCGCTTTTGTTCATAGGGCGAGATTAAACCGCGACTTCGGGCACATCGGCACCCAAATCGCCTGCAATCAGCTTGAATTGCTCCAGCGCGGCTTGCGGGTCTTCCACGATTGACTGCGCAAACACCGCCGGAGCAGGCAAGTTGTCGCTGTTGGTCGGGCAAAGTGCGGTGATGCCCGCAGTGAAGGTTGGGCGCTTGCAGCGCCTGGATTCAATCCAGCTTGATCCCCAAATCCACCGCCAGCTTGATCCAGACGGGCACCTCGCCTTCCCAGTCCTTGCGCGTGTCGGCCAGGTTTTTGGGCTTGTTGGGAATGGCAAAGGTTTCGCGCAGTTTGGCGGCCTTGTCGGTGTTGGACCACGCCACGGCTTCGTCGGCCATGCGTTTGAGGATGGCTTCAGGTGTGCCGGCGGGGGCCACCAAAGGCAAGCCGCCTTCAAGGGTGACGAGTTTTTCGGTGTTGCCTTGCTCGGTCAGGGTGGGCACATCGGGCAATTTGGGCGAGCGGTAGCTGCCGGTCACGCCAATGGCACGCACACCCCGGGTGGACACGGTGTTGTAAGCCTGAAAACTGCCCACAGCGATTTGCAACTGACCCGAAGCCACATCGAGCCACATGGGCGCTTCGCCCCGGTAGTGCACCGACTGAATGCTGGTGCCCTGCTGGCGGTTGGTCTGGTCAGCCACCATATGGGGGTAAGAACCCGGTGCATACGTGCCCATGGAGGTCGGGTTCTTTTTGGCCCAAGCCACGAACTCGGCCATGTTTTTGGCCGGGATCTTGTCGTTGATGCCCACGACCAGTGGGCCGGACGGGAACACGGTCACGGGCGTGAGGTCTTTGTCCAAGTTATAGGGCAGCTTGGAATAAAGGATGCGGTTTTGCCAGTAGGTGCCCGAGGTGCTCATGCCAAAGGTGTAACCATCGGCAGGCGACTTGGCCACTGCGTCAATGCCAATGATGGCCCCAGCACCGGGTTTGTTTTCAATGACCACCGGCACCCCCAGCTTGCCCGAGAGGTATTCGCCGTAATTGCGGGCATAGGCATCGGTCAGGCCGCCGGGCGGAAAGGCCACAACGATTTTGATGGGCTTGGACGGCCATTTGGCCGCTTGAGCCCAAACGGGGGTCAAGATGCTGCAGGCGCACAAGGCCGCTGCGGCCAATGCCGAAGCTTGAACAAAGGTACGACGTGGGTGTGTGGACTTCATGGTGTGGTGCTTGCAAAGATAAAAATATGCCTTTCAGTCTAGGGGGCACAGCGCATTCATTGAATTGGGGTTTAAACCCATGCCCCCCAAATGACGTCAGACGCTTGTTGTGGGCAGAGGGATCAGGGCGGTGCTCCATGAAGGCACCCTGCCATCGAGGCGGTGGGTGTGGGTCTGCAAGGCCCCATCGCGACGGGGGCGTCGCTCCCACAAAAACATGCGGGGAAGCGACTCGCACAACTTGTGCGACAATCGCACTCGTTGCGGCCTCCAGTTGCTGCAACATCAGCACTCCTGCTGGGGCCTGACCCAGGCAACGCTCAAAACAAGCGCCTGTGGTTTCCATGCCCACCTTAAGACTTATCGGCCAACACTGGACACTGCCAACAGCAGTTGAATGAGCCGATGCCTGCGCCGGACATGGCGCTCTGTAAAAATGAACTTTGAAGAATTGAACCTGGCCCCGGCCATCATGCAAGCGGTGCGTGAGCTCGGCTACGAAACCCCCACCCCCATTCAAGCCCAGGCCATTCCTGCCGTTCTGGCTGGACAAGACTTGTTGGCCGGTGCACAAACCGGCACCGGCAAAACTGCCGCTTTCACCTTGCCTTTGCTGCACAAGCTGAGCCTGAGTGAGCCCGGCAAAAACCGCTTTGGCGGCAAAGCCATTCGCGCTTTGGTACTCACCCCCACCCGCGAATTGGCCGCCCAAGTCGAAGAGTCGGTGCGCGACTACGGCAAATATCTGCAGCTCGACTCCACCGTGATCTTTGGTGGTGTGGGCATGAACCCGCAAATCAGCAAGGTCAAAAAAGGCGTGGACATTCTGGTGGCCACACCCGGCCGTTTGCTCGACCTGCAAGGCCAGGGCTTCCTGGACTTGTCCAGCATCGAAATTTTGGTGCTTGACGAAGCCGACCGCATGCTGGACATGGGCTTCATCCATGACGTGAAAAAAGTGCTGGCCCTGGTGCCCAAAGAAAAGCAAAGCCTGCTGTTCTCGGCCACCTTCAGCGACGAAATTCGCGAATTGGCAGGCAACCTGCTCAAGAACCCGCAAAGCATTCAAGTCACGCCCAGCAACACCACGGTGCAGCGCATCACGCAGGTGATCCACCCTGTGGGCCGCAGCAAGAAAAAAGACGTGTTGTTGCACATCATCCAAAAGCACGACTGGAGCCAGGTGCTGGTGTTCACCCGCACCAAGTTCGGCGCGAACAATGTGGCCGACTTCCTGACCAAAAATGGCGTCAAGTCCATGGCCCTGCACGGCAACAAGAGCCAGACCGCCCGCACACAAGCGCTGGCCGGTTTCAAGAGCGGCGAGATCCGCGCTTTGGTTGCCACCGACATTGCCGCTCGCGGCATCGACATCGAAGACTTGCCACACGTCGTGAACTTTGAAATCCCCAACGTGTCCGAAGACTATGTACACCGCATTGGCCGCACAGGCCGCGCGGGCGCCAGCGGCGAGGCCGTGAGCCTGGTCTGCTTGGACGAAGAAGGCTTCATGATGGACATCGAGCGCTTCACCAAGCAAGAGATTCCAGTCCAGTTGCTCGAAGGCTTTGGCCCTGAG
The DNA here is from genome assembly GCF_001269405.1 of Limnohabitans sp. 2KL-3. Classification (NCBI taxonomy): domain Bacteria; kingdom Pseudomonadati; phylum Pseudomonadota; class Betaproteobacteria; order Burkholderiales; family Comamonadaceae; genus Limnohabitans; species Limnohabitans sp. 2KL-3. The sequence goes on from NZ_CXON01000003.1 coordinate 482,091, forward strand.
CCAGGTGAAGTGGCCGAGCCCATCGCCATGGGTCGCCAGACCCTGTGGGGCGGCGCAGGCAAGCCCCCAAGCCGTGATGTGATGGCCGCAGCCGCCAAGGCCGCACGCCAAGACATGATGCAACGCATCCGTGACAACAAAGTGGCTGTCGGTGGCGCTGGCGGTCCGCGTCAGGCCCGTGGCGAAGGCCAAGGCCCCGCACGCGCTCCGCGCAACGGCCCCGCACCCTCACGCCGCACCGCCCCCCAAGGCGCACCGCGCTTTGAAGGCCAAGGCGACGGTCGCCGCGAAGGCATGAACCGTGACGGCGGTCGCGGCCAAGATCAACGCAGCGACCCGCGCTTTGACAACCGGGGCGATGGCCAGGGTCGTCCCGCTCCGCGTGGTCCACGTCCTGAAGGCCGTGGCCCGAACCGTGGCCCACAAGGTGGCGGCCAAGACCGTCGCAACCACGATGACGAGTTGCCACGTCACATTGACCCCCTGAAAACAACGCAGTTTGCACGCCTGGACTTGCCCAACCGCAAGCCGGTTCGCACCAGCGGCCAGCCTGACCCCACACGCACCAGCATTGACAGCCTGGCCAGCAGTGGTCGACGCCATGGCGGCGGCGGTGGTGGGGGTTACGGCGGCGGCAATGGTGGCGGCCGTGGTTTTGGCGGCGGCGGCGGTGGCGGCGGCAATCGCGGTGGCTTTGGCCGCTGATCCAGCGTTTTTCAAGTCCCTCCAAGAGCCTGCCGATGCAGGCTCTTTTTTTGCCTGGGGCTCATGCTCCCCAGCACGCCAGACGCGCTATCGCCTCAAAGCGCACCGTCTCGCACAAACAATGTCACCAAGGGGTCCGCCCCCACTTGGCGGCTCCAATGGCCGTGCACCGTGGCGTCAAAGATCGCACCCTCGGGCAAGGTATCGGCCGAATAGAAAAACTCGCCCGGGCCAAAGACACGCGAAGTGCCATCTTGCAAAAAGATTTCCATCTGACCGCCCAAAACAAACAACCACTGCGGGCTGCCCGTGCAATGAAAGCTGCTGCGAAAGCCCACAGGACTTTGCCGCAACTGACAAGCACTCGCGGCCATCAAGGCTGACAAACGGCTTTGCGGCGTGCCTTCAGTCAAAGGAACCCATTCGTCGCGAAAACGTGCGCGGCCATCGGTATCGGTGAACAAAACAACTTTTTTCAACTGGGTCATGGCCTAGAGCCTCACAAAAACAAGGCCCCATTGTCGCTGACGGGTCGCACCCGCAACACGCACCTCGCTTGGAACTTGGGGGTGTCTGGCATAGTTCAAAGCCACTCAACCTCATCACACCCTCCCAAAAACGCCATGAACCCCCAACCCTTGAAAATCGTTTTTCACGGTCAAAACGCCGCCAATTTTCGGCCGGGCTTTGAATCACTCATTGGCCCTGAACACACCATTGCAGACCTGAGTGACGCGCTCGATCAGCCGGGCGAACGGGCCCAGTACGAAAACGCGGATGTGGTCATCGGCATCCAATTGCACAGCCACATGCCCGTGCCGCACAAGGCACGCCTGTTCCATGCCCCGGCCGCAGGCACCGACGCGATCAACACCGCCTTGCTGCCCACCCACTGCACCTTGTCCAATTGTTTTGGCCACGAGAACGCCATCGCCGAATACGTCATGGCCGCCTTGCTCATGCGCCATGTGCCTTTGGCTCAAGCGGACCAAGACCTGCGCCAGCAACGCTGGACCTATTGGGCCGGTCGCCCTGACGCCCTGCGCACCGAGATGGGGGCGCAAACCTTGGGTTTGTTGGGCTTTGGGCACATTGCCCAAGCCATTGCCCACCGCGCCAAGGCCTTTGGCATGCGTGTGCATGTGGCCAACCGCAGTCCCATCCGCCATGCGCATGTCGACCAAAGCTGGACGCTGGACGTCCTGCAAGACTTTCTGGCCAGTGCCGACGCCGTGGTGGTGAGCTTGCCGCTCACCGACACCACGCGAGGCTTGGTAGACGCACAAGCCCTGTCGGCCATGCGATCAGACAGTTGCTTGATCAACGTCGGTCGCGGCGCGGTGATCGATGAACAAGCCCTGTACAACGCTTTGGTCTCGCGGCAAATTGGTGGCGCAGTGATCGACACTTGGTACCAATACCCCACACCCACACAAAGCGAATGCGCCCCGTCCCAATTTGACTTTGCGGCGCTGGACAATGTGCAAATGACGCCCCACATGTCGGGCTGGACAGAGGGCACCGTGCGCCGCCGCCAAAACACTTTGGCCGACAACATTGGGCGATTGAGCCGGGGAGAGCCCTTGATCCATGTGCTGCACGGCCCTGCCTGAACCCGCTCATCCACCAAGACAAGCGCCCGCACCAAGGCCTCAAAGGACTCAAGCGGCCCAGCTCACCAACCCAAAGTAGCTCGTGCCCAGCACCACCAGACCGAACACGATCCGGTACCAGGCAAACACCTCAAAGCTGTTGGTCGAGATGAACTTGAGCAGCCAGCGCACACACACCCAGGCGCTCAAAAACGAGAACACCAACCCCACTGCAAACATCGGCGCATCGGCCAGGCTGAGCAGTGCGCGGTCTTTGTACAGGCTGTAAGCCCCCGCGCCAATCAGCGTGGGAATGGCCAAGTAAAAAGAAAAGTCGGTCGCCGCCTTGCGCGACATGCCCAGCAGCATGCCACCGATGATGGTCGCGCCGCTGCGGCTGGTGCCCGGAATCATGGCCAAGCACTGCACCAAGCCCACCTTGAGCGCGTCTTGCCAACGCATGTCTTCCACTTCGCCAATGCGCACGGCGCGGGTCTGCCTGCGCTCGGCCCACAAAATGATGAAGCCGCCAATGATGAAACTGGTTGCCACCACCTCGGGTGTGAACAGGTTCGCCTTGATGGCCTTGCCAAACAGCAGTCCCAAAATCACAGCAGGCACAAAGGCGATGAACACATTGAGCGCAAAACGCTGGGCATCGGCACTGTGCGGCAAAGCGCGCACCGTGCTGCTGATCTTTTGCCAATACACAATGATCACCGCCAAAATCGCGCCCGTCTGGATGGCGATGTCGAACACCTTGGCCTTGTCATCGTCAAATCCCAGCAAAGCCCCCGCCAAAATCAAATGCCCGGTCGACGAGATCGGCAAGAACTCGGTCAAACCCTCGACCACGCCCATCACGGCGGCTTTCAGCAACAAGATCAGATCCACAAACGCTCCTCGGAAAACTGGGGGGATTATCGTTGCTTGGGCATGACGCCTTCCATAAATTCGACGCAAACGCACATTGGCGTGCGCCATTCACACCCGCCCATGGCATCTCGCGCCGCGTGAACTGCCAGCTGTCGCAAACGCATGGCAATCGGGCCATTGACGCGCCACAGTGCAGGCACAAGTAAAAATTCAGGAGTAAAAACGTGCCACCACCCTCATCCCTGACGCCCACCATCGCCGTCCACCTGAGCCTGGCGCTCAGCGCCGTCGCCATCGGCCCCTGGGTCCTCTGGGCCCGCATGGGCGCCACCCTTCGCCCCCAACTGCACCGCGCCCTGGGCTACGCCTGGATCACTTGCATGCTGGGTGCCGCGCTCACGGGCTTGTTCATCCGCGACTTCCGGCTGCCCAACCTCTGGGGCTACACGCCCATCCATTGGCTCATTCCGCTGACCCTGTTCAGCCTGTTCCGGGCCTTCCGGTATTTGGCCCAAGGCAACATCACCGGCCACCGCAAAACCATGCAATGGCTGTATTTCTGGGCCTGCATCGTCACAGGCATGTTCACCCTGCTGCCCGGGCGTTATTTGGGCCAACTGGTTTGGGGCCAGTGGCTGGGTTGGATTTGAAACCTCAAGAAAGCACAACACCATGCAAACACTTCAACACATCCCCGTCTGGGTCTTCGCACTGTTGATCGGCCTGATCGCTTTGGGTTGGCTGCAAACCCGCACACGGCAAATGCTCAAGCGTCGGCTTTTGGGCGTCAACATCGCGCTGACGGTGTTCACGCTGGTAGGGGTGGTCCAGCAGTGGCAGCCCACGCCTTGGTTGGCACTGGGCCTGTTCAGCTGGGCTGCCAGCTGTGCACTCGTGGCTTGGGCCTTGGGCCGGGGTGCTGCCCCGGCTGGCGCAAGCTACAACGCAGACACACGCCGCTTCACCGTGCCCGGAAGCTGGCTGCCCCTGGCCTTGTTCATGGCGATTTTTGCCTGCAAGTTTGGGGTGGGCATGCTGACAGCCACCGCACCAGAGCACATTCACAGCCTGAACGCAGCCATCGGCATCAGCGCCGTGTATGGCTTGTTTTCGGGGGTGCTCAATGGCCGGGCGTTGCGTTTGCTGAAACTGGCCACACGCCAGGACCCGCGTGTCCCTTTGTCCCCGTAGGTCGGCGGCTTCAGCCCCGACATGAAACCTTGGCCAAAGCCAGCACTGTCGGCGCTGAAGCTCCGACCTACAAAGGAAGGCCATCGTCTTGCCGAAACCCATCTCCTTGAAAGAAACCCCATGCCCCTCTTGAACACCCTCACCCGCCTGGCGTGCGCCTTCAGCTTGCTGGCCGCCAGCGCCAGCCAGGCCCAAGTCACCTCTGTGGGCATGCGCCAGATTCAGTCGAACGGCATGCCCATCACCTTGGTCTACCCCACGGCGGCAGTGGCTCAAGACGTCACTTACGGCGCATTCACCGTCCCCATCGCCAGCAACGCTGCGCCTTTGCCAGCAGATTCAACAGCGGCATCGGGCAAACGGGCGCTGATTGTCTTGTCGCACGGCACCGCAGGCAGCGCCCTGCCCGAACACACCCTGGCCGCCACACTGGCCCGCGCCGGTTTTGTGGTGGCCCAGCCCGAGCACCGGGGCGACAACTGGCAAGACTTCAGCAAAGCAGGCCCCGAGAGCTGGAAAACCCGCCCACAAGACGTGAGCGAGACCATCGACGCCGTGGCGCGTGACCCCGAGCTGGCACCGCTGGTGGACACCCGCCGCGTAGGCGTGCACGGCATGTCGGCGGGCGGCGTGACCGGCTTGGTGCTGGCCGGGGCGCAATGGCGCATGTTGAATTTGATCCAGCACTGTGCGCAGAACCTGGACGAGGACATCGGCTTTTGCCTCAATGGCGTGGCCACACAACCGAGCGTGCAACTGCTGCGCAAAAGCCAATTTGCCATGGGCCGCATGCTGACCGAAACCACTGCACCCACCCGCTTCAAAACCCTGCACGGCGGTGCAAGCCCCAGCGCATCCTCAGACCCGCGCCCCGACCCGCGTGTGGTCGCCGTCAGCCTGGCCGTGCCCGTCGGGGCCATCTTCACCCCCGAAAGCCTGGCACGCATCCGCATCCCCGTGGCCTTGAGCACATCGGGCGATGACGGTGTCCTGCTGCCCCGCTTTCACAGCCAGCATGTGTTGCAGCATTGCAAAACGTGCACAACCCTGAGCGATCACCCCCAAGCGGGCCACTTTGACTGGCTCTCGCCCTGGCCTGCCAGCGTGGCCCAAACCGTGGCTGCCACCCAAATGCGCGGCGGCCTGCCCAAGCCCGAATTCACCGACGCCGACCGCCAAAAAGCCTTCGACCAGATCGCGGTATTCTTCAAACAAAAGCTCTCTCGGCCATGAACACAAACACCCTGCTTGCCTGGCTCCCGCCCCAACACCGTCGCCCCATGCTCCAACGCTTGCTGATCGTGTGGGGTGTGGCTTTGCTGATCGGCTTGGCCACCTGGAATGGCAACGTGGCCAAAGGACACCCCAGCGCCTTCGATGTGTCGCTGGTTTACGCCTACGCCATCTCAACTTTCATTTGGCTGCTGACCGATGTGCCGCGCTTTGCCTTCAAACGCCTGCTGCGCTCACCCGCGCCCTACTACTGGCCGCCTGCGCTGCCCGCCACGCTCATGCTGTTGGTGTGTATACCGCTGGGCTATGTGTTAGGCACGCTGGTGGGCGATGCTTATTCAGGCAAGTCGACTTGGGAGTTGTGGTATTTCAACCGCAACCGCTTTTTGGGCCTGATGGTCAGCGCCCTCGCCCTCAGCGCCGCCTTCGTCGCGTTTTTCCACCAACGCGGCAAGGCCGAATCATTGGCCAACGAGGTGACACAAGCGCAGCTCATGCTGCTGCAGTCGCAGCTGGAGCCACACATGCTGTTCAACACCTTGGCGCATTTGCGGGCCTTGATCGGGCAAGACACCGCACGCGCCCACGCCATGCTCGACCACCTGAACGACTACCTGCGCACCACACTGCAGGCCACGCGACTGCCGATGTACCAAGCGCTGCACCCGCTGGGCGACGAGTTCTCTCGTCTGGGCGATTACCTGAGCCTGATGGCGATCCGCATGGGGCCGCGCATGGCGTTTGAGCTGGACTTGCCGCCCGCATTGGCCACAGCGTCCGTGCCGCGCTTCATCCTGCAGCCGCTGGTGGAAAACGCCATCCGCCACGGCCTGGAGCCCCAAGTCAGCGGCGGCCACATCGAGGTGCTGGCCCGCGCCGAAGGTGCGCAGCTGCTGCTGACGGTGCGCGACAACGGCAGCGGCATCAGCGAACTGGCGCTGGCCGATGCAGCCCGCCCTTTGACGCCCGCCGCCGAACGACCCAGCGCATCCTGGGGCCTGAGCCATGTGCGCCAGCGCCTGCACACCCTGTATGGCCCACGCGCCGGTATGCACATCAGCCCCATGCCCACGGGCGGCACCTGCGTGGTGTTGACATTGCCTTTGCACAACCCGCACGCCAACGCCTGAATGCTGGCCCCCACCTTCCCCGTAGGTCGGCGGCTTAAGCCCCGACGCAGCGCACCCGCCAACATGTCGGGGCTAAAGCCACCGACCTACAAAACCTCAGAAACACCCACCCCATGAGTACCCCCGCTACCGCCCTGATCGCCGAAGACGAGCCGCTGCTGACGCAAACCCTGGCGAACGAATTGCGCGCCTTGTGGCCCGACATCCACATCGCGGCCACCGCAGGCGACGGCCTGAGCGCCGTGCAGCTGGCGCTGCAACACCGACCCGACGTGCTGTTTTTTGACATCCGCATGCCTGGCCAAAGCGGGCTGGAAGCCGCCGCCGAACTGGCCGAAGAATGGCCCAGCGGCACGCCCTTTCCGCTGCTGGTGTTTGTGACCGCCTACGACCAATACGCCATCCAGGCCTTTGAGGCCCAGGCCGTGGACTACGTGCTCAAACCCGTGCGGGCAGAGCGACTGCGGCAAACCGTGACGCGGCTGCAAAACGCCCTGCAGCAACGTGCCCAACACACCCCCACACCCAACCTGCAACAAGACCCGGTGCTGGCCCAACTGCGCGCCTTGCTTAACTTGCGCACCGAAACCAACCACCCCCAGCACCCCGAGGCCACCTTGCCCCCGCTGCAACTGCTGCAAGCGAGCGTGGGCAAAGCACTGCGCATGGTGCCCGTGGCAGAGGTGCTGCGCCTCGAAGCCGCCGACAAATACGTGCGCGTGTTCACGCTGGACGGCAGCGAAGTGTTGCTGCGCACCCCGCTCAAAGAACTCATGCAGCGGCTCGACTCGCAAGTGTTCTGGCAAATCCACCGGGGCTCTGTGGTGCGCGCCAGCGCCATCGACAGCGTCACCCGCGACGACACGGGCCGCTTGAGCCTGCGCCTCAAAGGCCATGGCGACACTCTGGCCGTGAGCCGCCTGTACGCGCATTTGTTCAAAGCCATGTGAACGTGCCAAAACGCAAAGCCTGCCGGGATTCATCGCGACGAGGGCGTTGCCCCAACAGGAGGCAATCTGCATTTTGTAGGAGCCCCGCCCTCGGGGCGATTCTTGGTGGTCTGCGAGGGTGATCGCGACGAGGGCGTCGCTCCTACTAGCAACCCCGCATTTTGTGGGAGCCCCGCCCTCGGGGCGATTCTTGGTGGTTTGCGAGGGTGATCGCGACGAGGGCGTCGCTCCTACTAGCAGCCCCGCATTTTGTAGGAGCCCCGCCCTCGGGGCGATTCTTGGTGGTCTGCGAGGGTGATCGCGACGAGGGCGTCGCTCCTACAAGCAGCCCCGCATTTTGTAGGAGCCCCGCCCTCGGGGCGATTCTGGGTGGTCTGCGAGGGTGAACGCGACGAGGGCGTCGCTCCTACTAGCAACCCCGCATTTTGTAGGAGCCCCGCCCTCGGGGCGATTCTTGGTGGTCTGCAAGGGTGATCGCGACGGGGGCGTCGCTCCTACTAGCAACCCTGCATTTTGTAGGAGCCCCGCCCTCGGGGCGATTCTTAGTGGTCTGCGAGGCTTTTCGCGACGAGGGCGTCGCTCCTACTAGCAACCCTGCATTTTGTGGGAGCCCCGCCCTCGGGGCGATTCTTGGTGGTTTGCGAGGGTGATCGCGACGGGGGCGTCGCTCCTACAAAAAATGTCTGGGTTTGCGCCCTGCCTAGGAACCATGGCCCACGGGGTGGGCTTGTGCAAAGACTTCCGTTAAGCCGCTAGCGCAAAGCGTTCGTCAAGCAAGGTGCGCAAGGCACGAAGAGAAACTGGGGCTGCCTCTGGGTCGATGGCGTTGCGCAGCGCATCGTTGATGAGGGTTTGATAGCCGCGACCAGAGGCTTCGGCTTTGGCTCGAAACGCCTCAATCACGTCATCGTCCAGCATGATCGTGATGCGTGTTTTGCCAGTTGAAGGCAACACAGCGCCTCGCTTTGCCGCCTTGAAATCATATTCTTTACGCATGGTAATTCCTTGCCTCATTGGGACTTGCTTTTCGAGCAGAAATCAAACGCCTTCGTTCATCGCGTTGGGTGTGGCACACCACGAGCACACGGCCTAAAGCATCCATACCCAAAGTCAAAAATCGCTGCTCACCTTGAGCGTCTGGATCATCCATCGTCAAGCCATATTCGTCGCGCAAAGCTTGCTCTGCGTGCGCAAAACTGACCCCATGCTTTTTGAAACATCTGCTGCAAACCGAACGAAATTCGACAAGGTAGCGGGCTTCATTGGCAAAGAGGACGCTGGCTTTGATGCCAAAAATTTCGATGAGTCAATTGTTCAACTAACCGACAACTGCACACGCTTGCCAGTTCGCGCCAGCATATCGACCAACGCGTCAATCGTAAACTTCACGGTTTTCTTATTCATCACATCTGACACGCGAGGACGCGTCACACCCAAAATTTGCGCGGCATCGGATTGTTTTAAATGCTGCTCATTCATCCACACCGCCAGCTCGCTCATCAACGATTCTTTAATGGCCAGCTTTTCCGAAATCACACGGTTCGACTCGGCTTTCAACAAAGCTGCTTCTTGGGCATCAAAACCCAAGTCGGCAAATACATTACCGCCAACTGGTGTTTTGTGCATTGATTTGGTATTGCTTTTCATTTTTTACTCCGTTCCTGAACCACCGCTTTATAGCGTGCGGCAGTAATCTCTTTGTCTTGCTTGCTCGTCGTGCTTGTCTTTTTCTTAAAGCAGTGCAACACATAAACTGCCTCCGGAAATTTTGCGACATACATCACACGAAACCAACCGTCGTTCAAGCTGATGCGAATCTCTTTTGTGCCCGCACCCACCACGTCAAAAGGTTTCCAATCATCAGGATCTAACCCAACCTGAACTTGGCTCAACTGCCGTCCAGCCTCTCCAAAGCCTCCTCAGTGTATCAAAATTTATACACACTTGTTTGTAGGAGCCCACCCCTGTGGGCGATTTCATGCATACCGCCATGGCATGCCAATCGCCCACGGGGTGGGCTCCCACAACAAAACCATCGCCCACAGGGTGGGCTCCCACAAAGGCAATGAAGGCAATCGCCCACAGGGTGGGCTCCCACACAACAAAAAAAGGGCCGCTTGTGGCGGCCCTTTTTCGTTTAGCTGGTCTGGTGAGACTGCAGCATGTGCTGGTCAATCAGCAGTTGCGCTGACGGGTCGGTGGTGCCGGTGTAGACGGCGTAGTTGCTGCCGTTTTGGTTGACCACGTTGCCGGTGTCGGTCCACTCGCCTTCGGTCAGCATGACCTTGTCGTTGGCGGCGCCAGACAACACCAGCTTGTATACACCGTCGGTGGGCGGCATGCTCAGCACGTCGGCCAGGCTCAGGGACACCACGTTGGCGGCGGTGTCGGTGGCCATGTCCACTTGCTCCAGACCCTTGACGATGCCGTTGAAGCTCATGTCCTTGAGCACCGTGGTCAGGTCCAGGCTCTGGCCGTTGCTGAGCGAGTAGGTGCTCGATTCGGCAGCGGGAAGGCAGACCTCGGGTGCGGGTGGCAATTCGCTGGACACCTCAGAGATCGCGTTGATCGCTGCGGCAACGCCCGTCTCTGTCAAGCCCGGCGATGCAAGCTGTTCAGAGAAACCGGTGGGCATGGGCTGTGTTCGTTGTTGGGGTGATGTAAGTCAGTGGCGTGGTGAGGTCATCACAAGGCCAAGATTTCGGCAACTTGTTGCACGCTCAAACCAGAGAACTGGCTGATTTGCGCTACACCCATACCACTGGCGTGCATGGTCCGGACAATCTCGGCTTTGCCCTCTGCTTTGCCCTCTGCTTTGCCCTTTGTAATACCCAAGGCTTCGCCTTCTGCCTTGCCCCTTGCAATACCCAAGGCTTCACCCTCTGCTTTGCCCTCTGCCCGCGCATCCTCCAGCACCGTTGACTCAATGCGCGCCTTGTCAATCTGGATGTGGTACGCCTCCAGCTCTTGCTCGGTAAACGCCGCTGCCTCCACCAATTCCAGGGCCTGGGCGATGTCGGGATCTTCGCGCCAGCTGGCGTCTGGATCGGGTTTGCTGCCCGAGGTCTCTCCCACTTCGCTCATGAAACGCAGCCACTTGACCTGCATCCGCTTATCGGTGCGGCTTTGGGGGGCAAACTTGGGCAGCTCGATGAACACAAACTCCAGCCCGTCTAACACCCGCCTTGGCTCATGCTGGCGAACAATCTGGTAGTGGTGGTAATACTCCGGTGTTTTACGGTCAAACACCTGGCTGGTCAGAGCCAAGGCGTACACCGGCTGCAAGCTGGCGTAGTTCTGACCCGCGTGCAGCTGCTTCACATAAGCCTGGCTGGCAGAAAACAAAATGCGCTGCTCAAAACTGGTGCTCCACAGCATTTGCATCTCCACAATGAAAGTGCGCCCCCGGGCATCTTTGCACTTCACATCAACAATAGAGTTTTTGAACAAACCCGGCAGCTCGGGCACTTGTTCGGGCGTGAGGTACTCCAGGCTTTCAATCTGGCCATCGTCGGGCAGTGGCAGCAAAGCATTCAAAAAACTGCGCAACAGGTGCTCATGCTCACCAAACACGCGTTTGAAGGCGAGGTCCACTTTGGGGTCGAGGTAGCGGGTGGGCATGATGGTGTGTGAGGTTAGGGCAACTCTGACATTTTAGGGCGGCAGTCGCGGGGTTTGCCTGCATTTTGCAAGAGACCCGCCCTCGGGGCGATGGGTGGTGGTCTGCAAGGCTTCATCGCGACGGGGGCGTCGCTCCTACAGGAGGCAAGCTGCATTTTGTAGGAGCCCCGCCCTCGGGGCGATTCTTGGTGGTCTGCGAGGGTGATCGCGACGGGGGCGTCGCTCCTACAAGCAACCCTGCATTTTGTAGGAGCCCCGCCCTCGGGGCGATTCTTGGTGGTCTGCGAGGGTGATCGCGACGGGGGCGTCGCTCCTACAAGCAACCCTGCATCTTGTAGGAGCCCCGCCCCCGGGGCGATTCTTGGTGGTCTGCGAGGGTGATCGCGACGGGGGCGTCGCTCCTACAAAGAAGGACGTGCATGTAACAAAAAAGGGCCGCTTGTGGCGGCCCTTTTTGGTTTAGCTGGTCTGGTGAGACTGCAGCATGTGCTGGTCAATCAGCAGTTGCGCTGACGGGTCGGTGGTGCCGCTGTAGACCGCGTAGTTTTGGCCGTTTTGGTTGACCACGGTTCCGGTGTCGGTCCACTCGCCTTCGGTCAGCATCACCTTGTCGTTGGCAGCGCCAGACAACACCAGTTGGTACACACCGTTGGTGGGCGGCAGGCTCAACACATCGGCCAAGGTCAACGACACCTTGTTGGCACTCGTGTCGGTGGCCATGTCCACTTGCTCCAAGCCCTTGACGATGCCGTTGAAGCTCATGTCCTTGAGCACGGTGGTCAGGTCCAGGCTCTGGCCGAAGCTGAGCGAGTAGGTGCTCGACTCGGCAGCGCCCGTGCACACAGCAATGGCGGCGGCCACGTCTTCGGGGGTGATGTCCACGTTGGTGGCTTCAACCAGCGCTGGCTCGACCAGAGGACGCGCACCCACAAAGAACGCCTCATCGATGAGTTGGGCTTCGTTGAGGGTCACTTCGATCACATTGGCGTCTTCAGCTTGCGCGGTCTGGCCCAGCGGGTTCAGTGCAGCCAGCTCTTCGTCGCTCAGCATGTACGGCTTGTTGTTGAACTCGGTCACGATGTCGGCGGGCAGCAGTTCTGCTGTGGTGGACTCTGCCGACGTGGCATCGCCTGCAACCGAAGTGTCTGCTGCCAACTTGGCGCTCGACAAGGACGAGGCCGTTGCATAAGCAAAGGCAACGTCGGCAATCAGCATGCTGGTGCCGTCGGCCAAAGTCGCCGTCGACTGACCGGCTTCGAACACGCCATCTTCAGGCGTGCGCACCACGCCGTCGCTGACCAGGTTGATCTCGGTCACACCCAGATCCGCCAAGCTGCGCACTTCGCCGACTCCGCTGATGCCGTCTTGGTTGGCGTCTTGCCAGACCGAGAACTGCGCAAACTTTGCGTCGGCGGCGTTGAACTTGCCGTCTTGGTTGGTATCAAAGGCATCGGCCAAGCCTTCCAGATCGGTTGCCGTGCGGGCGAAGCCCAAGGCATCCATGCGGTACGTTGTGGCGTATTGGCCAAACGCATACTGGCTGTTGTTGTACACCAAACCGTCTGCAAACTTGTCCCACACCAACACGCCGTCTTGGGCACCGGCCCAACGGGTCAGGTCCATCAGACCGTCGCCGTTGACATCCATCGTCACCTGGCCGTAGCTCAACATGCCGTCGCGGTTCAGGTCCAACACCACAGGTGCTGTCACAGCAACGCCCACGGTGTCAGAGGTCAGGCTGAACTGCGCCTTGCCGCCGCGTGGCGTGGTGTCGGTGTACACGCCTTCGGTGATGTTGGCCGTCACGTCCCATGCGCGGAAAGTAAAGGCGTCTGTCACCGTACCGGCCGTGGTGGTTTTGTAGAACACACGGGTGTTGCTGTCAGCGGCCAAGAGCAAAGCGTTGGTCTCGCTCACACCTGTGGCCGTGAGCCAAGTGGTGCCGCCGTCGACTGTGTAGTACAGCGTGGCACCGGCACGGACACCCGTGATCGCAATGCCTTTGGCCACACCCGCGCCATCGGCATCGGTGATGCCGCCGACCAGTGAGCTGACCAAGTCACCGGCGGTGGTGTTGCCGTTGACTGGTGCTGCTGCAGCTGCCGAAACGCTGGTCAATGTGGGCGATTGGGCAGCGTCCAAGACTGGGGCTGCGTTGGACCCAACAACCTGTAAAGCAGTTAACCAAGGATTTGTGTCAACCAAACTGGAAGTCGAACCATCAGTACCCATACCTACGTGCGTCGTTGCACTGGTTGATGTTGCAGCCATATAAAGACCACCACGCCATCCAGCAGGTACGGCATTGTTTCCTGAATTTATTGGAGCGTTATCCCAAACCGCCAACAATTCATCATAAACAGAGTTGTTCGTAGCCCCTCCGCCTGTGGCGGCTGTTTGGCCATTTTGCAATCCGCCAGTGGCATAAGAGGTTATGTTGCCATTGATTGTTGGCACAGATACCTGCACGCCATTGATGGTTGCGTAACGGTACACGTCATTGGTACCTGTTCCAGCGTTTGGATTTACCACACCGTTAATGTCTTGATTAAAAATCGCATCCAAAGAATCATGTGTGGCGCTGTCCGCACCGCCGTTCAAGCTACCCACATCAGCACTCGTGCCATCCCCCGAACGATCCCAGTAGTAATACCACTTGCCTTCCACCTGCACAGGTTTGATCAACTTGCCGCTGGCACCCAGATCAATCACCGACGAACCTGCTGGTGACGAATCCTTGTTGTCCACCACCACGCTCTTGTCCACAATCACTTGTGAATTGGTGTCGGTGTTCTGGAACACAAAGTAGTTGGTGGTGCCATTGCTGACTTCACCCACGTTGGCCCAGTAACCATTGCCCACTTCCAGCGTCAGCTTGTCCGCGCTGGTGCCGTCCACCACCACTTGGTGGAACTTGGTGGTGGCGCTCAGGGCGGTGCCCGTCACGTTGGTCCAGGTCTTGCCGTCGTCGCTGGTGGTGCTGGTGCGGATGGCATTGAAGCCCGCCATGTCGTTGACATCTTTGGCCGAGAGGGTCAGCGTGTTGGCGCTGATGTCGGTGGCCATGTCGATGCGTTCGATACTTTCGATTCGGCTGTTTTCTTCCAGACCCATCGCGCCTGCATTGGTCACGGCCGTCAGGTCCAGCGTCATGCCTGCGCTCAAGCGGATCGTGTCGAAGCCTTCACCGCCATCCACCAAGGTTCGCGTAGCGCCAGTGTTGGTCGACAAGTTGCTCGCGTCAGACGCTTGCAACACCATCGTGTCGTTGCCACGGCCCGCATAGAAACGGTCCACGCCACCGTTGCCGATGAGGGTGTCGGCATTGATCGTGCCCAGCACCGTCTCGCCAGCCGACGTACCAGTCAAGCTGACGGCATTGCTCAGTGTTTGTGGGCTGCTCATGACCAGGTAATAGGCACCCTTGCTGCTGTCACGTGAATAATCGCCAACGATCAGGTCGCTCAAGCCATCGCCGTTGAAGTCACCAGCGCCCGATGCTGTCGCGCCAAAGGTGTAACCCAAACCGTCGTCTGTGATCTTGAAGCCCTGAGAGGCTGCCAAGATGCCGCTGTTGAAGTCCAACCCTGTACCGGTGGCGTTGCCATAGATCACAAAAGCCGCTTTACCGACGCTAGGAGCCGATGCGTCACCAAGCAAGAGGTCCGACAGACCGTCCCCGTTGACGTCACCCAAGCTGG